>NZ_JBSFMT010000095.1:0-32984 GCF_053599695.1 Streptomyces sp. NPDC000878 | reverse complement strand
CCGGCGCCGTGGTGTTGGGGCTGGTGGTAGAGCCAGCCGACGCCGACGACGTGGCGGTGACCGCCCCATCGGCGTCAACTACAGCGCCCCTTAAGGGGCGCGGGGAACTGCGCGACCAGCCACGACGGGCCGGCAGTCGCCCACGGCGCCAAGCCAAAAACGGCGAACAGGCGCCCTTACTTACCCTTGGCCGCTTCCTTCAGCTTGCTGCCCGCGGAGACCTTGACGCTGTAGCCGGCGGGGATGTTGATCGGGTCGCCGGTCTGCGGGTTGCGCGCGGTGCGAGCGGCACGGTGGGTGCGCTCGAAGGTCAGGAAGCCGGGGATGGTGACCTTCTCGTCGCCCTTGGCGACGATCTCACCGACGGTCTCGGCGAACGCGGCCAGCACGGCGTCGGCGTCCTTGCGAGTCACTTCGGCGCGGTCGGCCAGCGCGGCCACCAGCTCACTGCGGTTCATGTCGTTACTCCCGTGTTCTTCTTGCTGTTGAGGCGTGCCCCGCGGCGGAGCCGCATGGCGGGCACAGCGAAGCCGATGTTGCCAGGGTCCTCGGTGGGTCCCCGGACCCGGGTCCGTCGTCGGACCCTCGCGCCCGAAGACGCATCCTGCCCCCACCTGCGGCGGGAAAGCCAATCCGGCACCCCTGGGAGTCACACGAACACCCTTGGAAGTCACCTGGAAAGCGTTACCGGCCGGGGCCGGGCGGGGTGAGTCTGGCCGCCACCCTAGAGGCGCCCGGGGGCGGGGTGCCCCCGACGCGCCGGTACGGGGGCCCGTGGCAACCGTCACATATTGTGCGCGTCTGCCCGTGTGGGCGCCTACTCGGCAGCCGCCGCGGCCTTCGCCGCCTCGCGCACCGCACCCGCCACCGCGCCCGCGACCTTGTCGTTGAAGACGCTCGGCACGATGTAGTTGGGGTTCAGCTCGTCCTCGGTGACGACGTTCGCGAGTGCGGTGGCCGCCGCGAGCATCATCTCGGTGTTGACCGTGCGGGACTGCGCGTCCAGGAGGCCGCGGAAGACACCCGGGAAGACCAGCACGTTGTTGATCTGGTTCGGGAAGTCCGAGCGCCCGGTGGCCACGACGGCCGCCGTCTGACGGGCGATCGCCGGGTCGACCTCGGGGTCGGGATTCGCGAGCGCGAACACGATCGCGTCGTCCGCCATCGCGGCCACGTCGTCGCCGTCGATGACGTTCGGGGCGGAGACGCCGATGAAGACGTCGGCGCCGCGCACGGCCTCCTTGAGGGTGCCGGTGAGGCCCTCCAGGTTGGTGTTGTCGGCGATCCAGCGCAGCGGGGAGTCGGGGGCCGCGTTCACCAGGTCCGCGCGGCCCGCGTGGACGACACCCTGGATGTCGGCGACGACCGCCTGCTTGACGCCCGCCGCGATGAGCAGCTTGAGGATGGCCGTACCGGCCGCGCCGGCGCCGGACATGACGACCCGGATGTCGCCGATCGCCTTGCCCGTGACGCGCAGGGCGTTGGTGAGGGCGGCGAGGACGACGATCGCGGTGCCGTGCTGGTCGTCGTGGAAGACGGGGATGTCGAGGGCCTCGCGGAGGCGGGCCTCGATCTCGAAGCAGCGCGGGGCCGAGATGTCCTCGAGGTTGATGCCGGCGAAGCCCGGGGCGATGGCCTTGACGATCGTGACGATCTCGTCGGTGTCCTGGGTGTCCAGGCAGATCGGCCAGGCGTCGATGTCGGCGAAGCGCTTGAAGAGGGCCGCCTTGCCCTCCATGACCGGCATGGCGGCCATGGGGCCGATGTTGCCGAGGCCGAGGACCGCGGAGCCGTCGGTGACGACCGCGACGGTGTTGCGCTTGATGGTGAGGCGGCGGGCGTCCTCGGGGTTCTCGGCGATCGCCATGCACACGCGGGCCACGCCCGGGGTGTAGATCATCGAGAGGTCGTCACGGTTGCGGATGGGGTGCTTGGACTGCATCTCGATCTTGCCGCCGAGGTGCATGAGGAACGTACGGTCCGAGACCTTGCCGAGGCTGACGCCCTCGATGCCGCGCAGCTGCTGGACGATCTCGTCGGCGTGCGCGGTCGAGGTGGCCGCGATGGTGACGTCGATCCGGAGCAGTTCGTGGCCGGAGGCGGTGACGTCGAGGCCGGTCACCGAGCCTCCGTGGGACTCCACGGCCGTGGTGATCTGAGAGACCGCGGTTCCGCTCGCGGGCACCTCCAACCGGACCGTGATCGAGTAGGAGACGCTGGGCGCCGTTGCCATGGCCGACTTCCTTCTGCTTTCACCCTGATGCTTGGTTTGCCGTCCGATCGTCGCACCTACCGTTGAGTAGCTGGTAGCGGGGCCTCGATTGCGAACGTTTTGTTCTCAATAAGTTCTTCAGCAAAAAACGTCAGCAAAAAAGAGGTCCACGTCACCAGGTGACGTGGACCTCTTCACGTGCCTTCTGCGTTCAAGTGGCACCGACCCGCCATGCTCGCCTCGCGGCAAGTGGTCGCTCGTAGCGACGAAGGTTGGGCCCGGGGGCTTGGATCGAGCCGGTGCCACGTCAACGGTAACAAACGATCCCCGTAAGGCAATTCCCATCGGCCACAGTCTTGGCATCAGTCACGGAGAAGATCAGGCACCCCTCGTGCGTCGGGCTCGTCGCGGTCCGCCGACACGACCGTGAGCTGCTGCGTTGCCCGGGTCAGGGCGACGTACAGCACGCGCAGGCCGGCCGGGCTCTCGTCGGCGATCTCGGCCGGGGAGACGACCACGGTGGCGTCGTACTCCAGTCCCTTGGCCTCCAGGCTGCCCAGGGCCACCACGCGGTCGCCCAGGCCCGCCAGCCAGCGGGCGGCCTCCTCGCGGCGGTTCATGGCCACCACGACGCCCACGGTGCCGTCGACGAGGTCCAGGAGACGGGCGGCCTCGTCCCTGACGGACTTGGCCAGGGAGCCTCGTACAGCTACGAAACGCGGCTCCACTCCCGTCGAGCGGACCGCCCTCGGGGACTCCGAGCCCGGCATCGCCAGGGCCAGGACCTTGGCGGCCAGTTCGGCGATCTCGGCCGGGTTGCGGTAGTTGACGGTGAGGGTGAAGCGGCGGCGCGGGCGGGTGCCGAGGGCCTCGTCGCGCGCCTCGGCCGCCTCGTCGGGGTCGGACCAGGACGACTGGGCCGGGTCGCCGACGACCGTCCAGGTGGCGTGCCGGCCCCGGCGGCCGACCATGCGCCACTGCATCGGGGTGAGGTCCTGGGCCTCGTCGACGATGACGTGGGCGTACTCGGTGCGCTCCTGGGCGAGCCGCTCGGCGCGTTCGCGCTGCGACTCCTCCCGTACCGGCATCAGTTCTTCGAGGCCGGTGAGCTGGTCCAGGGGGTCCAGGTCGCGCCGCTTGCGGGGGCGGGCCGGGGTGCCGAGGATCGCGAGGAGTTCGTCGAGCATGGCCACGTCGTGGACCGAGAGGCCGTCGCGCTTGAGGGAGCGGGCGACCCGGCGGACCTCGCCCGGGTTCAGGATGCGGCGGGCCCAGCGGCCGAGGCGGCGTTCGTCGGACATGGCCGTGAGGACGGAGGCGGGGGTCAGTTCCGGCCACCAGGCGTCGAGGAACGCGATGAAGTCGTCCTCGGTCGTGACGTCCTCGTCGAAGGAGGAGCGGAGTTCCGCGGCCAGCTCCGGGTCGGTGTGCCGGCCCTGGGCGCCCGAGCGGGCCCACAGGGCGTCCAGGAGGAGCTTGCGGGCGCGGGGGCGCAATAGGTTGACGGGGGCCGTGCCGCTGAGCGCCGACTCGCGGACGCGGGCCAGTTCGGGGGCCTCCAGTTCGATACGGCGGCCGAAGGCGACGACCCTCAGGCGGGTGGTCGCAGTGGACTGGTCGTTGCGCTCCAAGGCGCCCCGCGCGGCCTTCCGCAGCACCTTGAGCATGCGGTACGAGCCCTTGGCGCGGGCCACGGCCGGGGAGTCGTACAGCGTGGCCTCGGCGCCGTCGACGAGGGAGCCGATGGCGCGGATCGCGACCTGGCCCTCCTCACCGAGGGAGGGCAGGACTCCCTCCGTGTACGCCACGAGCAGGGGCGTGGGCGAGACGATCAGGATGCCGCCCGCGTACCGGCGCCGGTCCTGGTAGAGCAGGTAGGCGGCGCGGTGCAGGGCGACGGCCGTCTTGCCGGTGCCCGGGCCGCCCTCGACGTACGTCACCGAGGCGGCGGGGGCGCGGATCACCAGGTCCTGTTCGGCCTGGATGGACGACACGATGTCCCGCATGGTGTGGCTGCGGGCCTGGCCGAGCGCGGCCATCAGGGCGCCGTCGCCGATCACCGCGAGCTCCTGGCCGTCCAGGGACGCCGTCAGCTCGGGGCGCATCAGGTCGTCCTCGACGCCGAGGACACGCCGGCCCTTGGAGCGGATGACGCGGCGGCGGACCACCCGGCCCGGATCGACCGGGGTCGAGCGGTAGAAGGGCGCGGCGGCCGGGGCGCGCCAGTCGATGACGAGGGGCGAGTAGTCCTCGTCGAGGACGCCGATACGGCCGATGTGGAGGGTCTCGGCGATGTCGGCGGTGCCGTCGGGGCTCACGGCCCCTTCCGCGGCCTCCACGGCCGTGTAGGCGCCGTCCGGGCCCTTCTTGCCGTCCATCCCCCGCAGCAGGTCGATACGGCCGAAGAGGAAGTCCTCGAACTCGTTGTTCAGCCTGTTGAGGTGGATGCCGGCGCGGAACACCTGGGCGTCCCGTTCGGCGAGCGCGCCGGGGGTGCCGACCTGGCCTCGCTTGGCCGCGTCGTGCATGAGGAACTCGGCCTCGTTGATCTTCTCCTCAAGACGCCGGTACACCCGGTCCAGGTGTTCCTGTTCGACGCTGATCTCGCGGTCGCGGACGGAGTCCTGCAGTGAGGAGTCCTCGACCGGTACGAGCGCCGTTTCCTGCTGAGCCTGAGCGGCCACCGGGCCCCCTTCTGACGTGCTGGGCAGCCGTCAACCGTACGCGAAAGGAGGGCCTTGAAGCTACGCAACCGCCCCAGGACACCGTACGAGTCTTCGTACGAGGCGTCCTGGGGCGGTCGCGGAGCGAGCTGTGGGACTACTGCGGGACTACGGACGGGCTACTGCCGGAGTGCTGCGGGCGAGGTCAGGCGTCGACCTCGACAAGCTGTTCGCCGGCAGAGGTGACGACCTCGAAGTGGTCGATCTCGTCGGCGGTGAAGGCCGTTCCGCCGTGGATGTAGAGCGGGTTGCGGGCCTCCGCGTTCGTCGAGTCCTTGATGCCGTAACCCCACTTCGGGACGGACCAGTTGGACATCGTCTCGCGCGAGCCGTCCTTGCCGACGACGACGAGGGAGCACTTCAGCGGGCCCTTGACGCCGGCCAGCTCCAGGACCGCGCCGACACCCCAGCCCTTCGAGTCCATCGCCACGGTCGCGGTGACCTTGGTGGTGGGGTCGGTGGCGGAGACCCGGTCGGTCATGAGAGCGAAGGCTTCCTGGGCGGAACCAGTGGCCTTCGCCACCGACGACGACGGCGCGGGTGCGGCCTCGTTGCTGGTGTTGCCGCTGGTCGTCGCGAACACCGTGGCCGGGCCGCCGATGATGAGGGCTGCCGCGGCGGCCACCATGTAGAAGCTGCGCCGACGCTTGCTCGCACGCCGTTCCGCGACCTCGTCCACCAGTCTGGTCGACAGTTGCGGACTCGGGCGGGCGGACAGCGACTCGCCGATGGCAGGGGTTCCCTGGGCACCGGGCAGGTCCGCGAGGGCGGCCAGCATCGGTTCCATCCCGGCCAGCTCGTCGAGCTGCTGGGCGCACCACTCGCACCCGGCGAGGTGTGCTTCGAAGGCCGTGGCCTCCGCGTCGTCGAGGATGCCGAGGGCGTAGGCGCCTACGGTCTCGTGTTCGTTCGGTCCCTGGGAACCCTGCATTCCTCGCATGGAACCAGGACTACCCGCTCCGAACCCCCCGTAAATGCTCATGCCGTCACCCCCCGCTCCTCCAGTGCGAGCTTCATCGAACGCAGGGCGTAGAACACCCGTGAGCGCACCGTTCCGCTGGGTATGCCCAGCGTTTCGGCGGCTTCGTTCACGGTACGCCCCTTGAAATAGGTCTCGACCAGGACCTCCCGGTGGGCAGGGGTCAGGTCGTCCAGCGCGTCCGACAACGTCATCAGCCACAACGCCTTGTCGATCTCGTCCTCCGCGGGGATGACCTCCAGCGGCGACGGGTCCACCTCCTGCGGCCGGGCCTGCCGGCTGCGGTGGCCGTCGATGACGATGCGCCGGGCGACCGTCACCAGCCAGGGGCGTACCGAACCGGTTGCTCGATTGAGCTGACCGGCGTTCTTCCAGGCACGGATGAGCGTCTCCTGCACGACGTCCTCGGCTCGTTGCCGGTCTCCGGCGACCAGCCTGAGGACATATGCCAGGAGAGGCCCTGCGTGCTCTCGGTACAGCGCACGCATCAAGTCCTCGTCGGGTTCCGAGGGCTGGGACATGCGATGTCGGGCCCTCGGTGCTCGTTCATTGGCCACGACGGAATCCTTGCGCACGCCCACCTCCGCTGTCCCGGGTTCCCCCAGTCGGTCGCTCCCCCCGAGGTACGGAAGGGCGGTGCGGGATGTTCAACGTGCGACCACAACTTTCTTTATCTGGACGAGACGTGAGGGACAAGGGAGCACATTCCCGCCGCAAGTGCTTTACGTTTCCGCCACATTGGCAAGATCACGGCGATGCCCGCGGCGCGCCGACTGGAAACTCACGTGTAATCAACGTCACTGCAACCTGCGGGAGTTGGTGGGTCCGATTCCGCCCGACAGGCCCGCTATGAGTGAACTGTGAGTGGCCGGCGAACGGTCTACGCGCGTGCGAGGGCGGCCCGTCGGCGGTGCCTCGCGACCCGCTCCCGGTTGCCGCAGATTTCACTGGAACACCATCTGCGCCGTCTTCCCCGGGAGGTGTCGAGGTAGACGATCGGGCAGTTGTCGCCCTCGCACTGACGCAGGCAGGCGCGTGCCACGGGGTCGGTGAGCAGCTCCACGGCGTCCCGGGCGACCACGCCGAGCAGGGCCGCGCAGCCGGGCGGCCCGTGCAACTCCCGTACGAGCGTGCCGTCTTCGGCGCGGACCACGCGGGGCGCCGGGGTCGCGGGGCGGGCGAGGTCGTTGAGGCGGTCGAGGAGGTGCGGGTCGGCGGCTGCGGGGTTTCGCACCAACTGGCCGGTCAGGTCCCGGAGTTCGCGGAAGTCCGTGACCCAGGAGGCGTCGGCGTGGCGCAGGGGTGTGTCTGCCGGGACGAGCCCGGAGCCGAGGATCCAGGCACGGAGCGGCTCGACTGCGCCGATCCGCTCGTCGGGGTGGGTGGTCGCGAGGAGGTCCAGGCAGATCCGCCCGGCGTCGAAACGCAGCTCGTACGAGGCTGTGGCCACGGTCGTCTCCGATGCGGATGCCAGTGACGGGGGCAGGGGGAACCGTTGCCTCTACAGTGCCTGGCCCGTGTCGCGGCCGGAACCCCTCGGCTGCGCGAAACGCTCCGCGGGACAGGCAGTTCTTCGTCTGCGGCCCTGTGGGGGTCGCTCCGCGGGACAGGCGGTTCTTTGTCTGCGGGTCCGTGGGGGCTGGTCGCGCAGTTCCCCGCGCCCCTATCGGGCGCGTTGCGGCCAGGCCCCGACAGGGGCTCAGCCCCCGACCAGCACGCCGAGTGCAGCGCGCCCCGTCAGGGGCGCGGGGAACTGCGCGCTCGGCCCCCACCGGCGCGCGGACGAAGAAACCACGCGTCACCCCCCGATAGGGGCGCGGGGAACTGCGCGACCAGCCCCCACGGACCCGCAGACGAAGGAACTACCCGAAGGAACTACCCGTCGGAGTACTTCGCGTCCGCTGCTGGGTCCAGGGCCAGGCGGTAGCCGCGTTTTACTACCGTTTGGATGAGTTTGGGGGCGCCCAGGGCGGTGCGTAGGCGGGCCATCGCTGTTTCTACCGCGTGTTCGTCTCGGCCGGCTCCGGGCAGGGCCCGGAGGAGTTCCGCTCGGGCCACGACCCAGCCCGGGCGGCGGGACAGGGACCGCATCAGGGACATGCCGGCCGGGGGTACGGGGCGTAGGGCGCCGTCCACCAGGACCGCGTGGCCGCGGATCTCGACGCGGTGGCCGGCGATGGGCAACGCCCTTGCGCGGGACGGGAGTTCCTTGCAGAGGAGTTGGACCAGGGGGCCCAGGCGGAAACGTTCGGGGGAGACCGTGTCGACTCCGTGGGCCTGGAGCGGCAGCGCGGTGACCGGGCCCACGCACGCGGGGAGCACGTCGTGGTGGAGGGCGGCGAGGAGTTCCGGGAGCATCCCCCGGTGCTCCGCCCGGGAGAGAAGGGACGCGGCGGCGGGGGCGCTGGTGAAGGTGAGCGCGTCCACGCCGCGCGAGACGGTGGCGTCGAGGAGCCGGTCGACGGGGCCGATGTCCTCCGGCGGCATCCACCGGTAGACGGGCACACCGACGACCTCCGCGCCCGCCGCCCGCAGCGACTCCACGAACCCGGGCAGAGGCTCGCCGTGCAGCTGGATGGCGATACGGCGCCCCTCGACACCCTCCTCCAAGAGTCGGTCGAGCACCTCGGCCATGGACTCGGAGGACGGCGACCAGTGCTCGGTGAGCCCGGCGGCCCGGACGGAGCCCTTGACCTTGGGGCCGCGCGCCAGCAGCTCGACCCCGCCGAGACAGGCGAGCAGGTCCTCGCCGAGCCCCCAGCCGTCGGCGGCCTCGATCCAGCCCCGGAAGCCGATGGCGGTGGTGGCGACGACGATGTCCGGCGCCTGGGCGATGAGCTGCTTGGTGGCCGCGAGCAGCTCGCTGTCGTCGGCGAGCTGCACGATCCGCAGAGCGGGCGCGTGTACGACGGCCGCGCCCCGCCGCTGGAGGAGTGTCCCGAGTTCATCGGCCCGACGCGCGGCCGTGACACCCACGGTGAACCCCGCGAGGGGACCGTGGTCAGGTTGGGCCGGTCGTACTGGTCGCTGCTCTTCGTCGTACATGGCTCTCGTCCCGCAGTCGGGTCACATCCGGCACTGTCGTGCCGAACGAGCCTGTCAACGGCGCGTGACAGGCTCGGTTCGGGTTCATGTCGCTGGTGTTACTTAAGCCGCTTCGGGTGGGTGTCACACCTCGGCGTAGCTGAGCTGGGGCTTTGTCTCGGAGGCCGTGGCCGCTGTGGCCTGTGCGCCGGCCGGGCGGCGAAGGTATACAGCCCAGGTGACAAGGAAGCAGACCCCGTAGAAGGCGAGGAAGCCGACGAAGGCACCGGTGCCGGAGCCGACGCTCAGGAAGGACTGGCGGAACGCGAGGTTGATACCGAGGCCGCCGAGCGCGCCCACCGCACCGATGAGCCCCATGGAGGCACCGGACAGGCGACGGCCGTACGCCGCGGCTGCCTCACCGTCCAGCCCCTTGGCCAGGGCCTTGGCGTGGAAGATGCCGGGGATCATCTTGAACGTCGAGCCGTTGCCGAGGCCGGTGAGGACGAACAGGGCGATGAAGGCCGTGGTGAACAGCGGCAGCGACTTCTCCATGGACGCCATGACGATGACACCGGTGGCGGCGGCCATGCCGACGTAGTTCCACAGCGTGATCTTCGCGCCGCCGTAGCGGTCGGCGAGCCAGCCGCCGACGGGACGGATCAGCGAGCCCAGCAGCGGGCCGATGAAGGTGACGTACGCGGACTGGAGCGGCGTACGGCCGAACTGCGTCTGGAGGACGAGCCCGAACGCGAAGCTGTAGCCGATGAACGACCCGAACGTCCCGATGTAGAGGAAGGACATGATCCAGGTGTGCGCGTCCTTGACGGCGTCCTTGGCGGCGCCGGTGTCGTTCTTCAGGGACGTGATGTTGTCCATGTAGAGGGCCGCGAGGACCGCGGCGACGACGATGAACGGGATGTAGATCCCGAGGAGTACGCGCGGTCCGCCGCTCGCGCCGATGACCGCGAGGCCGATCAGCTGCACGACCGGGACACCGATGTTGCCGCCGCCCGCGTTGAGGCCGAGCGCCCAGCCCTTCTTGCGGAGCGGGAAGAAGGCGTTGATGTTGGTCATGCTGGAGGCGAAGTTGCCGCCGCCGATGCCGGCGAGCATGGCGCAGACGAGGAACGTGCCGAAGGACGTCCCCGGTTCCATGACGATGAACGCCGCGATCGTCGGGATGAGGAGCAGCGCCGCGGAGACGATGGTCCAGTTCCGGCCACCGAAGAGGGCGACGGCGAAGGTGTAGGGGACGCGGACGACGGCGCCGACGGCGGTCGCCATCGACACGATGAAGAACTTGTCCGCCGGGGTGAGCCCGTACTCCGGTCCCATGAACAGCACCATCACGGACCACAGCGTCCAGATGGAGAAGCCGATGTGCTCGGAGAGGACGGAGAAGAACAGGTTGCGGCGGGCGACCTTCTCTCCGGTCGCGTTCCAGAAGGCCTCGTCCTCGGGATCCCAGTGCTCGATCCAGCGGCCTCCCCTGCCGGGTGCGGGGGCTGAACTAGGGGCTGTCATGACGCCTCCACGGTGGTCCGGGGCTCGGGTGGTTCTTGTCGGGGTGCTGAGCGGTGATGAGTCCCGAAGGTAGGCAGAGCGCGTTTCCACCCTGTGGCTGTGGGTGACCGGAAGGGAACTTTGCTCTCACCCCGCGAGGAGGTGGGATGAGAGGTTACGCAGACGGAGGTCACGGCCAGAGCACGGCGGGCCACTCCTGGGGGTCCCGGTGCCCCGCTATCCTCTACCGGACCCCACACAGGGAACGGGAGAGTCCATGTCCGCCGAGTCCAGGTCCGACAGGCCCAAGGTGCAGCCCGCCAAGCGCACCTTCGCCGGGAACGTGCGCTTCGCGGTGGCGTTCCTCGTCGTCTTCGCGACGACGATGGGCGGGGCGTTCGCTTGCGTGTACCTGATGCTGAGGCTGGGGGACTCCACGCCTCTGTCGCCCCTGATTCATGAGGACGGGCAGGGTGCCCTGATCATCGGCGGAATCGCCATCGGGGGGGCTCCCGGGCTGTTCCTGCCGCTGATTCTGATCGCCATGGTGTGGGGCACCGAGGACGATCCCCGGATGGGGGCGGGCTCGGCCGCGAAGAAGGTTCTCGGGCTGATCCTCTTCGACGTCTACGTGTTCGTCCTGGCCATCGTCGTCTCCCAACTGGGGTGGCTCCTGCCTCAGCAGATCACCACCTTCGTCGCCGTCGTCGTCATCGGTTTCAGCTACGTGCCGCTGATGCTGTTCCCCTGGGAGAAGATCGGCCTGGGCGGCATGATCGGAAAGCGCCGCCCAGGGTCCCTCCGTCCGTCGGTCTCACTCCAGAAGGACTGAGTCCGCCAGCTCGTCGGCGATCTTCTCCAGTTCCCCGCCGAAGCCCAGGGTCGACCACAGCAACCTGCATTCCAGAGCCGTGGGGTACTGGCGCGGCAGAACATAGTGGAGCACCCCCTCCACGATGGTGCCGCTGTCGCTGTCCGGCGCCGTCGGCTCCAGGCGGTGGACCCTGAGGGCCGGTCCCAGCGGCAGCTCGACCTCCGTGAGCCCCTGCTCGCCGAAGTACGGACCCTCCGCACGGGCCGCCTCGGCACGAAAGGCCCCGACGGAGAGGGACTCCAGCGGGATTCTCAGCTCCCGGACGGAGTACGAGGCGATGACCGCGCTCTCCGGTGGAGCCAGCACCGCAGCGCACAGCGCCCGCTGTCGGACCGCCACGCCCCAGTACCACAGGACGTCCGTGGCGAACGCGTCGCGCGCCTCGACGGGCGCGTCCTCGGCCAGGTGCTCTGCCGCGACCTCGCGGGCCCAGGTCTCGGGGTCCTCGCTGCGCAGATCCAGGACCAGCCAGTTCTGCGGGGCGGGCAGCACGACCCGGCACTGCCGCCAGTCGTTCGTGACCATGGACGTCACCTCCCGGCCAGCGAGGCGTCGGAGCCGGTGACGTCGATCTCCGGGTCGCCGCCGAACAGCCCGGCGAAGCTCACGGCATCGGATGTCGCCCCCGTCGCCGTACCGCCGAGCGACACCGAGTTGTACGCGATGGCCTGCTTGAAGGCGTCGGGCGTACCGATGAAGGCGAGATCCGACGCGTCGATGTTCTTCATGCGCCCGAGTTCGTCGACCAGGCCCGGTCCCCCGTACAGGCTGGCCACGCCACGCACTCCCGCCGTGTCATAGGCGTTGCGGAACGCGGCTCCGTTGTCGCTTCCCCTGAACAGTCCCCGCCAGTTGCTGCCGATCGTGCTCAGGTCGTCCGCGAAGGACCTCGGCAAGCCCTTGAAGGCGGCTGCCAACGACACGTCGGGCAGCACCACGTTGTCGACGGCTCCGGCGCGCGGCCCGACCATCGACTCGACGAGCGCACGCGTCCCGCGCGAGTTCATTCCCGGGTTCCAGGCGCGGACGTACTGATTCGCGGCATTCCAGACCCGGCTGCGCCCGACGGTGGCCGCGAGCTTGGACCCCGTGGTGAAGACGCGTCCGATGCCGAACGTCGCCAGTCCGAGGACGTCGATCGCCACATCGCCCCACGACCCGTCTCCGTTGATGGCGAGCAGAACGTGACAGACGAGTGAGACGACCGTCATCACCAAGGCGATCGTGCCCAGCACTCCCGCGAGGGCCTGGCCGATGATCGGGATCCAGCCGACCGCCAGCGCCGCGAGTCCGCAGACCGCCGCGATCGCCCCCGAGATCTCACTGATGATCTTCAGCGAGTCCCGCAGATCGTCCAGCCACCCGTCGTTGAGACCGTCGCCCTCCGTCGTGTCGTGGATCGCCTTGGCCGCCTTGTCGCCGGCCTCCTTGTGGCGGGTCTTCACGGCGGCGAGCTGTCCGCGCAGGCCGTCCAGGCCCTCCTGGATGCCGGTCACCTTCTTGTCGAGCTTCTTCTGCTCGGCGTCCGTGGTGCCCTTGGGCGGGTTGTCGGCACCGGACCTGGCCGTGGTCAGGTCGCCGCTCTTCGTCTCCGCGTCGCGCAGGAGCTTGTCGGCGTCCTCCTGGATGGTCTCCAGGTCGGTGTAGTACGTCTTCAGCGCGGACGCGGCGTCGGCGTAGCGGTCGTGTGCCTTGCCGACCGTCTTCGCCGTGTCGCCGGCCTTCTCGGCGAAGGCCTTTCCGGCCTCGGAGTCCCAGCTCTCCAGGTTTCCGAGCCGGCGCAGCGCCTCGGTGGTCTCGGTGATGGTCTTGGCGGTGGCCTCGAACCGGCGAGCGAGGGCCTGGAGGTCGTGGACGTCACCGGGCACCGGGTCACCGCTCTCCCCCAGCACCTCCCACCGGTTGTCCGCCGGGCGGCTCACTTCTTCTTCCCCTTGCCCGTCAGCGCGTCGTACAGGGCGGTGTCGAGTTCCTTGTACGCCTTGGCGGACTCGTGGGCGACCTTCCCGAGTCCCTGGATCTCCTCGATCATCTTCTTGCGGTTGTCGTCCCAGCCGTCCGAGAAGTCCTGCAGCCGCTCGTGGAGCTGCTGGTGCCCGACGGTACGGCGGTCGTACGCGTCCATGAGCTTGTCGAGCCCTTCCAGCTCGGTCGCCACCGTCCGCAGACCGGTGCCGGCCTTCTCCAGGTCGGCCAGGTCGACCCTCAGTCGCTCGCCCATCCCTCTTCTTCCTCCCCGTTGTGTCCTGCGTTGTCTTCCACCTTGCTGGTTCTCTGCCAGCGCAAAGTACCGGCCACCGCGTCGAACAGCCCCACCATGGCGTCCGCGACGGGCTCCAGCGGAGTGCTGAAGGTCAGCATCAGCACCTCGTCGCGGTCCGGGACCGGGACGAAGTACTCGACGATGGTGTCCTCGAACTCGGAGCCCAGCTTCCGCGACTGCTTCGTCCGCTCGCGCCTGACCAGCCGGGCCGCCCGTCCGGCGGGCAGCCTCGTCAGCTCGACCTCGCCCGAACCGGCGAGCGCGGCGACGGCGTCCAGGCCGTCGAACCTCCGGTGGAGGTGGGAGACGAGGAGGGAGGCGGACAGCGGGATGCCGCCGACCTCCAGGAACGACAGGTACAGCACGACGCCGCCCTGCTCGACGCCTGCCCCGGCGGTGTCGAGGAGCTGTTCCTCCGTCTTGCGGCGCAGGATCGGCTGGTCGTCGACGCCCGCGAACTGCCGCTTGATCAGGGCGTTCACGGACGCTTCGAGGCGTTCTCGGGGCTGGAGCGGGATGCGGTACCAGTCCTCGGGCGTGACCAGTCCGAAGACCGGCGCGCGCCCGGGGGACGGCTGTGTTGTCGGTGCCTTGCTCAACTTCGTTCTCTCGCTCGACAGAAAAGGGGTGCCGGGGGTAGCGACACGTTAGCGGGGCGCGAGGGACGGACACCAGAGCGAATCATGGGCTGCCCTTTACCTTCACCGCGTGCACGCGGCACAGAGCGGCCCGGCACCCGTCAGGTGCCGGGCCGGCCGTCCCCGATCCCCCTCCCTCAACCTCTCCCTCAACCCCTCCGCCGCCCTCCCCCACGCTTCGCCCCGTTCGGCCACAGCCGTGGGCTTCGCTTGGCGGCGACGTCCTCGATCCAGCCCAGGGACAGGATCGTCAGGCCGATCAGGGGCCAGACCAGGAGGAACATCCACAGGTTGTACGTCGTGTCCAGCGCGGACACCATCCCCTCGGACATGAAGGGGAGTTCGTACAGGAGGTCGATCAGGGGAACCGTGGCCATGATCAGGAGGTTGTGCCACAGGTAGATCGTGACGGCCCTGTTGTTGGAGAGGGTGACCAGCTTGTCCCACTTCGCCAGGCGGCCCGGCAGTTCCTGCCACGACGGGGAGTACTGGAGGAGGATCACCACGAACCCGAAGGACCAGGTCGCCTGGGCCAGCGGGATGTCGTTGAGGTCCCAGCCGTCGGGGCCCTTGTGTCCCGAGGCCCACCAGATGCCGAAAGCCATGATCAGGGCCGCGCAGGACACGGACAGATAGCGCGGGATCTGCTTCAGCAGGCCCTCGTGGTGGGCGAAGCCCAGCACCCAGCAGCCGCCGAACACCGCGAAGTCCGTCACCGCGTTGCCCGTTTCCCCGGGGATCTTCACCAGGCCCGTACCGACCACCGCCGTCAGGGCCAGCGGGGCGAGCAGTGTCGCCCACGGGAGCCGGCGGAACGCCCACAGGAGGAGCGGCGAGGCGATCACGAACCACAGATAGGCCCGCAGGTACCAGAGCGGGCCCGCCGCCTGGACCGCCCAGGTGTTCTCCAGCACGCCCGACTTGGAGCCGATGCTCCAGGGGTAGGGCGGGGCGCCGATCGGGACGATGTAGTTGAGGAGTTCGACCAGACCCCAGGTGCCGGCGTGGTCGGGATCCTTGGTCGGGTTCCAGCCGCCGATGAACATCAGCGTCAGCGCCACCACACTGAACGCCCACAGCGGGGGCAGCAGGCGCCTGATCCGGCCCCTGATGACCCCGGCCGCCGGGCGGTTCAGGGAGCGGGCCATCAGCGAGCCCGCCAGCGCGAACATCACGCCCATGGAGGGGAACAGGATCGTCAGCCACGCCCAGCCGAACAGGTGGTAGACGACCACCCGGACCAGGGCGATGCTCCGGAGCAGGTCCAGGTAGCGGTCGCGGCCGGGCTTCTTCGCCCGGGGTGCGGCGGGCGGTTCGTCCGCCGTCGGCCGGCGCGGGATGTCGTACGTCGGCGAGGACGTCGTGTCCGTCGCCGGGGGTGGCTGGGTCATCCCACGGGCCTCCTGTTGTCGCTGCCGCTCGTCCGGGCGGCCGGTACGGCGTCGGGGGCCGAGCCGACGACGCCGGTGCGCCGCAGCTTCTGCCACCGCAGCCGGCCGCCGGTGAGGGCGGTGATCCAGGACTGGAGCAGGACGACGTACATGAGCTGGCGGTAGAGGATCTGTTGCAGGGGCAGCGAGATCAAGTGGGTCATCTTCTCGCGGTCGAGGCGGAACGCGTAGGCCGCGCAGATCAGTTGGATGGCCAGGACGCCCAGCCAGGCGAAGACGGTCTTCTCGGTCGGGCCGAACACCAGCCCGTAGAGCAGGAACACGTCGATCAGGGGAGCCAGGAGCGGGGCCACCACCATGAAGAGGGAGACGAAGGGGAGGCCGACGCGGCCGAAGCGGCCCGACGGGCCCCGTTCGACGACGGAGCGGCGGTGCTTCCAGATCGCCTGCATGGTGCCGTACGACCAGCGGTAGCGCTGGGACCAGAGCTGCTGGACGGATTCCGGGGCCTCGGTCCAGGCGCGGGCGTTCTCCGCGTACACGACCCGCCAGCCGTCGCGGTGCAGGGCCATCGTGATGTCGGTGTCCTCGGCGAGCGTGTCGTCGCTCATCCCGCCGACCCGCTTCAGGGCCGAGCGGCGGAACGCGCCCACCGCGCCGGGGATCGTCGGCATGCAGCCCAGGACGTCGTACATACGGCGGTCCAGGTTGAAGCCCATCACGTACTCGATGTGCTGCCAGGCGCCGATCAGGGAGTCCTTGTTGCCGACCTTGGCGTTGCCGGCGACGGCGCCCACGCGCGGGTCGCCGAACGGCTGGACGAGTTCACGGACGGTGCCCGGCTCGAAGACCGTGTCGCCGTCCATCATCACGATCAGGTTGTAACGGGCGTTGGCCACACCCCGGTTGAGGGCGGCGGGCTTGCCCGCGTTGAGCTGGCGCACCACGCGTACGTTCGGCAGGCCCATGTTCTCGACGATGCGGGCCGTGCCGTCGCTCGACCCGTCGTCGATGACGATCACCTCGATGGGATGCTCGCTGCGCATCAGTGACCGCACGGTGGCCTCGATGCACTTGGCCTCGTTGTACGCCGGGACCAGCACCGACACCGGTTCGGTGATCGGCGGGCCCCAGCTGAAGTCGGGGCGGCGGGTGCGGCGGGCGTGCAGGACGGAGAGCAGCAGCATCAGGCCGAACCGGGCGAACACGAGGACACCGATGATCGCGAGACCGACGACCAGTACGGCGGTGATCCCGTCGGAGGCCCGGACCAGGAAGGTCCACGCCTTGCCCTTCGCCAGTTCGACGCCCGCGACCGGGGTGTGCGCGCTGGGCGCGTCCAGGGCCTCGGTGAGGTTCTGGAAGTCGTACCCCTTCTTCCTCATGTCGGGCAGGAAGCGGTCCAGGGCCTCGACGGTCTGGTGACGGTCGCCGCCGGAGTCGTGCATGAGGACGATCGCGCCCTTGCCGCCCTTGGGGGTGGCCTGGCGGATGATCGCGTCGACGCCCGGCTTGCGCCAGTCCTCGCTGTCCGTGTTGTTGACGACGGTGATGTAGCCGCGCTTGCCGATGTACTCCGTGACCGGCCACGACTTGTTGTCCATGGCGTCGGCGAAGGAGGAGTACGGCGGCCGGAACAGCGACGTACGGATGCCCGCCGCACCGGCGAGCGCCAGCTGGTTCTGGGACAGTTCCCAGTCGATCCGCTTCTTCGACTGGAGCGAGAGGTCGGGGTGGTTGAAGGTGTGCAGCCCCACCTCGTGCCCCTCGTTCACCATCCGCCGGACGAGTTCCGGGTAGCGCGAGGCCATCGTGCCGGTGACGAAGAAGACGGCGTGCGCGTCGTACCTCTTCAGGACGTCCAGGACCTTCGGGGTCCACTCGGGGTCCGGGCCGTCGTCGAACGTGAGGACGAGGCGGTGGTCGGGCATCTGCAGACTGGTGGCCTGGCCGCTTCTGGTGTCGATGACCGGGCCGCCCTCCAGGATCTTCTCCGGCACTAGGTCGGCGGAGGCCTCGGTCTGGATGCGGTGGTCGGCGAGGATTTCGCTGTGCACGTACCCGCGCAGCATCAGCATCGCCATCAGGGCGACCAGGATGAGCGTGGGCAGCAGCAGGCGCATGGGCAGCCGTCGGCGCCGGGCGGCGCCGGTGGCGTCGTTCCGGGCGCCGCGGCGGCGGGTGCGGGATGCCATCAGAGGTTGTTCTCCGGGGACGAGGAGATCAGATCAGAACGGAGTCGGCGGTCGGCGGTGAGCGGGGCGGAGGGTGGTCAGGCCGTCGTGGTGGCCGGCTCCGACGCGGAGACCGGGTCTCCGGTGGAGCCGGTGGCGCTCGGTTCGGCCGGGCTCTCGGCGATCGGGGTCGGGTCGGTCGTACCGCCGGCGACCGTGCCGCCGTCCGTGCCGCCGTCCGTCGCCGGTGACTCCGACGGGTCGGGCGAGGGGCCGCTGCTCTCCGTCGGGCTCGGCTCCGGCGAGTTGGACACCGTCGCGGAAGGCTCGGGGTCCGGGTCGCTCGAAGTGGTCCCCGGGCCGGGCACGGTGGCGCTGGCCGAGGGCTTGGGCTCGACGGACGGGCCGGGGTTCGCGGCGCTGGACGAGGCGCCCGGCGTGACGGCGGTGCTCCCCTGCGACGGCGTGACCCCCGCGCTGACCGACGCCTCCGGGGTCGGTGTGACCCCGGCCGAGTCCGACGGCAGCACCGATTCGGCGGGCAGCGGTGAGGTGTCGACCTGGCCCGCCGGCTGCTCGTCCTGCTGGCCCGGTACCGGCAGCCAGGGCGCGTCCGAGTTGCCGGACAGAAGGGTGCCGACGATGACGACGGCGTACACGGCGCAGGCGATGCCCACGGCGATGCCCATCCGGCGGTAGCGACGGCTGCGGCGGCCGGTCTCGTCCACGAAGACGGGACCGTCACCGGCACCGGCGTCCGCGCCCTCCTTGGCCTGCCGTACGAGGAGTTCCTCCAGCTGCCGGCCGACGCCGTCGAGCTGAACGGTCACTTCGTGCGGGTCGTGGGTGTGACCCGCCTCCGCGGTGTTCTCCCAGGGACGGCTGGAAAGCGACGCGATCGAATCAGCCGAGCCGGTCTGCTCGACCGGTTCCGCCGGTTCCGCCGTTCCGGTTTCGCCCCGACGCGGTTGGGCGTGCGCGCCTCTGCCTCCGGCTCGCCCGGGGCGCACCGGTGCCCCGGCGTGTCTCTGCCGGGGAACAGGGCCGGTGCCACCCGGAGCGACTCCGGGAAGCTGCTGGGTTCCGGACTCGGCCTCGCTGTCGGGCCACTCCGGTTGGGTGTCTTCACGCCACTTATTCACACGCACGCACATCCCCCCACGGGAACTTTCGGGGCGCGCGTACGATTCCGGGTTATTCGTACATCAATGTTCGAACCGGACCCCCATCCGGTCCGAGCGCCCCCATTTATCACACTGCGCCCAGGCCTCGAATGTAGCGCAGATGGAGGTGCCATGTTTGCCATGTGTCACTTCCGCACCGAAATGGTGTTGAGATCGGTGGCCGGAATCCACCCGCCAACAGGCCTCCGCAGCCACCCCTCCTCGCTCGCGAGCTGAGCCGCGGCCTGCCGAAGGGCGTCGATTCCCGGATGCGCCAGCCCCTTCCGCCACACCAGTGACACGGGCGAGAACGGGACAGGGTCGACCAGCGGTCGCAACACTGTTCGAGCCATGGGCGGGAAATCCACCACGACGAGAATCGGGTTCCGCATCTTGGCCATGATCCGCTGGAACTCCTCGTCGCCCACAGCGAGCGGAGCGGGTGGCGCGATGTCGATCCCGCGCCCCTCGAAGAGTTGACGTGCGAGATCGGTCCACTCCGGTGTACGAGGGTTTCCCGCACCCGCGTACACGGTCTCCCCCGCCAGCGCGGCCAACGGCACCTCGGACAGCGCCGCCAGCCGGTGGTCCTCGGGCAGCACGATCGCCATCGGCTCGTAGCGCACGGGCTGTTGGTCCAGCTGGGCCCGCAGCACCGGGTCCAGGCCCGCGAACCGTCCGAACGACGCGTCGAGCCGGCCCGCGAGCAACTCCCCCGCCGCGAAGGTGAGTCCGCTCTCGAACCGGGCCATCAGCTCGTGTTCCGGGGCGAGTTCACGCGCCCGGTGCAGCACCCGCCGCCCGGTCGCGAGCCCCGGCGAGTTCAGGTCCACCAGCAGCGGCCGGGCCTCCCCGAACGCGGCCAGCAGCTCGTCGTGGGCGGCCAACACCCGCCGGGCGTACGGCAACAGCCGCTCACCGTCGGCCGACAGCGTCACCCGCCGGGTCGACCGTACGAAGAGATCGGCGCCCAACTCCCGTTCCAGGCGCCGGATGTCACGGCTCAGCGCCTGCTGGGCCACGAAGAGGCGGGCGGCGGCCCGGGTGAAGTGCAGCTCCTCGGCCACGGTGACGAAGGCGCGCAGGAGACGGGGGTCGAGGTGGTGCGGGGCGGAGTGGTGCGAGGCGGGCGCAGACATCCGGCGAACTTACAACAGGAGTGCGTGAATGGGCGGGGAACAGGTGTTGGACCCCGTGATCGACTCGGGGCGACGGTGGACGCATGCCGCAGCCATCCCCTCGACCACGCCCCGAACCCCGCCTCGCACCTCACCCGGAAACCCGCCCCCGACCACTCCCCGCCGTCACCCAGGACACCCTGGTCATCGCCGACTTCGGCCCCCGCACCCGAACGCCCCGTAGGACGCCCCGCCCACCCGGCCCGTACCGCCGCCTCTTCACCCTCCCCGGCACCCGCGCCTTCACCGCCGGGAACCTGATCGCCCGGCTGCCCATGGGCATGTTCAGCGTGAGCGCGGTCATCATGATCGCCGGGTCGCGCGGCTCGTACGCCCTCGCCGGTGCCGTCACCGCGACCGGGCTAGCCGCGACGGCCCTGGTCGCCCCTTGGACCGCACGGCTCGTCGACCGGTACGGCCAGGCCCGGATCGCCGTACCCGCCACGGCACTTGCCGCCCTCGGCTCCCTCGCCCTGCTGCTCTGCGTGCACTACGGCGCCCCCGACTGGACCCTCTTCGCCGCGTACGCCGCCACCGCCACGACTCCCAACACGGGCGGGATGTCACGCGCCCGCTGGGCCCACCTCCTGGACGGCGACAAGAAGGGCGACAAGGAGGCGCTGCACACCGCGAACTCCTTCGAACAGGCCGCCGACGAGCTGTGTTTCATGCTGGGCCCGGTCCTCGCGGCCTTCCTCTG
This sequence comes from Streptomyces sp. NPDC000878, assembly GCF_053599695.1. NCBI lineage: Bacteria > Bacillati > Actinomycetota > Actinomycetes > Kitasatosporales > Streptomycetaceae > Streptomyces > Streptomyces sp. NPDC000878. The sequence continues at coordinate 12,159 of NZ_JBSFMT010000095.1, read as the reverse complement.
CGGGGCGTTGTTCCCGGAGGCGGGCACGCTGGTCGGGGCGGTGCTGATGATGACCGGGGTACTCGTCTTCGCCGCCCAGCGGTCGACCGAGCCACCCGTCCAGCCCCGCGTCGAAGGGCTTCACCAGCGCGGGACGTCTCCGCTGCGCGCCCCCGGGATGCGCCCGCTGCTCGCCGTATGCCTGGCCACGGGTGCGGTGTTCGGGTCGATGGAGGTCGTCACGATCGCCTTCGCGGACGAGCGGGGGCACAGGACGGCCGCCGGTGCCGTACTCGCCCTCCAGGCGGCCGGGTCGTGCGCGGCCGGTCTGCTGTACGGGGCGCTGCGGCCGGCCGGATCCGCCGAGCGGCGCCATCCCTGGTGTCTGGCCGCGATGACGGTCCTGATGACGCTTCCCCTGTTCGCCGCCGCCCTGACCGGCTCGCTCCTCGTCCTCGCGGGTGCGCTGCTCGTGGCCGGGATGGCCACCGCGCCCACGATGATCACGAACATGACCCTGGTCCAGAGCCGCACCCCCGAGGGCCGCCTGAACGAGGGCATGACCCTCGCGGTGACCGGTCTCCTCGGCGGCATCGCCTGCGGTTCGGCGGCCGGCGGCTGGGCGGCGGAACACGTGTCGGCCACGGCGGGGTACGGCGTTCCGGTCGCGGCGGCGACGAGCGCGCTGCTGCTGTCACTGGCCACGGCCCGCCGGGCCGATTCGCGTATATCCCATTGACTCGCTTGCACGCGGCACATACCTTCGCCCGTCGAAGCGCTTCGACACCACACGGGGTACGAAGGGGTACGGACTGTGAAGTTCACCGACGGCTACTGGCTGTTGCGCGAGGGCGTCACCGCCGCCCACCCGGTCGAGGTCCTCGACGTGACGGACGCCGACGGCACGTTGGACATCCACGCGCCGACCCAGCCCATCCGCCACCGCGGCGACCTGCTGAAGGGACCGGTCGTGACGATCAGCGCGCACGCCCCGATGCCCGACGTCATCGGCGTCACGTTCACGCACTTCCAGGGCGAGCAGCCGCAGAGCCCCCAATTCGAGGTGCGGAGAGAGGAGTTGACGGCGCACACCGAGTACGACGACGAGCACGCGACCCTGACCTCCGGCACCCTCTCGATCCGGGTCAGCCGCACCACGCCCTGGCACGTCGACTTCCTCGCCCACGGCCGTGTCCTCACCAGCAGCGGCCCCAAGGGCATGGGCATCATGCGGGACGCGACGACCGGGGCCCATTACCTGCGCGAGCAGCTGGGGTTGGGGGTGGGGACCAGCGTCTACGGCCTCGGTGAACGCTTCGGCCCGCTGGTCAAGAACGGCCAGGTCGTCGACATGTGGAACGCCGACGGCGGCACGGCGACCGAACAGGCCTACAAGAACGTGCCGTTCTACCTCACGGACGCGGGCTACGGAGTCTTCGTCGACCACCCCGGCCGGGTGTCCTTCGAGGTCGGCTCGGAGGCGGTGTCCCGGGTGCAATTCAGTGCCGAGACACAGCAGTTGACGTACTACGTCATCCACGGCCCGACCCCCAAGGACATCCTCCGCAAGTACACGGCCCTGACCGGCCGCCCGGCGCTGCCGCCCCCGTGGTCGTTCGGCCTGTGGCTGTCCACCTCCTTCACCACCTCCTACGACGAGGAGACGGTGACGTCGTTCATCGAGGGCATGCGCGAGCGTGAACTCCCGCTCTCCGTCTTCCACTTCGACTGTTTCTGGATGCGCGAGTTCAACTGGTGCGACTTCCAGTGGGACCCGCGGGTGTTCCCCGACCCCGAGGGCATGCTCCAGCGGCTGAAGTCGAAGGGCCTGCACATCAGCGTCTGGATCAACCCGTACATCGCCCAGCGCTCCCCACTCTTCGCCGAGGGCAAGGCACTTGGCCATCTGCTCCGCAGACCGGACGGCAGCGTGTGGCAGTGGGACCTGTGGCAACCGGGCATGGCACTGGTCGACTTCACCAGTCCGGCGGCCCGCGACTGGTACGCCTCGAAACTGGAGGCCGTGCTCGCGCAGGGCGTCGACTGCTTCAAGACCGACTTCGGTGAACGGGTGCCGCTGGACGTGGAGTTCGCCGACGGCTCGGACCCGGAGCGGATGCACAACTACTACACGTACCTCTACAACAGGACGGTCTTCGACGTGCTGCGCAAGCACCGCGGCGAAGGGGAGGCGGTCGTGTTCGCGCGTTCGGCGACGGCCGGCAGCCAGCAGTTCCCGGTCCACTGGGGCGGCGACTGCGAGGCGACGTACGAGTCGATGGCGGAGTCGCTGAGAGGCGGACTGTCCCTCGGGCTCTCCGGGTTCGGCTACTGGAGCCATGACATCGGCGGCTTCGAGGGCACCCCGAGTCCCGCGCTCTTCAAACGCTGGGTGGCCTTCGGCCTCCTCTCCTCCCACAGCCGCCTGCACGGAAGCTCCTCCTACCGGGTGCCGTGGCTGTTCGACGAGGAGGCCGTGGACGTACTGCGCCTGTTCACCCGGCTGAAGCTCCGCCTCATGCCGTATCTGTACGAGGCCGCCCGCACCGCAAGCGCGGAGGGCGTCCCGATGATGCGCGCGATGGTCCTGGAGTTCCCGGACGACCCCGGATGCGCCTACCTGGAACGGCAGTTCATGCTCGGCCCGGACCTGCTGGTCGCGCCGGTCTTCAGCGACGAGGGAGACGTCTCGTACTACGTCCCCGAGGGCGAGTGGACCCACTTCCTGACCGGCCGGACGGTCACCGGCCCCCGCTGGGTGAAGGAGCGCCACGGCTTCGACAGCGTGCCGCTGCTCGTACGCCCCGGGTCGGTGATCCCGGTGGGCGCGGTGGACGACCGCCCCGACTACGCGTACGCCGACGGGGTCACGCTGCACGCGTACGGCCTGGCGCGCGGCGCCCAAGTGACGGTGCCGGTAGGGGACTTGACGTTCACAGTGGTCCGCGAGAGCAACACGCTGCGGGCGTCGTGCAGCGATCCGTCGGCGCCCTGGGGACTGGCGGCGGGCGGACGCGAGGTGCGGGCGAGGGCGGGCACCGGGTTCCTGACGGTGGAGCTGGGACCAGGTGCGCAGGGGTCGTCGGTCGAATCGGGAGGCGAGTGATGGTGAAGATCACCGATGTGGCACGGCACGCCGGGGTCTCCCCGAGCACGGTCTCGTACGCCCTCAGCGGCAAGCGCCCGATCTCCGAGGAGACCCGGCAGCGCGTCAACCGCTCCATCAAGGAACTCGGCTACCACCCCCACGCGGGCGCCCGAGCCCTGGCCAGCAGCAGATCCAACGTACTGGCGCTGGTCGTGCCGTTACGGGCGGGCATCCACGTCCCGGTGGTCATGCAGTTCGCGGTGTCGGTGGTGACGGCCGCGCGCCGCCACGACCACGACGTCCTGCTCCTCACCCAGGAGGAGGGCGAGGCCGGCCTGCTCCGGGTCGCGGACACGGCACTGGTCGACGCGCTGATCGTGATGGACGTCCAACTCGACGATCCCCGGCTGCCGTTGCTGCGCGCACTGGACCTGCCGTCGGTCCTGATCGGCGTCCCCTCCGACGCGGCCGGCCTGACCTGTATCGACCTGGACTTCAAGGCGGCGGGCGAGCTGTGCGTGGAGCGTCTGGCGGCCCTGGGACACCGGGTGATCGCCCTGATCGGCTCACCACCCGCCGTGTACGTACGCCGGACCGCGTTCGCCCAGCGCGTGGTCCAGGGGTTCACGGCTGCCGCCGACCGGGGCGGGCTGTCGTCCTCGGTGCACCCCTGCGAGGCGTCGCCGGCCGCGGCGAGGGTGGTCGCGGAACAACTCCTGCGCGAGTACCCGGCGTTGACGGGGGTCGTCGTCCACAACGAGGCGATCCTGGAACCCCTGATGGACGCCTTCGAACAACTCGGCCTACGCGTCCCCGGCGACCTCTCCGTCACCGCGATCTGCCCGGACGACCTGGCCGAGAACCTGCCCGTCCCGGTCACCTCGGTCGCCATACCCTCGGCGGAGGTGGGAGCCCGGGCGGTGGACCTGCTGATGAAGAAGCTGAACGGCACGGGCCACATCCCGGAGGCGACCCTGCTGCCGCCCCGCCTGACGGAACGGGCGAGCACGGTGGCGCGGGCGGCACCCTGATCCTCGTGACTCCGCACCCCGCTCACGTGTCGGTCGGGTTCTTCTTCCGCCACCGCCACCGCCAGAACTCACTGGCCCGGTGGTCGTCCTCGAAGCCCGGGCCGAGAGGCCCCACCCGCTCGATCGCCTCCTCGGTGCGCGGATGGTCGCGCAGGGCGAGACCGTAGGCGGCTTCCAGGCGCACGAGCTGGTTGTCGTGGCCGAGCAGCGTCACCAGGGCGTCGGCGACCGCGGGCGTACGGATTCGAGAGTTCGCGAGCTTCTCCGCCGCCGCACCCCGCGCGTCCGGGTCCGGGTCCTCGGCCAGGAGCAGCAGTGCCCGGGTGATCTCCGGAAGGAGATCGTCGTCGCTCATCCCCGCGCCGCACGCCGCGACCCGTACGTCGAAAGGGCGTAGGGCACCTCACGGCGTACACGGGGGTCGGGATGGCCGGCGTACCGGAGCCCGATGGCCTCCTGGCCCTGGTGCCGGTACTCGGTGTAGACGTCCAGCACCTTCGCGAGCATCCGGCTGTCCGTCTCCTCCGCCGCCCAGGCAGCCAGGAACTCGCGCTCCTGCTTCTCGTAGGAGGAGTCGCCGGAATGAACGAGCGCCCACCTCCGCACATAGTCGAGCACGAACCGGCGGTGTGCCGGGGCGGCGTCGTGGCGATGGGCCACCACGGCCGACCAGGTCTCGAAACTGCGCCGCCGGGTGAGGGTCCAGCAGACCGTCATGGTCCTCGTCGGGCGGGTCGACGGCGCGCGCGAACAGTTCGTCGACCGGGGTGAGGATGCGGAAGGCCCGTCCACGGCACGCCACAGAGGTGTGGTCCCGTCCGGCAGCACCCGGTCGGGGTCCGCCCCGCCCTCCACCAGCGCCTCGGCGACCGCTTCGTCGTACGCCGCGACAGCCACGCACAGCACCGGCAGCGCGTCCGCGTCCGCCGTGTCGGGATCGGCGCCCTTCTCCAACAGGGTCCGCACGGCTTCCGCGTCCCCTGCCCGAACCGCCGCCCCGAGCCGGCACGCACGACAAAGGCCCCGCCGCTCGAAAGCGACGGGGCCTTTGGCACTGCATAACATGGGAATTGTGGAGATGGCGGGAATCGAACCCGCGTCCAACGGTGCGGAATCAGGGCTTCTCCGTGTGCAGTTCGCTGTGCTTTTCTCGGCCCCGGCAATCACGCGAACAAGTCGCCGACGGGCCCAGTCACTGTTAGATTTCCCTCTTCACCCCGTGACCGGGATCAAGGTTTAGTCCCCTAGCTGATGCCAGGATCCGGGTCGGGAACACTCCCGGGCTGACACTCCCATTAGTGCGGAGCAGGCTCGTCGCTACCTGAAATCAGGCGGCGAGAGAGAACTGCTGCGCGGGAGAATCGCTGTTGGAATTGGCGATTATTTTTTTCGGCCTGTGGTTTACGAGATCATGGCCGCTTCCTCGACACGCTTCACCTGCTTCGACAGCCGCTGTCGAAACCGATCATCCCCATGTTGTTTTTTCAATCCCTCCGAAGAGGAGTCCCTCCGGGGAGGAACAGCGCACCCTCGGTGAGGTGCAGTTGCCATCGTACGTGACCAACGCGCGCCGATGCCACCTAATTCCCGGCGCCACCGGCGCTACGCGTGCTGCTGCTTGCGCCGCACCGCCGAGACCGCCCGGTCCGTCTCGCGCCGGTCCTGCTTCTCCCGCAGCGTCTGCCGCTTGTCGTACTCCTTCTTGCCTCGCGCCAGCGCGATCTCGATCTTCGCCCGGCCGTCCTTGAAGTACAGGGCGAGGGGCACGATCGCGTGACCCGACTCCTGCGACTTGGACTCCAGCTTCTCGATCTCCGCGCGGTGCAGCAGCAGCTTCCGCTTGCGCCGGGCGCTGTGGTTGGTCCAGGTGCCCTGGCTGTACTCCGGTACATGCACGTTGTGCAGCCACGCCTCGTGCCCGTCGAGCTGCACGAAGCCGTCGACGAGCGAGGCCCGCCCCTGACGCAGCGACTTCACCTCGGTACCGGTGAGGACCAGACCGGCCTCGTAGGTGTCGATGATGGCGTAGTCGTGCCGCGCCTTCTTGTTCTGGGCGATCAGCTTCCGCCCTTTTTCCTTAGCCATAGTCCGACCATTTTCGCACTACGAGGGCGTGCGCAGGAAAGTCGTTTACGAGAGGTCCGACGAGAGTCCCTACGAGGGGTCCGACGACGGGTCGCCCAGCCCGCTGAGCACGGTCTCCGCCTGCTCCAGCGCTCCCTGGTCGGCGTCGAGGTCGGGCGTGAGGCCCACGCCGTCGACGCCACGCCCCGACGGGGTGCGGTAGTGGCCGACGGTCAGTTCGGCGACGGAGCCGTCGGGCAGCCGGCTCGGCATCTGCACCGAGCCCTTGCCGAAGGTCCTGGAGCCCACGACGACCGCCCGGCCACGGTCCTGGAGGGCTCCCGTGAGCAGTTCGGCCGCGCTCATCGTGCCGCCGTCGACGAGCGCGACCAGGGGTCTGGTGGTGTCGCCGCCCGGATCGGCGTGCAGGGCGCGCTGCTCGCCGTTGACGTCGTACGTGGCGACCAGGCCACCGTCGAGAAAGGCGGAGGCGGCGGTGACGGCCTCGTCGACCAGTCCGCCGGAGTTGCCGCGCAGGTCGAGGATGATCCCGGCGCCGCTGGGCGCCTGCCGTACGGCGGTGCGGACCACGTCGCCCACGCCCTTGGTGAAGGCGGCGACCCTGATGACGGTGACGTTGTTGTCGGCGACCTTCCGAACGGTCGCGGAGTCCGTGGACAGCTGAGCCCGGCGCAGGGTCTCGCTCCACGCGCGCGTGCCGCGTTCCAGCCCGAGGCGGACGGTCGTACCGGCGGCGGCGTCCTGTGCGTCACCGCGCAGTAAGGAGACGACCTCGGTGACCGGCCGCCCGTCGACCGCCCGGCCGTCCACGCTCCGCAGCCGGTCTCCGCTGCGGATCCCGGCGACGGCCGCGGGCGACCCGGACCGCACCTTGGTGACCTCGATACGGCCGTCCCGCTCGCGCCGCGCCCACAGCCCGACGCCCGTGTACTGGCCGTCGAGGGCCTCCTCCAACTCCTCGTACTCCCCCGGGGAGTACACCGCCCCCCAGCGGTCCCCGCTGCGGCTGACGGCGCGCTCGGCGGCCTCCACGGGGGACTTGCCTGCGGCCATGGCCTCGGCGGCAGCAGCGGCGACGTCCTCGTGATGGCCGGCGGGGGCGGCGGCGCGGGCCGTGTCCGGGAGGGCGGACCTCCGCTCGACGGGCTCGGGGAACGAGCCGGTGGCCGCGCCGGCGACCAGAACGCTCGCGAAGAGCAACGTCAGAGCCGCCCCGCGGCCTGCGCGGCGGGGCTGTGCGAACAGGTCACGGCCTGACATGCCGGTGAGTCTAGGACAACGCGAAGGGCCGTACGGTCGGTTGACCGAACGGCCCTCTTGTCATGCGTCACACCTTCAGGTACTTGCGCAACGCGAAGAAAGCGGCCAGCGCGGGCATCAGCAGACTCGTCGCGAGGATCAGCGGAAGCTTGGTGAGCACGGCGTCCCAGCCGATGAAGGTGATCAGGTTCAGCTTCTCGGACAGCGCCAGCCCGTGATCGATGATGAAGTACCGCCCGACCAGCAGGAAGGCACAGGCCACACCCCCGCCGATCAGCCCGGCGACGGCCGCCTCCATGATGAACGGCGCCTGGATGTAGAACCCGGAGGCGCCGACGAGCCGCATGATCCCGGTCTCACGCCGACGGCTGAACGCGGACACACGCACGGTGTTGACGATCAGCATCAGCGCGACGACGAGCATCAGCGCCATCACCGCCCGGGCCGCCCAGTTCATGCCGTTCAGCAGCTCGAAGAGGTTGTCAAGGATGCCTTTCTGGTCCTGCACGGACTGCACACCGTCGCGCCCGTCGAAGGCGGTCGCGATGACCTGGTACTTCTCCGGGTCCTTGAGCTTGATCCGGTACGACTCCTGCATCTGGTCCGGGGTGAGCGAACTGGCCAGCGGGGAGTCGCCGAACTGCTCCTTGTAGTGCTTGTAGGCCTCGTCCGCGGACTCGTACGTGACGTTCTGCACGACCGAGTTCATCTTCTGCAGATCGGCGAGGATCTGCTTCTTCTGGTCGCTGGTCACCGCGCCCTTGGCACAGTTCGGGTCGGACTCGGCGTCGCTCTTGTTGCAGAGGAACACCGAGACGTTGACCTTGTCGTACCAGTAGCCCTTCATCGTGCTGACCTGGTCGCTCATCAGGAGCGACCCGCCGAACAGGGCGAGCGACAGGGCGACGGAGACGACGACGGCGAAGGTCATCGTCAGATTGCGACGGAGACCCACACCGATCTCCGACAGTACGAACTGGGCGCGCATGGCGTGCTCAAGCCTTTCGGGGGACTGTCAGTGCTGGTAGCCGTAGACGCCGCGCGCCTGGTCACGGACGAGGCGGCCCTTCTCCAGCTCGATGACGCGCTTGCGCATCTGGTCCACGATGTTCTGGTCGTGCGTCGCCATCACCACGGTCGTGCCCGTCCGGTTGATCCGGTCGAGCAGCTTCATGATGCCGACGGAGGTCTGCGGGTCGAGGTTGCCGGTCGGCTCGTCGGCGATCAGCAGCTTGGGCCGGTTCACGAAGGCCCGCGCGATGGCGACACGCTGCTGCTCACCACCGGACAGCTCCCCGGGCATCCGCTCTTCCTTGCCGCCCAGCCCGACAAGGTCGAGCACCTGGGGCACGGACTTACGGATCTCACCCTTGGACTTGCCGATGACCTCCTGCGCGAAGGCGACGTTCTCGGCGACCGTCTTGTTCGGCAGCAGCCGGAAGTCCTGGAACACCGTCCCCAGCTGGCGCCGCATCTGCGGCACCTTCCAGTTGGAGAGGCGCGCGAGGTCCTTGCCCAGGACGTGCACCTGACCGTGGCTGGCACGCTCCTCGCGGAGGATCAGCCGCAGGAAGGTGGACTTTCCGGAGCCGGAGGACCCGACGAGGAAGACGAACTCCCCCTTCTCGACCTCCAGGGTGACATCCCTGAGGGCGGGGTGGTTCTGCTTGGGGTAGAGCTTGGAGACGCTGTCGAATCGGATCACGGAAACACCACAGGCCGTCGGAGACATCGGGGGCAGACGACCGTGACCATACGCGACCCGGGTGTCCCGGCGCAGGCTCCGCTACCGCTTGGACAAGGCTTGTGCCCTTTTGTACGGGGCGCAGCCCCGACAAAGGGGCGCGGGGAACTGCGCGACCAGCCACACACAGCCCGCAGCCGCGAGACAATGGAAGCCCCCACCAAGGAAGCGAACCGCGCACCCTCCGGAGGAACCTGGCACAGTGGAGTGGGGAACGGTTGCGTTTCCGGAAGCGTTGTGTAGGTGAAAGCGGCGCAAGGAGGGCAAGGCGCATGACGTACGACCGATTGGTGTGCGCGAACTGCGCGTCGCCCGTGAGCGAGGGACGCTGTCCCGTCTGCCGGGCGAACCGCGAGCGGCTCCAGCAGGAGAATCCGTTCGCCGGACTCAACCCGATGGCGCTGATCGCGCTGCTGGCGATACTGATCGCGGCACTGGCACTGGTGGCGCACCAGACGGCATAGCCCGAGCGCGGTCACAGCCCCAGAGACACACGAAGGGCCCGGAGCGACGATGCTCCGGGCCCTTGCGCGTACGTACGACTGGCTACTGCCTACTGGCTACAGCTACCAGGGGCTGGGCTACTAGGCCGCTGCGCCGCCACGGCCGCCCACGAGGCGCGGGAGGATGCGGAAGGCGATACCGCCGGCGATCATCGTGGCCGCACCGATGATCAGGAAGGTCGTCTCGGCGGCACCGGTCTCGGCGAGCTCGTCGCCCGAACCCTGGGCCGCGGTCTCCGAGCCCGTGTCGGTGAGGGACGAGGAGCCCTCCTCCTGGGTGGAGGTGTTGGAGCCACCGTCGGGGTCGGCGTTGTTGCCGCCGCCGTCGGTGTCGTCGCCGCCGGTGCCCGTGCCGCTGCCGTCGTCGCCCGTGGGCGTGGCGGTCGGCTCCTCCTCAGTGGGCTCGCTCGGCTCGGTGGAGGGCTCCTCCGGCTCCGTGGGCTCCGGGTCGGTCGCGGTCGGGTCCGGGTCCTCGGGCACGGTGGGCGTGGGCTCGGTCGGGTCCGGCGCCGGCTCGCTCGGGATCTCGGTCACGGTCTCGGTCGGTTCCGGGCTCGGCGTACCGGCACAGACCACGACCAGGTCGCACTCGTCGGCGGAGGCGATGCCCGCGGCGGTGAAGGACGCACCAGCGGCGATCACCGCTCCGGCCGCGATCCGCGCGACCCGGATCCGCGTCTTATTCGTCATATGGCTGCTACCCCCAGTAGCTGAATTCATCAGTGGAGCCGCGCTCGGGGCGGTGATCGACAGGGGGCGCGGTAGGCACCCCCCGGTTCACATGCGCCCCAGAGATACGCATGCCGCGCGTTACCCTTCCGATTTTCCAAGGGAACGTCAAGGTCGTTGCGTACGCAATGTCCGCTTGTTCCTCCGGTGGCACACATCAGACCCTGTGAGTGTGATGTAAAACCCAGACATCCCAAGACACAAAGCAACCGCCGTCGGATGGACGGCGGTTGCTATGTCGACAAGGCGCCCTGCGTAGACCCTACTTCTCCTGCTGCTTGCGCCAGCGAATCCCGGCTTCGAGGAAGCCGTCGATCTCGCCGTTGAACACGGCCTCGGGGTTGCCGACTTCGAACTCCGTCCGCAGGTCCTTGACCATCTGGTACGGGTGCAGGACGTACGAACGCATCTGGTTGCCCCAGGAGTTGCCGCCGTCGCCCTTGAGGGCGTTCATCTTGGCCTGCTCCTCCTGGCGGCGCCGGTCGAGGAGCTTGGCCTGGAGCACGTTCATCGCGGACGCCTTGTTCTGGATCTGCGACCGCTCGTTCTGGCAGGAGACCACGATGCCGGTGGGGAGGTGGGTCAACCGCACCGCGGAGTCGGTGGTGTTGACGCCCTGCCCGCCAGGCCCGGAGGACCGGTAGACATCGACTCGCAACTCGGACTCGTCGATCTCGATGTGATCGGTCGTCTCGACAACGGGCAGGATCTCGACGCCGGCGAAGGAGGTCTGGCGACGCCCCTGGTTGTCGAAGGGCGAGATGCGCACGAGGCGATGAGTGCCCTGCTCGACGGACAACGTCCCGTAGGCATACGGCACCTGGACAGCGAAGGTGGTGGATTTAATACCCGCCTCCTCCGCGTACGAGGTCTCGTAGACCTCGGTCTTGTAGCCCTTCTGCTCGGCCCACCGCAGGTACATCCGCTGAAGCTTCTCGGCGAAGTCGGCGGCGTCCACGCCACCGGCCTCCGCGCGGATGTTGACGAGGGCCTCACGGGCGTCGTACTCGCCGGAGAGGAGGGTACGGACCTCCATCTCGTCCAGCGCCTTCTTGACGGAGGCCATCTCGGTCTCGGCCTCGGCGCGGGTGTCCGGGTCGTCCTCCTCCTCGGCCATCTCGAAGAGCACGCTCAGATCGTCGATCCGCCCGCGCAGCGCCTCGGCCTTCCTCACCTCCGCCTGGAGGTGGGAGAGCTTGCTGGTGATCTTCTGCGCTTCCTCCGGGTCGTCCCACAGGGACGGCGCTGCCGCCTGCTCCTCGAGCACGGCGACATCTGCCCTCAGCTTGTCGAGGTCCAGGACGGCCTCGATCGACTCCATGGTCGAGGAGAGGGACTTGAGCTCTTCGGATACATCGACGACTGCCACGACACCAGCGTAACGGCTCCGCCGAGCGACAGACTTTCCCGGCCGCCTGTTGCCCCGGGGGCGACGTTCCCCACAGCCGAACCGCTTTTTCTCGCCCCCGCCGCCCCTACCCGTCCCATCCTTCTGGGGGCTGCGCCCCCAGACCCCCGCTACGGCCCTGAACGGGCCTTGTCCTCAAACGCCGGACGGGCTGAGTGGGGGTACGGGCCGGCGTTCAAGGACAACCGCACTCGGCCCACCCTCTTCCCCGCCCACCCTTGCCTCGCCCACCTTTTTCCCCGCCCACCCGCCCCCACCACTTCCGAAGCACAGGCGGTACCTCTTCAGCACCGGCCGGCGCATTCCAGCCCGTCCGGCGTTTGAGGACGAGG
>NZ_JBSFMT010000094.1:0-33434 GCF_053599695.1 Streptomyces sp. NPDC000878 | reverse complement strand
GCCCGGCCTGCCGCTGTTGGCGGGGCCGGGCCACAGTCCTCGGTGCGGGAAGCGGGAGTAGCGGTCGAACGGAATGCCTAATAAAAGATTCCGCAAAGGCTTTCCCAATGTCATGATGGTCCGGTCCCTGTGGGAAGAGGGGCACGGGGGGCGCGAGTTGACCGCACGCGCAACAGAGACGGGGGTCTCAGAACTTCCTGACTTTCCTTCACGGCAGGCCGCCGGTGACGCCACCCGTCGGCCGTGGCCGAGTGTTTGTCGTGCTTTCTTCCTGCCGGACGCGACCGATCATCCGGACCGACCATCCAGGCAGGCATCGACGTGCGAACAACCCGAAGAAGACCTCAACGAGGCCGAGTACAAAGAAGGTTCGCGGCAGTTGCGTTCGCGACTGCCGTCGCCGTGCTCGGCGGACTGGTGTCCGCCGCCCCGGCGGCCTCCGACGAGCCGGGGGACAACCCCACCAACCCGTACGAGCGAACCCTCCGTATCAGCCTCGGTGAGCAGGCCCGCAAGGACCGCTGCCAGGCGGGCCGGGCCGTGCAGTTCGCCGGGCCCGAGCTGAATTCGGTCGCGGCGGCGAAGCTCACCGGCACGGACGCCGCGCTGCGCGCGTTCGTGACCCCGGACGCGATCCTGGGCGAGTGGGGCCAGGCCAGCATCCGGGACAGGGACGCTGGCATCGCGGCCCTGAACACCTTCCGGGACCGCCAGGACAAGCTGAACACCGCCAACAAGCCCTACGCCTCCGTGAACTCGTCCGGCGGCCGGGACTACTGGGCGCCGGAGTTCGGCAATGACATCGTCGCCTTCACCCTCGGCACTCAGCAAGACCTGTACAACAAGGCTTCGGAGAACCCGACTCCGAGGCCCGGCCAGGCCGCGCTGGACCAGGCCAAGAAGGTGCTCGACGCGTTCGGCACCGGCGACGACGCCTGGGCGGCCACGTACAAGGACGTCGCCGGAAGGGAACTGCTCGACACGAGCAACCTGGGCTACTCCTCGGCCAACGACGTCGCGACCTTCCTGCGCTTCGGCGGTTTCGCGACCAAGGCCGCGGAGCCGGACTCGCTGGAGTTCCGCAACGAGGTCGAGGCGCTGAAGACGGCCTGGGCGGCCTGTGACAGCGCCAACCCGATCGACCACTACCGGGTGCTGACCGGACCGGTACTGGTGGCCTACTCGGAGTGGGAGGCGGAGTACTCCGGCCAGGTCGAGCAGCGGAAGGCGATCGTCACCGCCAAGGCCACCGCGGCGAAGGAGGTCCGGGTCGCCACGGACGCGATGATCGAGGCGGTACGGCAGGCCTGGCAGGCGGACCAGATCCTGTACTGGCAGAAGTACTGGGCCGCGCACAAGGATTCCATCAACTACCCGGCGAAGGCCGTGTTCACCAAGGCCACGGCGGACCTGAACGCGGCGAAGACCATGGCCGCCGCGCAGGTCGCCCTGGCGGACGCGGCAGCAACCCGGGCCAAGACGGCCGCGGACGCCGCGGGCGCCCAGCAGACCAAGGCGTGGACGATCGCGGACACCGCGAAGCTGCCGCGCGGCCGGGGTCTCTTCTACGCGCAGCAGTCAGTGCAGGTCGCCAAGGCATCGGCCGCGGCCACTCTGGCGGCGGCGAAGGCCACCCTGACGGCGTCGAACGCGGCGAAGGCCACGGTGGCGGACTCCCAGACGTTGCTTGCGCTGGCGAAGACCCAGACGCACGCGCTGAACACCGAGTTCCGCAAGACGGCGGCGCTGGAGGCGAAGGCCCAGGCCAAGGCCGCGGCCGAGTCCGCCGCCAAGCTGGCCACGGAGGCCGCGGCCAACGCCGCGACCGCGAAGACCGCTCGTGCGACCGCCGAGAAGGCTGAGCAGACCGCCATGACCCAGGCGGCCGAGGCGAAGCGCCAGCGCGGGATCGCGGAGGCCGAGAAGGCCACCGCGGAGCGGGAGCGCGACCTCGCGGCGAGCGAGCGGGCGAAGGCAGGCGCGGCCGAGGAGCGGGCGCGGAGCGAGCAGACCAGGGCAGAGCAGGCCCGTACGGCTGCGGAGACGGCCGGTGCGACGGCGACGGAGAAGCTGGCAGCGGCGATGGACGCCGAACTGCGCGCGCGCCTGGCCCGCGATCAGGCGGTCAAGGCCGAGCGTGACAAGAACGCCACTGCGTCCCGAGCCGCGGCCCTGGAGTCGGCCGCCGCCGCGGCCGAGGGCACCAGTGCGGCGGCGGAGACCCGCCAGGCGGCCACCGAGGCACGCTCCGCGGCCACTGACGCGGCGGGTGCAGCGACCCGTGCCCGCACTGCGGCGAACGAGGCGACCACGGCGGCGGTGAACGCCCGAGCGGCGGCCACCCGCGCGGACGGCGCGGCGAATCGCTCCCGCTCCGCCGCAGACGCGGCCCAGTCGGCGTACGCCAAGACGCACGCGGCTGCCGCGACCGCGCACGCCGCCGCCGCCGAGGCGATCGACGCGGCGGCGTCCGCGAAGGAGAAGGCCAGGCTGGCGGACGCCGAGGCGAAGAAGGCCCAGGCCGCGGCGATCACCGCGCGCAAGGAGGCCACCGCTGCGGTGGCCGAGGCCGCCAAGACGGCCGCGTGGTCGGCGAAGACCGCCGGATACGCCCTCGCCACGGCCCAGTACGCGCAGGGCGCCCGGGACGCCGCGACCGCGACGACCAAGGCGGCCGACGAGGCGATCAGTGTCGGCTCCCCGTACCGCGAGACGGACGCCTCGGCGGCGTACGCGGTGCTGATCGGGCAGACCTCCAAGACCCTCGCCGAGCAGCAGGCATCCGCGGCCAAGGCGAAGTCGGACGAAGCGAAGAAGGCGGCGGCCCAGGCCAAGGCACTCGCCGACAAGGCCGCCGGCGACGCGAAGATCGCCCTCCAGGCGGCGGCCGACGCCGCGGACTACGCCGTACAGGCGGTCAACTCCGCGGCGGCGGCCAACGTTTCCGCCGCCGCGGCGGCGACCGACGCGGCAGCCGCGAAGAAGGCCGACGCGAACGCCCAGAGGTACGACGCACAGGCGGGCACGGACGCCTTCTATGCCAACTTCGCCGCGGGCGAGGCCGAATCGGCGGCAGCCCAGGCCGACCGGGACGCCACGGAGGCGGAGAAGGACGCGTCGAGCGCCCGCTCGGCGGCTTCCTCGGCCGAGTCCGACGCCAATGTGGCGGATCAGGTTGCCACATACGCCGAGTCGGACGCGGTCAAGGCCGAGAAGGCGGCGGCGAATGCGGAGAATTCGGCGAAGGAAGCAGATGCCTCCGCCACCCGCGCTGAGGAAGCGGAGCGTAAGCGGCTGGAGGAGCTCCGCAAGGAGCAGGCCGAGCAGGCCGCGAACCCGGGTCCGGCCCTGTCCTCCGAAGAAGAGGCAGCGCTGCTGCGCATGTGCGGGCAGGAGTGCGTGGACCAGTACAGGTCCGCGCTCGCCCTGGCATCCCTGAACCTGCTGGACTGGGTCAAGCAGAACGGTGGGCAGATCCTCCTCGACGAGATCGGCTGGACCGACCTCAAGAACTGCCTGACCAAGGGCGATGTCGAGGCCTGCCTGTGGACGCTGGCAAAGGCCGTCCCGGCCAACAAGATCCTCGGGGTGGGCAAGGCGATCGTCCGAATCGCCTCGGGTGTCATCGGGTTCTTCGAGAAGTCCGCGAGGGCGAAGAAGACCCTCGACAAGCTCCGCAAGCTGGCCGAGAAGGCGAAGAAGGAACCGGACCTCCCGGCTTGCAAGAAGAAGTCCGTGAAGAGCGCCGCGTCTGTCAAGAACACCGGGACCGTGCGGACGGCCGCGTTCGTGACGGCGCCGTCGGCAGCCACGGCGTCAGACGACGACGAGCCCATCGACCTGAACGTCTGTGACTTCGACCTGGCAGAGGATCTGCCCTTCGAGGTGCTGGCGGACATCGAGAAGAGGTACGGCACCGACGTGTCGGAAGGTGTCGAGTACCAGTGGGGGCGGATGCGCAGCAACAAGCCCGAGGAGGCGGCGGCCCACGATCTTCCGGGCGTTGGCCGCAACCTGCAGGACATGGCCGACTACTTCAAGAAGTGGCAGGGCAAGGCGACCCACATGGACACGCAGAAGAAGAACCCCGTCGCCTACGATGAGGACAAGGGCTTGATTGTCATCATTCAGGGCTACCGCATCCACGCCTACAAGTTGCCGTATGGGAAGTTCGCCAACGGCACACGCTACGAAGCCATTAAGAAGAGCTGACGCGGGAGGGAGAGACAATTGAGAACCCAGATGAAGATGAGCCGCGACGGCGACGCGTTCATCGCCCGGCTCACGCCCCGTCAGGTGTCGGCGATGTACGAGGCGCTGAGCTATCTGAGCGAGCAGGACTACGGTGACACGGAGCTGATCCTGTTGGTCGGGGCCGGCCGGGAGACGGTGGATGCACTCGTGGAACGCCTGGCCGCACGGCATGAGGAGTCACGCGACTTCCGGTTCACCATGGAGGAACTCCACATGGTGCACAGCGCGCTGACCGCCGTGCCCCTCGGATTCACTGGGCGCGAAGGCGCTTTCTTGGAGGAGCCGTTCAACATCAGGTTGGGCTTCTACCGGGAGAACTTCAACGCCCTGGCGTATGCCGTCGTCCGCGCGGCGGCCGAGGCGTGACATCCGGCGACAGCCACTGATTGCGCCAAGGGACGAGGTCGTCCTCTGTTAACAGGGGACGACCTCGCAGTCGTACGAACGCAACCGTGGGGCAGGCGTGCTCGCCCTCACCCAAGTAGCGAGGGTGGAGGGCGACGCACGATATGGACACGGACCTCCAACTGACGCGGGACAGCGACGAGTTCGTCGCACGGCTCAGCTCGTCCGAGCCAAGTGCCCTGCGCGATGGGCTCAGTTACGCACGCCGCGAGAAATCCACGGATGCGTATCTGACCGTGTTGCCGGGCGCTGGCCGGGACGTCGTCGACGGCCTCCTGGCTCGCCCTCGCGACCACGGCATCGTTCGACGCCCTGGCACTCGCCATCAACAACGCCCTCCATCAGCTCTACGAGATCACCTCATGAGAACCCGCATCGGACGCACCCGCGACGTTGAGGCCTTCCTCGCCCGGCATGCCACCGGGCGCTGTCCTTCCCTCGACGAGTTGCATATCCTGCACAGCGCCCTGACCGCCACCGCGGTCATGTTCCTGGAACGCGGAGTGTTCCCGCAGGAGGAGTTCTACCGGCGGACGACCCCACTATCAGGAGAACTTCGATGCTTTGGCACGTGGCATCGTCGAGGCTGCCACCAAGGTGTGACACACCGTGGACGTCTCGAAGAGCCTGGCACATGAATAGCCGTCGCAGGCCAAGAAGACACCTACCTCACCGACACCCGAGACGCCCTCCGCACCCTCATCCAGGACATCAAGGCCGGCAAAGCAGACCACCTCCTCTGACCATGCCTCCAAGCTCCGTTACGTCCCGCATAGGGAGAACATCCGGGTCGCCATGGAAAGGCACAAAGCACGTGGCTGCTGATCCCTCCCCGGCCCTGGGCGAGGTGCTGCGGCAGCTCGCCCGGGCCGTCGGCCGGTACGAGGACGATGCCTCGTTCGCCGACGGTCACGACCGCTGGTCCCTCTACCGGGTGGCGATGGACGCCCCCGCCGCACTGCCGCTGCTGTTCGAGGCGGTGTCCCTGGAGCAGGACGGTCCGCTGGCATCGGGAGTCGTCGGTGACGTACTGGAACGCGTTGCGGGGGACGAGCGCGAGCGGTGGGTGCGGGTCCTCCCGCCGGCCGTGCGGGACTTCTCCGCGCGCCGGGCGCGGGAACTCGGGGTCCTGGAGTCGATCGAGGAGGGCTCGATGTCGGCAGCGGCCGTCGACGATCTCATCGACGGCTGGTCCGACTGGCTTCAGCTGAGAGCGGTCCGTGTGATCGCCGACGAGGACGTCCTGCGCGTCGTCTCGCAGAGGGGCCGGACCAAGAGGATCAGACAGACTGCCCTCGACGCCCTCCGGCAGCGCTGAGCACTCAGCAGGAAGCGTCGCGAAAGACCACGAGGGCGCCCCCTGTCACAGAGGGCGCCCTCAAAGCCGTACAAGCACCGCGTCAGGCGTGTTCGCCCTCGCCCAGGTGATGCACCCGGACCATGTTCGTCGTGCCCGGGACGCCGGGCGGGGAGCCGGCCGTCATGACGACGACCTCGCCCACCTTGAAGCGGTTCAGCTTCAGCATCTCCTGGTCGACCAGGGAGACCATCTCGTCCGTGCTGTTGACGAACGGGACGACGTACGAGTCGACGCCCCAGCTCAGGGACAGCTGGTTGCGGGTGCCCTCGTCCGTCGTGAAGGCGACGATCGGCTGGGCGGCGCGGTAGCGGGAGAGGCGGCGGGCAGTGTCGCCGGACTTGGTGAAGGCGACCAGGCCCGTGCCGCCGAGGAAGTCGGCGATCTCGCAGGCCGCGCGGGCGACCGAACCGCCCTGCGTCTTCGGCTTCTTGCCGGGGACCAGGGGCTGGAGGCCCTTGGAGAGGAGTTCGTCCTCCGCCGCCGCCACGATCTTCGACATCGTCTTGACCGTCTCGATCGGGTAGGCGCCGACGCTCGACTCCGCGGACAGCATGACCGCGTCCGCGCCGTCCAGGATCGCGTTCGCCACGTCGGACGCCTCGGCGCGCGTCGGGCGGGAGTTGGTGATCATCGACTCCATCATCTGGGTCGCGACGATCACCGGCTTGGCGTTGCGGCGGCACAGCTCCACGAGGCGCTTCTGCACCATCGGGACCCGCTCCAGGGGGTACTCGACGGCCAGGTCGCCACGGGCCACCATCACCCCGTCGAAGGCCGCGACGACGGCCTCCATGTTGTCGACCGCCTGCGGCTTCTCCACCTTGGCGATGACCGGGACGCGGCGGCCCTCCTCGTCCATGATCTTGTGGACGTCGTCCACGTCGGCGGCGTCACGGACGAAGGACAGGGCGACCAGGTCGCAGCCCATGCGCAGGGCGAAGCGCAGGTCGTCGATGTCCTTCTCGGACAGGGCCGGGACGTTCACGGCCGCGCCGGGCAGGTTGATGCCCTTGTGGTCCGAGATGACGCCGCCCTCGATGACGATCGACTTCACCCGCGAACCCTCGACGTCCAGGACCTTCAGCTCGACGTTGCCGTCGTTGATCAGGATCTGGTCGCCGCGCGACACGTCACCCGGCAGGCCCTTGTACGTCGTACCGCAGATGGTCTTGTCACCGGGGACGTCCTCGGTGGTGATGACGAACTCGTCGCCCCGGACCAGCTCCACGGGACCCTCCGCGAAGGTCTCCAGGCGGATCTTCGGGCCCTGGAGGTCGGCCAGGACGCCGATCGCCCGGCCGGTCTCCTTGGCGGCGGCCCGGACCCGGTCGTACCGGCCCTGGTGCTCGGCGTGCGTGCCGTGGCTGAAGTTGAAGCGGGCCACATTCATGCCGGCCTCGATCAGCGACACGAGCATTTCGTGGGAGTCGACCGCGGGGCCGAGAGTACAAACGATTTTCGAACGGCGCATGGGGCGATCCTATCGGTTTGTTTCGCTTCGGAATATTCCGCCTGGTGGACGACGTAGAAGGCCGCAGAAGGCACGGCCTGAACACAAAAGGGCGGGATAGCGCTCAGGTGAGGCTCTCTCATCAATATCCGTTAAGTGTGCTCAGTTGTCGCGAGTTGCCTTCAGTTGTCGCCGGCTGCCGTCAGCCGTCCGTTCTCACCAGCGCGTACGTCTGTGTCGCGATCTCCAGCTCCTCGTCCGTCGGGACGACCGCCACCGCGACTCGGGAGCCCGCCGGCGAGATCAGCCTGGCCTCGGGGCTCCGTACGGCGTTCAGAGCGCCGTCCACGGTCACGCCCAGGCCCTCCAGGCCGGCCACCGCCGCCTCGCGCACCGGCGCCGCGTTCTCGCCGACCCCGGCCGTGAACGCGATGGCGTCCACCCGGCCGAGTACCGCGTAATAGGCGCCGATGTACTTCTTCAGGCGGTGGATGTAGATGTCGAAGGCCAGCCGGGCCGCCGGGGCGTCCGCGCCGCCCTCGTCGATACGGCGGCGGATTTCCCGCATGTCGTTGTCTCCGCACAGGCCGGTCAAGCCGCTCTTCTTGTTGAGAAGAGTGTCGATCTCGTCCGTGGACATTCCGCCAACACGCGCCAAATGGAAGATGACGGCCGGATCCAGGTCACCGGACCGGGTCCCCATGACCAGCCCCTCCAGCGGCGTCAGCCCCATCGAGGTGTCCACACACCGCCCGCCCTGTACGGCGGACGCGGACGCCCCGTTCCCCAGGTGCAGCACGATGACGTTGACGTCCTCGGGTGCCCGGCCCAGGAGCCGCGCCGTCTCCCGGGACACGTACGCGTGGGACGTGCCGTGGAACCCGTACCGCCTGATCCGGTACTCGTCGGCCGTCTTCACGTCGATCGCGTAGCGGGCCGCCGACTCCGGCATCGTGGTGTGGAAGGCCGTGTCGAAGACCGCGACCTGGGGGAGGTCGGGGCGCAGGGCCTGGGCGGTACGGATGCCGGTGAGGTTCGCCGGGTTGTGCAGGGGCGCTACGGGGATCAGGCGCTCGATCTCCGCCAGCACCGTGTCGTCGACGACCGTCGGCTCGGTGAAGGACTTGCCGCCGTGCACGACGCGGTGTCCTATTGCCGCCAACTGAGGGGAATCCAGGCCCAGTTGGTCCTTCGCCAGCTCCTCCGCCACCGCCTGGAGAGCGGCCTCGTGGTCGGCGATGGGACCCGTGCGCTCACGGGATTCCCCGCCCGTCGCCAGCGGGGTGTGCTTCAGGCGGGACGTCTCCTCGCCGATGCGTTCCACCAGGCCCAGGGCGAGCCGGCTGCTGTCGCGCATGTCGAGCAGCTGGTACTTCAGCGAGGACGAACCGGAGTTGAGGACGAGGACGCGGGTCGCGGTCACTGGTGGGGCACCTTCGGGGTGGGGACGGAGTCGGAGGTCTCGGAGGTCTGGGCCTGGATCGCGGTGATCGCGACCGTCGTGACGATGTCCGGGACCAGGGCGCCCCGGGACAGGTCGTTGACGGGCTTGCGCAGGCCCTGGAGGACCGGGCCGACGGCGATGGCGCCGGCCGAACGCTGTACGGCCTTGTAGGTGTTGTTGCCGGTGTTGAGGTCCGGGAAGATCAACACGCTTGCCTGGCCCGCGACTTCGGAGCCGGGCAGCTTCGTGGCGGCCACGGTCGGCTCGACGGCCGCGTCGTACTGGATGGGTCCTTCGATACGGAGGTCGGGGCGCCGCGAGCGCACCAGCTCGGTCGCTTCCCGCACCTTGTCGACGTCCGCGCCCGAACCCGACGTACCCGTCGAGTACGACAGCATCGCGATCCTCGGCTCGACGCCGAACTGCTCGGCGGTGGCGGCCGACTGGATGGCGATGTCGGCCAACTGCTCTGCGTTCGGGTCGGGGTTGACCGCGCAGTCGCCGTAGACGAGGACCTTGTCGGCCAGGCACATGAAGAAGACGGAGGAGACGATGTCCGCGTCCGGCTTGGTCTTGATGATCTCGAAGGCGGGCCGGATCGTCGCGGCCGTGGAGTGCACCGACCCCGACACCATGCCGTCGGCCAGCCCCTCCTGGACCATCAGGGTGCCGAAGTAGTTGACGTCCGAGACGACGTCGTAGGCCAGCTCGACCGTGACGCCCCGGTGGGCGCGGAGGGCGGCGTACTTCTCGGCGAACCTGTCCCGGAGTTCGGAGGTCTGCGGGTCGATCAGCTGGGAGTCGCCGAGGTCGATGCCCAGGTCGGCGGCCTTCTTGCGGATGCCGTCGACCGGGCCGAGCAGCGTCAGGTCGCACACGCCCCGGCGCAGCAGCACCTCGGCGGCGTGCAGGACGCGTTCCTCGGTGCCCTCGGGCAGGACGACCCGGCGCTTGTCGGCGCGGGCGCGTTCGAGGAGCTTGTGCTCGAACATCATCGGCGTGACACGGTCGCTGCTGGGCGCGGAGACCCGCTTGAGCAGCTCCGTCGTGTCCACGTGGCGCTCGAAGAGACCGAGTGCGGTCTCCGCCTTGCGCGGGGTGGCCGCGTTCAACTTCCCCTCCAGGGAGAAGAGTTGGGCGGCGATGGGGAAGCTCGTGCCGGCCACCGAGATGACCGGGGTGCCGGGGGCGAGACGGGCGGCCAGGGTGAGGACCTCGTCGCTGGGGCGCTCGTTCAGGGTCAGCAGGACGCCCGCGATGGGCGGCGTACCGGCGCTGTGCGCGGCGAGGGCGCCGACGACCAGGTCGGCGCGGTCACCAGGGGTGACGACCAGACAGCCCGGGGTCAGCGCGGTGAGGAAGTTGGGCAGCATCGCGCCGCCGAAGACGAAGCCCAGCGCGTCCCGGGCGAGGCCCGAGTCGTCGCCGAGGAGCACCTTGCCGCCGAGCGCGTGGGTGATCTGGGCGACCGTCGGTGCGGAGAGGGCGGGCTCGTCGGGGAGGACGTAACAGGGCACGGGGAGACGGGAGTCGAGGCCCTCGGCTATGCCGGCGCGGTCCTCGCGGGCGACGCGGTTGGCGACCATCGCGAGGACGTCGCAGCCCAGCGCCTCGTACGCGCGGTACGCGTTACGGGTCTCGGCGAGCACCGACTCGGCGGTCTGGTCGCGTCCGCCGACGACCGCGACGACGGACGCGCCGAACTCGTTCGCGAGACGGGCGTTGAGGGCCAGCTCGTCCGGGAACTGGGTGTCGGCGAAGTCGGTGCCGAGGACGAGGACGACGTCGTACTCGCGGGCGACCCGCAGAAAGCGGTCGACGAGGGTGGAGACGAGTTCGTCGGTGCCCTGCTCGGCCTGGAGCGCGGACGCCTCCGGGTAGTCCATGCCGTACACGGTCGCCGGGTCCTGGGAGAGGCGGTAGCGGGCGCGCAGCAGCTCGAAGAGACGGTCCGGGTTGTCGTGGACCAGGGGGCGGAAGACGCCGACCCGGTCGACCTGCCGGGTCAGCAGTTCCATGACTCCCAGCTCGACGACCTGGCGGCCGTCGCCCCGGTCGATCCCGGTCACGTACACGCTGCGGGTCGTCACGCGTGCTCTCCGTTTCGTTGCTCGCGAATATGGCCCACTGGAGTGAGTGTGGCCCTCTTGACAGTACCCGCGGCGCTGGCTAGGGCGTCTGGTAGGCCCGTCAGGACCGGGGCCTGCCGGGGCGTGAAACAATTGGAGTGGCTCACCGGCATCAAAGCGAGCAGGAGACACAGCACGATGCGTATCGGAGTTCTCACCGCAGGCGGCGACTGCCCCGGCCTGAACGCAGTGATCCGGTCGGTCGTGCACCGAGCGGTCACTCAGTACGACGACGAGGTCATCGGCTTCGAGGACGGTTACGCCGGGCTGCTCGACGGCCGCTACCGCACGCTCGACCTCGACGCGGTCAGCGGCATCCTGGCCCGTGGCGGCACGATCCTCGGCTCCTCCCGCCTCCAGCGCGACCGGCTCCGCGAGGCCTGCGAGAACGCGCAGGACATGGCCCGCGAGTTCGGTATCGACGTGCTGATCCCGATCGGCGGCGAGGGCACGCTCACGGCGGCCCGGATGCTGAGCGACGCGGGTCTGCCGGTGGTAGGCGTCCCGAAAACGATCGACAACGACATTTCATCGACGGACCGGACCTTCGGCTTCGACACGGCGGTGGGTGTCGCGACGGAGGCGATGGACCGCCTGAAGACCACCGCCGAGTCGCACCAGCGTGTGATGGTCGTCGAGGTCATGGGTCGGCACGCGGGCTGGATCGCCCTGGAGTCCGGCATGGCCGCCGGCGCCCACGGCATCTGCCTCCCGGAACGCCCCTTCGACCCCGCCCACTTGGTGAAGATGGTCGAGGAACGCTTCGCGCGCGGCAAGAAGTTCGCGGTCATCTGCGTCGCCGAGGGCGCGCACCCCGCCGAGGGCAGCATGGACTACGGCCACGGCGCGATCGACCAGTTCGGCCACGAACGCTTCCAGGGCATCGGTACGGCACTCGCGTACGAGTTGGAGCGACGGCTCGGCAAGGAGGCCAAGCCGGTCATCCTCGGCCACATCCAGCGCGGCGGCACGCCCACCGCGTACGACCGCGTCCTCGCGACCCGCTTCGGCTGGCACGCGGTGGAGGCCGCGCACCAGGGCACGTTCGGGCGGATGACGGCGCTGCGCGGGACGGACGTGGTGATGGTGCCGCTGGCGGAGGCGGTCACTGAACTGAAGACGGTCCCGAAGGACCGGATGGACGAGGCGGAGTCGGTGTTCTAGTCGGTTCCAGTCCAGTCCAGTCCTTTCCGGGCTTGGGCCTGTTCGGGTTCAGGGGGTGTTCGTGTCGACCCTTGCCCAGAAGTGCTCCACGATCCGGTCGAGGAAGTCGCGTCCGGCGTGGCTCGCCTCGGTCGCCGCTGAGCCGTCCGACCAGGTCAGGGTGGCGGCCATCTGCCCCTGGTAGTAGCGGTGCAGCTCGTGGAGGACGCCCTCCAGGAAGCGCCGGTTCAGCGGCACCATCTTGTTGACGGGGCGGACGTACGCCTGCCAGCGCGTCGTGACCGCGCTGCGCAGCAGGCCGGCGAGCTTGCCGTCGAGGCCGGTGAGGGTGAGGAAGTCGGCGAGCGAGAGTTCGAGCACCTCGGCGAGGATCGCGGACTGCCGCTCGGTGCCGCGCCACTCGCCGCTCTCCTCCATCCGTACGTAGACGAGGAGTTCGAGCCCGACCTCCCCGGCGACGTCCTCGGCGGTGAGACCGCGTGCGGCACGGTGCTCGCGCAAGGTGCGGGGGCGGCCGATGAGTTCGCAGGGCGCGCACCACAACACGCCTGCGAGAGCGACGAGTTCGTTGCCGCCGGGGGCCATGACGCCTTGTTCCCAGGCGATCACGTGGTCGGGCGTGATGTAGGGCAGCCCGTACGAGACCCGCATCCCGTACGCGACGTGCTCGGGGCCCATGCCGAGGGCCAGACGGAGTCTGCGGGCGGCGTGGGCGTCGAAGGGTGGGTTCGGTGGCGTGGGCGGTGGCGGTGGAACTGGGGGTCGGCGCACGCGCCACAAGCTAGGGGTGCCGGGCGGCGGTGACTACGGTCTGTTCGGCCACAATTACGGATCGTAGGAAGCTACGGCTCGGGGGGTGGGGTGTGGGTGATCCCGGGTTGACCGAAGGTCGTGGGTCGATGGCCGGGCGGGGGCTGTTCGTGGGCGTGCGATCGTGCGAACGGCAAGGTGGTGGGGCATATGCGCGGGTGTTCGGTGCTTCGGGTGCGGGTGGTTGGGGTGGCTGATGCTTTGGTGCTGTGAGCGGGTGTCGAAGGTGAGTGCGGTGCGGGTGGGGCTCGCGGGGGTGGGTGACTGGCGAGTAGGCGCGGCGCGAACTGTGCGGTCGCTGTGGCCTGTCGACGTGACTTGTCGATGGTGAGGTTCCTGTCGATGCGGGGCTCCTGACGTACCATCAGCGTTATTTCGCGCGGTGGTTGAGCTTCGGGGAGTGGTGGTCTCGTGAGTGGCAAGGCGGAGGCGGAGAAGGTGGCGAAGGTCGAGGGACACATACGGGAGCGGCTGCTGGCCCCGAACTTCTGGCACCTCGCGACGGTCGGCGCCGACGGGATGCCGCAGATCTCGCCGATGTGGGTCGACATCGAGGGTGACCACGTCATGGTCAACACGGCGATCGGCCGCGTGAAGGAGGAGAATCTCCGCGTCAATCCGAACGTCTCGCTCTCGCACCACGACCCCGAGAACCCGTACGACCGTGCGGAGATCCGGGGGCGCGTGGTGCGGTTCGTGGAGGGCGAGGAGGCGGAGCGGTCCATGGACCGGCTCACGCAAAAGTACATCGGCGAGGACCGGTATCCGTGGCTGCTGCCGGGGGAGCGGCGCGTGATGCTGCTGATCGAGGTGACGCGGGTGCGGCGGGTTGTGGGGGTGGAGCCGTTTCGGCCTGGAGTGCTGCCTGAGGTGTGAGCGGGGTGTGTGCTTCTTGGCGGGGGCTACCGGGATTCAATCGCAATGCTCCGGGGTTCACCCCGGGGGTGAAGCGAATCCCGTACCCGCGACGCGGAGCGTCGCGGTGTCGTTCCGGCGGAGCCGGACCGTGCCGTGCCGTGGTGCGCCGACGGTGAAGGTTCGCTCGGATGTTCCCGGTGACGATGCTTGTTCGGTGTGCCTAGTGTGATCGGCATGCAGCTGAGGTATGCGTTTCGCATGTACCCGGATGCCCCTCAGCGTGCCGCGCTGGCGAGGGCGTTCGGGTGTGCGCGTGTCGTGTACAACGACGCGGTGCGGGCCCGTGAGGACGCCCGGAAGGCGGGCAGGCCGTTCCCGAAGGCTGGTGAGCTGTCCACCCGTCTGATCACCGAGGCGAAGAAGACCGCCTCGCGGTCCTGGCTGGGTGAGGTCTCCGCGGTCGTCCTGCAGCAGTCCCTGCGGGACGCCGAGGCCGCCTACCGCAACTTCTTCGCCTCCCTCAAGGGCACCCGCAAGGGCCCGAAACTGGGTGCGCCCCGGTTCAAGTCCCGCAAGGATGCCAGGCAGTCGATCCGGTTCACCGCCAACGCCCGTTGGCACCTCACCGCCAGCGGTCGGCTGAACCTGCCGAAGATCGGGGCGGTGAAGGTGAAGTGGTCCCGCACCCTGCCCGCCACCCCCACCTCCGTCACCGTCATCCAGGACAGTGCGGGCAGGTTCTTCGCCTCGTTCGTCATCGACACCGACCCCGCCACCGACGCCGCCCGCATGCCCGAGTCGGACCAGAGCATCGGCATCGATCTCGGGCTGACGCACTTCGCCGTCCTGTCCACCGGCGAGAAGATCGACTCCCCGCGGTTTTTGCGCCGGGCGGAGAAGAAGCTGAAGAAGGCCCAGCGAGAGCTGTCCCGCAAGCAGAAGGGTTCGAAGAACTGGGAGAAGGCCCGTCTGAAGGTCGGCCGCGCCCACGCCAAGGTCGCTGACGCCCGCAAGGAGTTCCACCACCAGCTCTCCACCCGGCTGATTTCCGAGAACCAAGGAATCGCCGTGGAGAGTCTGTCGGTGGCGGGACTGGCGCGCACCAGGCTGGCCAAGTCCGTCCACGACGCCGGATGGTCCTCTTTCGTGCACCTGCTGGAGTACAAAGCGGAGCGGTACGGGCGCACCCTGGTGAAGATCGGCCGGTTCGAGCCGACCAGTCAGACCTGCTCCACCTGCGGGGTCAAGGACGGTCCCAAGCCCCTGCACATCCGCGAATGGACCTGTACCGCCTGCGGCACCGTCCACGACCGGGACCACAACGCCGCAATCAACGTCAAAACGGCCGCCGGACTGGCGGTGACAGCCTGCGGAGCGCCGGTAGGACCAGAACCCGTTCTGGCACAGCGCGAAGAAACAGGAAGCCACGGATTCGAGACCGGAAACCGCGCCGCGTAGCGGCACGGCAACCAGTCGAGAAGGCCAGAATCCTCGCCCTTCAGGGCGAGGAGCATGTCAAAGGAGGTGGTCTGCTTTGCCGGCCTTGATGTCCTGGATGAGGGTGCGGAGGGCGTCTCGGGTGTCGGTGAGGTAGGTGTCTTCCTGGCCTGCGATGGCTATGTAGGCGTTGTTGTCCGGGTCGGTGCCTATGCGGAAGCAGTTGGCGCCTTCGCCGCAGTAGGGCTCTTCCCAGGTGATGTCGGGCACGGGGTCTCCTGGAGGTCGTTGGCGAGGGTGCGGATGAAGTCTCGCGAGGGGGCGGGGGCGAGCGCCACGGCTTCGGCTGCGTCGAGGTGGGCGCGGTACTTGGCGAGTTGGGTCTCGGTGTCGATGAACTCCGGGCCGTGCGTGCTGTCGAGTTCCACGGTGTCGAGACGGGGGGCGGCCGACTCGGCGTAGACGACGGACTGTCCGGCGCCGGGGAAGCCGCCGGCCTTGAACGGGATGACGCGTATCGTCACGGACTCGCGCTCGGAGACGTGCAGCAGGTGCTCCAACTGCCGCCGCGCTACGGGGGATCCGCCGAACTCCATGCGGAGCGCGGCCTCGTGGAGGATGACGTCGAGGGTCGGGGGTTCGGGCCGGTCGAGTACCTGCTGCCGGTCGACCCGATGCGCCAGGCGCACGTCGACGTCGGGGGTGAGCAGGGTCGGGATCACGGCTTCGAAGACGGCGCGGGCGTGATCCTCGGTCTGTAGCAGCCCCGGCAGGTGCACGCTGACCGTGATCCGCAGCCGTGTGGCGTGCCACTCCATCTCGGCGATGTCCAGGAAACCGTCGGGGAGTCGGCCCCGGTACTCCTCCCACCAGCCCTTGTCGCGCCCGGCGGCCATGGTGGCCAACGCCTCGATGAACTCCTCGTCCGCGCAACCGTAGTTGGCGGCGAGAGTGCGTACGCGGTCGGCGCTGATGCCGGAGCGGCCCGACTCCATGTTCGGCACGTTCGTACGGGGGACGTTCAGCAGCCGGGCGGCGTGCTCCGTCTTGATCCCGGCCGAGATACGCATCCTGCGCAACTCCGCGCCCAACCGCCTCTGACGCTCCGTCGGCTTGCTCCTCGGCGGCATGCGCCCCTCCCGTTCAGCTGTGTGACGGGGTCAGTCTGCCGCTGGGGTGCGGCCTTGGTCCACCTGGAACTTCCGGGGAGAGTAGTACGTGTACTCCGGTTGTGGGCTACGGTTGGTTATCAGTCGCTTACGGCCCGGCATCACTCGGAAGCGCATCGCGCGAGCCTGCCTGCGCTTGCGCCAGGGAGACAGGCCGCTGGTCGGGTGCACGTCGGCTTCGTCAAGTCCGCTGTGTGGAAAGGGAGTTCGTCATGTCCTCATCGCTCGCCGTCTCGGCCTGTCTTGCCTCGACCGAACTTACGGAGGCGCTGCCGCCGTCTCCGGAGTCGCTTGTCTACGGCTTCACCCTGCCTGCCGAGGCGGTGAGTTCGCGGGTTGCCCGGGCTGCTACTCGGGTTGTTCTCCAGACGCATGGGCTGGAGGGGATGGCGGATGTTGCGGTGCAGGTGGTGGGGGAGCTGACCGCTTGTGCGTTTCGGTTCGGTGTGGATGGGCCGGTGTATCTGTCGTTGCGGTGGTGGGAGGGGGAGCTGCAGGTGGTGCTTTATGACGGGCATCGGCGGCATGTGCATCCCCGGCTTGCTGCTGCCTGCGATGAGCGGAGGGGGGATGCGTTGCGGGTTTTGGGGTGTGTGGTGGAGGGGTGGGGTGGGGAGTGGGGGTTTGGGGAGGCGAGGGAGCCGGGGGGTGGGACTCGGATGTGGGCTGTTTTGCCTTGGCGGGGGGCTCGGGGGTTTGCGGGGGTGGGGGCGGGGTGAAGCAGGGCGTGGGGGCGGCTGTTATCGCTGCTCCTCGGCCCGGGTGCGGGCCTGGTCGGCTTCGGCGGTGTCGCCGGCCTGGGTGTAGGCGTCGGCGGCCCGGAGCCAGCAGGCACGGGCCTCGACGGGCCGGTCGGCCGCCTTGTGGATGAGGGCGAGGTTGTGGAGGACCAGGCCTGTCCTGTACCAGTCCTCGAACTCCCAGAAGATCTCCAGCGCCTTCCCGTAGCCCTCGACCGCCTCCACCATCTGGCCGGCCACCCGCAGGGCGCTGCCGAGGTGGTTCCACGCGACGGCCTCACCGTGCCGGTCCCCGGCGGCCTGGAACAGGTCGCGGGCGCGGGTGTGTGCCTCGATTGCCTCCGCCTCCCGGCCCGCCACCCGCAGGGCGAAGCCGAGGTGGTTCCACGCGCTGGCCTCGCGGTTACGGTCTTCGGTGGCCTGGAACAGGTCGCGGGCGCGGGTGTGTGCCTCGATTGCCTCCGCCTCCCGGCCCGCCCCTCGCAAGGCGAGGCCGAGGTTGTCCCACGCGATGGCCTCGCCCTCGCCGTCCCCGGAGCAGACGGCCGCCTTCAGAACGGCCCGGCCCACCCCGACCCAGTCGTCGAAGTACCGCCGCCACTCCAGGTAGACGGCCAGACATACGGCCAGCCGCCAGGCCATGTCCGCAAACCGCTCCCGCTCCCCCCACCCCACCGCCGCCACCAAACCCGCCCGCTCCCCATCCAGCCACGCCAACGCCTCCCCACGCCCCCCGAACCGCCCCGGCACCGACCTCCCCGGAAACCATCGCAACCAGCCATCAGCCGCATCTGCCCACGCGAGATAGAAACCCAGCACCCGCCCCCGCGCCGCCTCCCCCTCCTCCATCAACCCCGTATCCCCCGCCACCACACCCACCCCGTACGCCCGCACCAAGTCATGCAACCGCCACCGCATACCGCTGTCCGAACCGGCGTCAGCCCTGACCGGTGTGACGAGGTACGTCGCGGCCAGATCCTCCAAGAGGCTCAGTGCGGCCTCCGTGTCGAGGTCGGTCAGGGCAGCCACCGTGTCTGTGTCGGAGTCCGGGCCGGGTGCGAGGGCGAGCAGGAGCAGCAGACGGGCCTGGTCGGGTGGCAGGCGGCGGTAGGAGGTGTCCAGGATCGGGCGGAGGACGAGGGAGCGGCCGTACAGGTCGGTGCCGCGACTGCCGGTGTCCAGTACGGCAGTCGGGTCTTCGGCCTGCGCGATTTCGGTCACCAGCGAGGCGACATCACGGTGACGGCGGCGGCGCAGCATCGCGGCGGCGATCTGGAGGGCGAGGGGCAAGTGGCCGCAGAGGGAGGCCAGTTTGTCCAAGGCCTCCGGTTCCCGTGCCGGGCGGTCGTCGCGCTCGTCGGCGTCGTGGAGGGCGCGAGTGATGAGTGCGGCCGAGTCGTTTGGAGGGAGAGTTTCCAGGTCGATCAGGCGTACGGGGAGGGAGTCCGGGCGGTCGCGCGACGTGATCAGCACCCGGTGACGATCCGTGCCGGGCAACAGGGGAAGGTACTGGGCCGGATCCGACGCGTTGTCCAGGATCAGCAGCACGCGGTCTTGCCGCTCAGCGAGGAGCGCCCAGTACGCGTCGTATTGGCGCGCTGCCGTCGACGGCAAGTCCGCGCCCCGTACCCCGAGCGCATCAAGCAGCGCCAGCACCGCCTGATCAGCCGTCACCGGGTTGTCGTCGTAACCCCGTAGGTCTACGAACAAGGTCCCACCAGGGAACCACCCCTCGGTACACGCCTGATGCGCCGTCTCGATTGCCAGTGCCGTCTTGCCGATGCCGCCCATGCCGGTGACGGCGCAGATGAGGAGCGGGCGTGCGGCGGCGCCGGTCGGGTCGGGTTCCAGACGGGGCAGCAGGCGGCCCAGCTCCGCCGAGCGACCCGTGAAGCCCAGCGGTCGGGGCGGGAGCGTGGCCGTCGCTACCGGTACCGGGCCGTGGGAGTGGCCGGGGCCGAGCCCGCCTCGTCCCGCGTCCTCGCTATCGTCCGTCCTCGTCGCCGGGACGGTGGCCGACGAACTTCGCGACGAAGGAGCCGTTGAACGTGCTCTGCCGGAAGTCGAAGTGGTCTCCTCCGTAAGTCTCGCCGCGAAAAGGACCCTCCCGAGGGTCGGTGGTTTGCTTCGGGGTCAGTTCGCGGAGT
Source organism: Streptomyces sp. NPDC000878 (assembly GCF_053599695.1). Taxonomy (NCBI): domain Bacteria; kingdom Bacillati; phylum Actinomycetota; class Actinomycetes; order Kitasatosporales; family Streptomycetaceae; genus Streptomyces; species Streptomyces sp. NPDC000878. Next base: position 14,067 of record NZ_JBSFMT010000094.1, on the reverse strand, counting down.
ACGGCAACGGCCGCTGCTGCCGCGTTTCCTGCCGCCCGGGGCTGCGAACCCGCCTTGTCTGCCTCGGATTTGTCCGGGTCGGCCTTGTCGCTGATGCCTCGGATGATCAACGCGCCTGCCTCGCCCGCGAGTTGGACGGCGTTGGCGACGCCGGAACTCTCCATCTCGATGGCGGCGGCGTCGTTGTAGTGCTGGTGGATGTGCTGGGCGAGCTTGGACTTCCTGTCCGCGAGGAGTACGTCTCCGACGGCGATCGGCTTGAAGTACGTCTTGAAGTCCGCCGTGTTGCCCAGGGCCTCCTTGGCCGCCTGTTCCAGGCGGTGTGAAGCGTGCCAGGCCTCCGGGCGGACCAGGAAACCCTCGGGGGTCTCCTTGCCGCCGTGGATCGAGTACACCTTCGTCGCGACCACGACGTCGCCGATCCTGATGTCCTCCTTGAGGCCGCCCGCGACACCTACGAGCAGTACGGCCTCGGGTTCCAGCCACGTCAGTACGCGCTCGGTGAGCGTGGCCGCCGTGAGTGTGCCTTCGCCCATGTTGACGAGGACCACCTGCCAAGGCGTGTCCGGGAGTTGGCCCAGTTTGGCCTTGGTGCCGTAGCGCGGGTGGGTGAGCGTCTCGATGTCCGTGAGGTGCTCCCGCACGGCGTCGTACTCCAGCGACAGGGCGGTGAGGACGGCAACGGTTCTCTTTGTCTCCGGCACCTTTCTACGGTACTTGTCGGGCGTACCGTTATGTCACGCGATGTGCAAAGGCGGCACGGGGGACGGGCGGCACGATGGCGACCGAGTACGACGGGGATCACATCGACCTGCGGGGTGCGAGCGTTTCGGGTTCGGTGACGGCGAAGGCGGTCTACCGCGAGCATGCGCCGGCGCCGAGTGCGCTGGATGCCCTTCCTGCACGGGCCGTCGGTTTCACCGGGCGGGAGGCTGAACTCCGGGAGCTGTTGGATGCGTTCGACCCGGCCGCGTCTGATGGCGGGCCGGAGGCGGTGGTCGTCGCGGCGGTCTCCGGGCTCGGTGGCATCGGCAAGACCGCCCTCGCCGTACAGGCGGGGTACGAGGCGTGTGCGAAGGGCTGGTTTCCGGGCGGGGTGCTCTTCGTCGACCTGCACGGGTACGACGAGGAACCCGTCACGGGGGATCAGGCGCTGGAGGCGCTGCTGCGTGCGCTGGGGACGGAGCCGGAGCACATCCCGGCCGGGCTGGACGCACGCGGTGCGCTCTACCGCTCGGTTCTCGTCGACCGTGCCCGGGAGAAGGGGCCTGTGCTGGTCCTGGCCGACAATGCGTCTTCGCCCGCCCAGGTACGGCCCCTGCTTCCTGGCGGCGAGGGGCACCGGCTGCTGGTCACCTCCCGTGACCGGCTGCCCCAACTGGGTGCGCGACTACTGGCGTTGGGCGAGCTGACACCAGAGGAGGCGTATGCCCTCCTGGGCCGCGCACTGCGGATCGCCCGCCCTACTGACAGCCGGGCTACGGATGCCCCGGAGAGGGTCGCATGCCTTGCGGCCCTCTGCGGGCACCTGCCGCTAGCCCTCCAGATTGCGGCGGCCCTGCTTGTGGTGGACCGTGACAGGTCGGTCGCCGAACTCGTCGCCGAACTCGCCGAGTCCCGCGATCGGCTCGATCATCTCGACGACGGTGAGCGCAGCGTCCGGGCGGCTTTCGACTTGTCGTACAGACGGTTGCCAGGTGAGCAGGCCCGCCTGCTGCGCCTGCTGGCTCTGGCGCCGGGGCCCAATGTAAGCAACGAGGTCGTCGCTGCGCTTGTTGGGGCGGATGCTCCTCCGGTCCGGGCACTGGAGGCACTCGTCCGCGCGCATCTCGTCGAGCGGGGGAACGAGCGCTGCCGCTGGCGATTGCATGACTTGGTGCGGGTGTACGGGGCGGGCGTGGTGGCAGGGGATGAGGGGTTGGCGGAGGAAGGGGAAGCTGCTCGGGAACGGGTGCTGGACCTTTATTGCGCCTGGGCGGATGCGGCCGATGACTGGTTGCGTTGGTTTCAGGGGATGCCGGTGCCGGGGCGGTTCGTGGGCCGGAGGGAGGCGTTGGAGTGGTTTGACGGTGAGCGCCCGGCTTTGGTGGCGGCGGTCGGGTGGGCGAATCGGGAGCGGCATGCGGGCGCGGTGGTGCAGTTGGCCGTACACCTCGCGGTCTACCTGGACTGGCGGCGGTACGTCGACGACGCTGTCACAGTTGGCTGGGCTGCACTGGAGGCCGCTCGCCGCACCGGGGACCGTACGGCCGAGGCAATGGTGTGGAACAACCTTGGCAACGCCCAGCAGGCAGCGGGGCAAGTGACGGAGGCGATCGAAGCCCATACCCGAGCCCGGGATGTGTATCAGGCCGTCGGGGATCGCCACTCTGAGGCCACAGCGTGGAACAACCTCGGCAACGCCCAGCGGATGGTGGGCCAAGTGACGGAGGCGATCGATGCCTATACCCGAGCCCGGGATGTGTATCAGGCCGTCGGGGATCGCCACTCTGAGGCCGACGTGTGGAACAACCTCGGCAACGCTCTGGGGGATGTGGGGCAAGTGACGGAGGCGATCGAGGCCCACATCCGCGCCCACGACCTCTATGAGGCTGTGGGAGACCGCCACCGCGGAGCCGGTGCATGGAACAACCTCGGCATCGCCTTGTTTAGGGATGGCCGGGGGGAAGAAGCGATTGAGGTCTACAGCAAGGTGCTGGAAATCTTCCGGGAGTTCGATGACTGGTATGGGACAGGCCAGGCCTTCCAGAACCTTGCTCTCGTCCACAAGGGCAGCGGCCGCCCGACTGAGGCCCGCGCTTGCTGGCTACAGGCTGCTGTTGCCTTCACCTGGGCCGACGCCACAGCCGAAGCCGACCAGGCCCGTACCTGGGCCGAGGAGCAGCAATAGCAGCCGCCCGGCCCCTCACCCCTTAACCGCTCCACCCAACGCAAACCCCCCACCCAACCGCCGCGCCACCACCACATACAACAAAATCACCGGCGTCGAATAAATAACCGAAAACGCAGCCAACTGCCCATAAACAACCGTCCCCCGATTCCCGAAGAAATCATTGATGCTCACGCTCGCCGGCATCTGATCCGGCGTAAGCAGCAACATGAACGGCACGAAGAAGTTCCCCCACATCACCACGAACGAGAACACCGTCACCACCGCCACCCCCGGCCCCATCAGCGGCAGCACGATCCGTACCAGGGACTGGAACGCCGACGCCCCGTCCGTCCACGCCGCCTCCTCCAGTTCCTTCGGGACGCCGTCCATGAAGTTCTTCATCAGCCAGATGGCGAACGGGAGTTGGGACGCCGCGAAGAAGAGGATCGTGCCCTGCATCGTGTCGATCAGGTTCACCTGGACGAACAGCGCGTACACCGGCACCATGATCGCCGTGATCGGCAGGCTCGTCGCGAACAGGATCGTCAGGAGGAACGGGCGGTTGAAGCGCGAGCGGAAGCGGGACAAGGGGTAGGCCGCGAGCGCCGCGCACACCACCGTCAGCAGCGTCGCACTCCCGCACAGGATCAGGCTGTTGAGGAGCGGGGTGAAGGTGATCTCGGGGGTTAATACCGCGTCGAAGTTGTCCAGCGTCAGGCCGTCGGGGGCCTTCACCCGCAGGTCCGCGTGCGGGTCCAGAGCCGAGAGGACCACCCACGCCAACGGGAGGACGAAAGCGGCAGCCACCGCCAGCAGACCCGCGTCCGCCGCCAACCGGCGGCTCCTGCGACGGGACTTCAGGACAGTGGTCACCTCACACCTCCGTCCGCAGCAGCCGCATATAAACCACCGAGAACAGCGAGCCCACCACCAGCAGCAGCAACGCCACAGCCGTGCCGTACCCGATCATGCTTTTCTGGAAGGCCTGTTCGTACATGAACAGGGGGAGCGTCTGGCTTCTGTTTCCCGGGCCGCCTCTCGTCATCACCCAGATCAGGCCGAACACCGAAAGAGTCTGCAACGTGTTCAGCATCAGGTTCGTGCCGATCGAGCGGCGGATCATCGGCAGTGTGATGTGCCATAGGCGGCGCCAGCCGCCCGCGCCGTCCACCTCCGCCGCCTCCGTGATCTCCTTCGGGATCTCGTTCAGCGCCGCCGAATACACCAGCATCGAGAACGCCGTACCACGCCACACGTTCGCGAACGACACCGCCAGGATCGGCAGCGTGAACAGCCAGTTCTGGGAGGGGAGATGGAGCCAGTCCAGGATCGCGTTCAGGGTGCCCTCCCGCCTGAAGAAGGCGTACAGCAGGAAACCCGCCACCACCTCCGGCAGCACCCACGCCGTGATCACGATCCCGCCCACCAGCGTCCGCACCGGCTTCGACGCCCGCTGCATCAGCGCCGCCAGTGCCAGGCCGAGCGTGTTCTGGCCCACCAGCGACGACAGGACCGTGAACACGAGGGTCAGCCATACGGCGTTCAGGAACGCCTCGTCCTTGAACGCCGTACGGAAGTTCTCGAAGCCTACGAACGACGACTCCGCCTGACCCGTCAACTGGAGGTCCGTGAACGCGATGTAGACGCAGTACGCGATCGGGCCCGCGAGGAAGAGGAGCAGCAGGATCACCGCCGGAGTGACCGGAAGCGTCCGGGTCAGCGTTCGGGACAGGGAACGTCCCGTTGCCCTCACGGCTTCTCTACCACCTGGTCGCCCGTCGCCGACTTCAGCGCCTCGTCGTACGCGCTCGCCGCCTCCTCCACCGACGCGTCGCCCGTCGTCACGCCCTCCATCGCCTCCTGGATGGCCGTCGAGACCTTCGGGTACGCCGGATACGCCGGGCGGTAGTGCGTGCTCGCCACCAGGTCCGTGAAGAACTTGATGCCGGGTTGGGCGTCGACGTAGGACGGGTCCGCCGCTACGTCCTCCCGCACCGCGATGCCCGAGTTGGCCACGTACCACTTCTGGGCGTTCGCCTTCGTCTGCATCGTTTTGATGAACTCGAAGGCCAGGTCGGGGTTGCTCGCCTTTGACGGGATCGCCCACGTCCAGCCGCCCGACATGCTCACCTTGCCCGGCGCCTGGCCGTTCTGTGTCGGCATCGCGGCGAGGCCCAACTTCTGTGACCACTCGGGCCATTCGTGACCGCTGCCCGGCAGCCAGTCCTGGGGGAGCCAGGAACCGTCGAGGTTGATGCCCAGCTTGCCCTGGGGGAGCAGTTCGCCGCGTACCCGGGTGCCGATGTTGAGGTCGAGGGCATCGGACACGTCCGGGCCCAGCTTCTCCTTGTACACCGTTTCGACGAACGTCAGGGCGTCCTTGAAGGCCTGGCTCCCTGCGATCCACTTCTTCGAGGAGGCGTCGTACAGGGGGTCCGGAGCGCCCTCGCTCCCCGTTCCGTACAGCAGCATCTCGAAGCCCTGCATGGTGGCACCCTCGCCCACCGGCTTGCCCGTGTAGACGTTCAGGGGGATGACGTCCGGCACCTTCTCCTTGATCGTGCGGGCCGCCGACAGGACCTCCTCCCATGTCTTCGGCTGCCAGTCGGACGGAAGGCCCGCCTTCGCGAAGATGCCCTTGTCGAACCACAGACCCCTCGTGTCCGTGCCGTCCGGCACGCCGTACGTCTTGCCGTCCTCCGCCTTGGCCGCCGTCTTCGCGGTGTCGATGAACCGGTTCCAGTCCGGCCACTTGGCGAGGTAGGAGTCCAGGGGTCTCAAGTACCCGCTGGTGATGTCCGAGTTGATGAGGAACGTGTCCTCGTAGACCAGGTCGGGGGCCGTCTTGGGGGAGCGGAGCATCTGCTGGACCTTGGTGTAGTACTCCGAGTCCGGGGCCTTGATCGGGACCAACTCCGCCTTCTTGCCGGGGTTGGCCTCCTCGAACTGCTTCTTGATGTCCGCGAGATACGTGTCCATCACCTTGATGGAGTTGTCCGTCGACTGCTTGAAGGAGATCCTCACCGTGTCCGGATCGCTGCCGGAGCTTCCGCCGCAGGCCGTCAGGGAACCGGCGGCGAGGGTGAGGGTGGCGGCAACGAGCAGGGATAATGGGGTAGTTGTGCGGGCTGCGGTGGGGCGCACGAGCACGACCTCCTACTGGCCTGAAAGCCTGTATGGCCTGTATGGCTGCTCGGTGAACGTAAGCCCGCGTGGCCATGGGAAGGAAGAACCGTGCCGGAGTCTCCGGAATCAGGCGTCACCCTCGGGCAGCTCCTGCTCACCGAGTACACGGTCCTCAAGGACGAGCAGAAGACCCGTATCGGCTTCCGGGACAACCTTCTCTACGTCACCCTCACCGTCGTCGCCGCCGTCCTCGCGGCTGCCGCGCAGGCCGGGCAGCCCGTCATGCTGCTCGCCCTGCCGCCCGTGTGCGTCGTCCTCGGCTGGACGTACCTCATCAACGACCAGAAGATCTCCGCGATCGGTACGTATGTGAGGGAGGAGTTGGGTCCCCGGCTCGGCCTCCTCGCCCAACTCGCCTCGGAACAGAGCGCTTTCGGCTGGGAGGCCGCCCACCGCTCCGACGCCCGGCGCCGCTCCCGCAAAGCCGTCCAGCTCGCCGTGGATCTGCTCGCCTTCTGTGTCGTGCCGCTCGCCGGCCTCTCCGTCTACTGGGGCGCCGGCGACATCAGTGCCGGACTCCTCGTGCTGTCCGTCGTCGAGGCGATCGGCGTCGCCGGGCTCGCCGCCCAGGTCGTGGCCTACGCCCGCCCCAACTCCTGAGCCCCTCCTCCTGCTACTACTGCCCCCGCACCCACCGGTACTGCAACTCCGGCCGCCCCACCTGCCCGTACTGCGGGGCCCGCGCCGCCCGCCCCGCGTCCACCAGGTGTTCCAGGTAACGCCGGGCCGTGATGCGCGAGATGCCGACCTCCTCGGCGACCCCGGCCGCGGTGAGCCCCTCGGTGCTGGCCCGGAGGGTCACCGTGACCCGTTCCAGGGTGGGGGCGCTCAGGCCCTTGGGGAGGGCGGCGGGGCCCGGGGCGCGCAGGCTCGCCAGTGCGCGGTCGACCTCGTCCTGGCCGCTCGCCTCGCCCGCCGCCGCGTGGTACTCGGCGTACCGGATCAGCCGGTCCCGCAGGGTCGCGAAGGTGAAGGGTTTGAGTACGTACTGGACGACGCCCAGCGACACCCCCTCCCGCACCACCGCCAGGTCCCGCGCCGACGTCACAGCGATGACGTCCGCGTGGTAGCCGGCCGCCCGGAGCGAGCGGGCCAGCTGCAGCCCGTGCCCGTCCGGCAGATGCAGGTCGAGGAGGAGCAGGTCCACGGGCGTACGGTCCAGCGCGCGCCGCGCCTCCGTGCCCGTGTGCGCCTTGCCGACGGCCGTGAACCCGGGCACCCGGCCCACGTACATGACGTGCGCGTCGGCGGCGACCGGGTCGTCCTCCACGACGAGAACGCGGATGGGGTCGGTCGTCGTGTCTCTGTGTTTCGTGTCTCTGGGGTCGGTCATACGTCCCCTCCAGGCAAGGCGGGCTCGGCAGGCTCGGTGGGATTGGTCGGCTCGGCGGGTGCGGCAGGCCCGGCGGGTTTGGTCGGCTCAGCGGGTTCGGTCTGTTCGGTGAGGTCGGAGGACTTGGCGGGGGCAGCGGACCCGGCGGGGTCAGCAGGCTTGGCGGGGGCAGCGGAGCCGTCGGGGGCCTGACGCCCCGAAGCGTTTCCCGAGCCCACCGCAGTCGCCGCTGATGAGCCCACCGCGAGCCCAGTCCCCGCAGTCCCCGCGAGCCCAGTCACCGGAGCCACCGCGGACCCAGTAACCCCAGCCACCGCGGGTGCGCTCACCGCCGAGGCGGCCACCGTCGGCGCCGCAACCTTAGGCAACGGCAGCCGCACCTCGAACTCCGCCCCGCCTCCCGTCGCCTCGGCCACTGTCAGCGTGCCCTCGTGCCGGGCCACCGCCTGCCGTACGAGCGCGAGCCCCAGACCGCGACCGCCCGGCCCCGCCGGCTTGGTGGTGAAGCCGCGCTGGAAGACCGCCTCCGTGTGGGCCGGGTCGACGCCCGTGCCCGTGTCGGAGACCCGCAGCACCAGCAGGGAGTCCTCCGTGAGGGCCGTCACCGTCACCCGCGACGCCCCCACGCCTCCCTGGGCCGCGTCCACCGCGTTGTCGATGAGGTTGCCCAGGATGGTGACCAGGTCGCGGGAGGGCAGTGTGTCGGGGAGGAGGCCGTCGTCGAGGCAGCTCTCCTCCGACACCACCAGCTCCACGCCCCGCTCGTTCGCCTGCGCCGTCTTGCCGAGCAGCAGGGCCGCGAGCACCGGCTCGCTGACCGCCGCGACCACCTGGTCGGTGAGCGCCTGGGCCAGCTCCAGCTCGGCGGTCGCGAAGTCCACGGCCTCCTCCGCCCGGTCCAGCTCGATCAACGACACGACCGTGTGGAGCCGGTTCGCGGCCTCGTGCGCCTGTGAGCGCAGCGCCTGTGTGAAGCCCCGCTCGGAGTCCAACTCGCCCATCAAGGACTGGAGTTCCGTTACGTCGCGCAGCGTCACCACCGTGCCTCGGCGCTCGCCGCTCGACACCGGCGACGTGTTGACGACCAGCACCCGGTCCGCCGTCAGATGCACCTCGTCGACGCGCGGCTCGGCCGACAGCAGCGCTCCCGTCAGCGGCGCGGGCAGCCCCAGCGCGGCCACGGACCGCCCGACGACCTCCCCCTCGCCGGAGACGCCCAGCAGCTCCCGCCCGCCGTCGTTCATCAGCGCCACCTTGTACTGCCCGTCCAGCATCAGCAGCCCCTCGCGTACGGCGTGCAGGGCGGCCTGGTGGTAGTCGTGCATGCGGCTCAGCTCGGCCGCGTTCATCCCGTGCGTATGGCGGCGCAGGCGCGCGTTGATGACGTACGTGCCGACCGCGCCCAGCGCCAGCGCGCCCGCCGCGACCCCGAACAGCGCCGTGACCTGGTCCTGGACCCGGGCGCTGATCTCCTCGACCCGGATGCCCGCGCTGACCAGTCCGACGATCCGGTCACCGTCGTGGATCGGGGTGACCGCGCGGACGGACGGGCCGAGCGTCCCGGAGAAGGTCTCCGTGAACGACTCGCCGCGCAGCGCGCGCTCCCGGTGCCCGAGGAAGCGCTGACCGATCTGGTCCTCGTCGGGGTGGGTCCAGCGGATGCCCTCCGGGTCCATGATCGTGACGAAGTCCACGTCCGTGTCGCGCTGCACCTGGAGGGCGTACGGCTGGAGCAGTGTCGTCGGATTCGGAGCGGTACGGATCGCCTCGCGCACCGAGGGGGCGTCCGCGACCGAACGAGCTACGGCCATCGCCTGGCGGCCCGCCGCGTCCTCGGCCTGGCTGCGGTCACTGACGTACGTGAACAGCGCATATCCAGCCACCACGACAGCTATCAGCACGGCCTGCATCGCGAAGAGCTGGCCGGCCAGGCTGCGGGGTCCGGGAACGCGGGGGAAACGCATGCTGTCAGTCTGCCTCTCCTTATAAGCGTGAACTAAATGAACGGAAGGGTGACCGCCCTCACAAGCCGGGAGATAGTCACCGCATCGCAGGGACGCGATCAGGGACGCGATGGACGGGTCTTGGCCCGTTTCGGTCGCCGCTCGCGGCCCCCGAAGCACCACCAGATCCCCAGCATCCCCAGCATCCCCAGCACAACTTTCTCCCCATCCCCCGGACGTGAGCCGCACGCCGGTGATGCCGACGACGACGTCAAGGAGGGCAGCCGTGGCCACCTCATCTCCAACGGCACCTGCCGCACCCGCCGCCAAGCGGGACCGTACCCACTACCTCTACATCGCGGTCATCGCCGCGGTGGCCGCCGGTATCGCCGTGGGTCTCATCGCCCCCGACTTCGCGGTCGAGCTGAAGCCGATCGGTACCGGCTTCGTCAACCTGATCAAGATGATGATCTCGCCGATCATCTTCTGCACGATCGTGCTCGGTATCGGTTCGGTACGGAAGGCCGCCAAGGTCGGCAAGGTAGGCGGCATCGCGCTCGGCTACTTCGTGGTCATGTCGTTCGTCGCGCTGGGCATCGGCCTGGTCGTCGGCAACCTCATCGAGCCGGGCACCGGCCTCGCGCTGACCGACGCAGTCAAGGAGACCGGCCAGGCGCAGGTCTCGGCCGAGGCCAAGGACACCACCGAGTTCCTCCTCGGGATCATCCCGACCACGTTCGTCTCCGCCTTCACCGGCGGCGAGGTCCTCCAGACGCTGCTCATCGCGCTGCTCGCCGGGTTCGCGATCCAGGCCATGGGCTCCACCGGTGCGCCGATCCTGCGCGGCGTCGAGCACATCCAGCGGCTCGTCTTCCGCATCCTCGGCATGGTGATGTGGGCCGCGCCCATCGGTGCGTTCGGTGCCATGGCCGCGGTGACCGGGTCCGCCGGTGTCGACGCGCTCAAGCAGCTCGCCGTACTGATGCTGTCCTTCTACCTCACCTGTTTCCTCTTCGTCTTCATCGTGCTCGGTGCGCTGCTGAAGATCTTCACGGGCCTCAACGTCCTCTCGCTCTTCAAGTACCTGGGCCGCGAGTTCCTGCTGATCCTCTCGACCTCGTCCTCCGAGTCGGCGCTGCCGCGCCTCATCGCGAAGATGGAGCACCTGGGCGTCAGCAAGCCGGTGGTCGGCATCACCGTCCCGACCGGCTACTCGTTCAACCTCGACGGCACCATGATCTACATGACCATGGCGTCCCTGTTCATCGCCGACGCCATGGGTACGCCGATGTCGGTCAGTGAGCAGATCCCGCTCCTGCTCTTCCTGCTCGTCGCCTCGAAGGGCGCGGCGGGTGTCACCGGCGCCGGTCTCGCGACCCTGGCCGGCGGCCTCCAGTCGCACAAGCCCGCCCTGGTGGACGGTCTCGGCCTGATCGTCGGCATCGACCGCTTCATGAGCGAGGCCCGCGCCCTCACGAACTTCGCGGGCAACGCGGTCGCCACGGTCCTGATCGGCACCTGGACCAACGAGATCGACAAGGAGCGCGTCGCGGAGGTCCTCGGCGGCCGGTACCCGTTCGACGAGAAGACGCTCATCGACGAGAACGACGGCTTCCACCCGGACGACGACGCCGCGGCGGACGTCCCCGGCCAGGGCGGCGAGAAGGAACTGGCCAAGGCCTAGTCCTGACCCGCCCGTCGACTCCTGCGCCCGTCGACTCCGGCACTCGTTGACTCCGGGCGGCTGAGACGACCCCCCGTCTCTCAGCCGCCCGGTCAGCCGCCTTTACGGAGGACCGGCCCCCACCGCTTCACCGGCGGCACGGCATCGCGGCCCACCAGCCCCGCTGAGATCGCCGAGAACGACGACAGACTGCCGAGCACGCCAAGCGTGCCAAGCGCGGCAACAGAACCCCGGAAACCAACTCCGGGCGGCTGGACACTCCCCCTGTAGTCCAGCCACCCGGTCTGGGGCACCCCGGCAGGTCCGCCAGGGTCCCCAGAACCCCGAAAAACGCCGAGCGGCCAGGCACTCCCCCGAGGCCTGGCCGCTCGGCCATTTCCGTTTCCGATACCGATACGGGTACCGGTACCGCGTCGGTCGGCCGCCGTCTCAGTCGCTCAGCTCGGCCACCAGCTCGGTCGCTCGCGAGGCGGGTACGCCCGCCGTGGTCAGCAGGGTGACCGCGGCGGAGCGGCCCGCCTCCTCCGCCGCCAGGAGCCCGTCGTTCACCGCCTCCATCAGCGCGAACAGCATCTGCTCGTGCACGTACGCCAGTGCCGGCGCCGGCAGCGGTGAGCTGAACGCGCCCTCCTCCAGGCCCTGCCGGAGCACCTCGACACAGGTCTCGCGGACCGGCGTGAACCGGTCGCGGATGCCCTGCACGGTGACGCTGCGCTGGGCGAGCCCGACGAGGATGCGGTAGCGGTCGGCGACCTGCCAGACGGCGAGCGTGGTCCGGGCCACGCACTCCGCCGGGTCCCCGGCACCCGCGCGCCCCTCGGCGTGCGCGGCGGCCACCGCCTCGACGGCGCCGTCGAGCAGCGTGCTGATCAGCGCCTCCCGGCTGGGGAAATGCCCGTACACAGTCCGTCGTACGACACCTGCGGCGCGCGCGATCTGGTCCATCGAGGCGTCGGGGTCGCGCAACAGCTCGGCGAGGGCGACGTCGAGTATGCGGTGGCGGTTGGCGTCGGCGCGGCTGCTGGTGCCCGTGGTCATGGCTGACATTGTGCCTCCCTCTCCTTTTATTTGCACAGCACTGTGCAGCGGAGTAGATTGCACATCGCTGTGCAACTGCACGGCGCTGTGCAAAACGATCAACGGCAAACCAGTCACACCAGTCAAGCCAGCGAGGAAGGCGACCCGTAGCCATGCGATCCATGCGACTCGGACGACTCGTCAGTACGGAACCCGTCGAGAGAATGGACCGCCCCTACGCCCGGCGCTGGTGGGCGCTCCTCGTGCTCTGCCTCAGCCTGCTGATCATCGTGATGGCGAACACCGCACTCACCGTCGCCGCGCCCGACATGACCCAGGACCTGGGCCTCTCCAGCGCCGACCTCCAGTGGGTCATAGACGGCTACACCGTCCCGTACGCGGCCCTGATGCTGCTGCTCGGTGCGATCGGCGACAAGTACAGCCGGCGCGGGGCGCTCGTGCTCGGGCTGGTCGTCTTCGGGGGAGGGGCGATCGCCGGTTCACTGGTCGACAGCGGCACCGGAGTCATCGCGGCCCGTGCCGTCATGGGTGTCGGCGCCGCGCTGATCATGCCCGCGACGCTCTCCCTCCTCGCCGCGACCTTCCCGCGCGCCGAACGCGCCAAGGCGATCACCCTGTGGACCGCCACTGCCGGACTCGCCATCGCGGCCGGTCCGCTGGTCGCGGGCGCGCTGCTGGAGAACCACGGCTGGGCGTCCACGTTCCTGATCAACGTGCCGATCGTGATCCTCGCCATCATCGGCGCCTTCGTCCTCGTACCGCCGTCCAAGGCCGGCCACCACGACCGGATCGACTACGTCGGCGGGCTGCTGTCGGTGGTGTGGATCGCCGCGCTCGTGTACATGATCATCGAGGGGCCGCACTTCGGCTGGGGCGTCAAGGCGATCACGGCGGCGGTCGCGGCGGGGCTGGGCCTGGTCCTCTTCGTGGTCTGGGAGCTGCGCCACCCGCGCCCGGTCCTCGACGTACGCCGCTTCACCCAGCGCCGGTTCGCGGGCTCGAACCTCGCGGTCGCCCTGTTCTTCCTGGCGGTCTTCGGCGCGTTCTACTACCTCACTCAGCACCTTCAGTTCGTCCTCGGCTACGACGCCCTGGACACCGGTCTGCGGATGCTGCCCCTCGCCGGCGCGGTCTTCGTCGGCTCCGCCCTCACCGGCTACCTCACCCCGCGCATCGGCATGAAGGTCACGGTCACGGCAGGCATGGTCGGCGGTACGGCGGCCCTCGCACTGCTCTCGCAGGTCGACTCCGGTTCGTCGTACGGGGATTTCGTCGCCCCTCTCGTCGTCCTCGGCCTCGCGATCGGCCTCGCGCTCTCGCCGTGCACGGACGCGATCATGGGGGCGTTCCCCGAGTCCCAACTGGGCGTCGGCGGTGCGGTGAACGACACCTCGCTGGAGCTGGGCGGCTCGCTCGGCATCGCGGTCCTCGGTTCGTTGCTCTCGACGTCGTACGCCTCTCATCTGACCGACGCGACAACCGGCAGCAAGCTGCCTGCGAGCGCCCTTGAGCAGGCGCAGGATTCGGTGGGTGCGGGGTATCAGGTGGCCCAGGCGATCGGTGAGCAGGCTCAGGGGGTCGCGGCGCGGGCCGCGAGTTCGGGGACGCCCGAGCAGGCGGCCGAGTTGAAGGCACAGGCCACCCAACTCGCCCAGGGGGCACGTCAGATGGCGGACGCGGTCGGTTCGTCCTTCTCGGACGCGGTGGCTCACACGAGTCTGATCGGGGCGGTGATTCTGGGGGTGGGGACTGTGCTGGTGGCCTTCCTGCTGCCGGGGAGGGGGCAGTCGGAGGAGACGGAAGGGGAGGGGTCCGAGGAGGGGGCGGAGTTGGTGGGGGCAGGGCGGTGAGGGCTGTGTTTCTTCGCCCCCGCCGCCCCTACCCGTCCCATCCCGTTCCTGGGGGCTGCGCCCCCAGACCCCCGCTACGGCCCTGAACGGGCCTTGTCCTCAAACGCCGGACGGGCTGAGTGGGGGTGCCGGCCGACGTTCGAGAACAAGGCCCGTTCAGC
>NZ_JBSFMT010000093.1:0-34269 GCF_053599695.1 Streptomyces sp. NPDC000878 | reverse complement strand
CCCCGTCCGGCGATTGAGGACAAGGCCCGTTCAGGGCCGACAGCGGGGGTTCGGGGGCGGCAGCCCCCGAGGATGGGAACGGGTAAGGGCGGCGGGGGCGAGAATCAGCCCGCCGGTGCCTCCAGCTGACTGATCCGTACCGCGCCCCGCGCCTCCCCCGGGTAACGGCTCGTCAGGTCCAGCCGCAGCCCGCTACCCCGTACCGCCGCGAAGGTGATCACCGTCGGTGCGTCGGAGCCGTCGGCCCACTGGACGGTCGCCTCCGGCACCGGCACATACCCGTCGCCGTCCCACACCGACACCCCTACCGACGCAGGCAGGCTGTGTGTCGCGTCCACCGTGAAGGAGACCTCGACCCTCGTGAAGTCGCGGGCCCTCCCCCAGTCGACCGAGACCCAGTCCTCCGCGCGGGCCCCGCTGAACGCGGGCAGCAGCGCGGTCGGTGCCTTGTGGAAGCCGTTGGACCAGCCGGTGCCGGGCACGCCGTCGAGCATCGCGGCGGGCAGGGTGTCCGGGCGGCCGGAGTAGCTTGCGTCCGCCACCGGGTACACCTGCGCCCCCGGGCCCGGGTCGGGCGCGAAGGGCGTGGTCGGCGTCAGCGCTTCGTCGCGTGACGGCATCGTACGGACGACGACCGACCCCGTGCGCAGCCCCGCCGACCGGGCCGTGACCTTCAGCCGCCCCGTCTCCACACCCGCCCGGACCATGGCAAGTGCCTTACCGTGGAAGGCGGTTCGTGTGCTCGCCTGGTAGCGCTCCGCGCTCTCCTCGCGCCCGTTGTCGAGGCCCGCCAGCGAGCCGCCGCCGTCGACCTCGAAGGCGAGCAGGTGCTCGGCGTCGGGCACGGTCACGCCCCGCGCGTCGACCACGTCAGCCGTCACGAAGCACAGTGAACGGCCGTCCGCCGCAACGGACTTTCGGTCCGCCGTCAGGCGTATCGCGTGCGCCTCGCCCGCCGTCCGCAGGACGTCCATCGCCACGATCCGGCCGTCCCGCCGCGCCACCGCCTTCAACTCCCCGGGCGCGTACGGCACATGCCAGGTCAGATGCAGCTTTCCCGCGCTGCCGTTCGGGCTGGTGTAACTGCCGGGCCAGGCGCCGGAGGTGACCGTCTTGTCGTCGCCCGTCGCCTCCGTGGTCTCCAGGTAGACGCGGCCGTCGACCGTCTTCTTCGTGTCGAACCGCCTTGTCCCGCACGACTTTCCGTTGAGGAACAGCTCCACCGTGTCGACGTTCGCGTAGGCCCAGACCTCCACCGTGTCGCCCGGCTCGTGGTTCCACGTCATGGGGAGGAGATGGACCATGGGGTCGTTCGTCCACTGGCTGCGGAACAGGTGGTATATGTCCTTGGGGAAGCCCGCCGTGTCGACCGCGCCGAAGAAGGACGCCTTCACCGGGAACACGTCGTACGGGGTCGGTTCGCCGATGTAATCGATGCCCGACCACAGGAACTCGCCGGCGAACCACTTGCGGTCCCGGTCCTTCTTCAGGCCGTACTCGCCGCTCATCGTCCAGGACGCGAGGTTGTTGTCGTACGAGGAGACGGCTCGTTTGCCCGGCGTGTGGTTCTCGCCCGTGTTCAGGCGTTCCGGCTCCTGGTAGGCGCCTCGGGTGGAGGTCTCGGACGAGGACTCCGACTCGAAGAGGAACAGGTGCGGATAGCGGGCGTGCAGGGCGTCCACGGAGGCCGCGGTGTTGTAGTTGAGGCCGAGACCGTCGAGCTTGGCCAGGATCAGGTCGCCGGGGGTACCGGGGGCGGGCACACTGCGGTGGCGGTGGGAGCCGATCACGACCGGGCGGGTGTCGTCGGACGCCTTCACCGCTGCGATCAGGCGGTCCGCCATCGCCAGGCCCGAGGTCGACGTGAACTCGGAGATCTCGTTGCCTATCGACCACATCAGGACGGCCGGCGAGTTGCGGGCCGCCTTCACCATCTCCGTGATGTCCCGGTCCGCCCACTCCTCGAAGAACCGGCCGTAGTCGTAGCGGGTCTTGGGGCTGCGCCAGCAGTCGAAGGCCTCCACCATCATCACGATGCCCAGTTCCTCACAGACCTGGATCATCTCCGGCGAGGGCGGGTTGTGCGAGGTGCGGAAGGCGTTGACACCCATCGACTTCATGATCGTCATCTGGCGGCGGATCGCGTCGATGTCGACAGCGGCGCCGAGGGCGCCCAAGTCGTGGTGGAGATCCACTCCCTTGATCTTGTGCTGGGTGCCGTTCAACTGGAAGCCCTCGTCCGGGTCGAAGCTGAAGCTCCGGATGCCGAAGGTCGTGCGGTGGGTGTCCACCGTGGTGCCGCCGACGCGCAGTTCGGTCTTCAGGGTGTAGCGGTGCGGGGTCTCGATGTCCCACAACTTCGGGTCGGGGACCGTGAGTTCATGGGGCTCCGTCGACCGGTCGGTGACCGTGGTCGTGGACGAGGTGCGGGCCACCGTACGACCGCGCGGGTCGACGATCCGGGAGACGACCTCGACATCGGCGGCGGCGTCGGACTCGTTCACCACGGCGGTACGTACCTGGACCACGGCCCGGTCGTCGGTGATCTCCGGTGTCGTCACATACGTACCCCAGCGCTCCACGTGCACCGGCTCGGTGACGATCAGGCGGGCCTCGCGGTAGATGCCGCTGCCCGAGTACCAGCGGCTGCTGGGCAGTCGGTTGCGCACTCTGACCGCGAGCACGTTCTCGGTGGTGCCGTCGGTGTGCAGGAGGTCGGTGAGGTCGAGGGCGAAGCCGGTGTAGCCGTAGGGGTGGCGGCCCGCCTCCGTGCCGTTGCAGTAGACGTACGAGTCCATGTAGACGCCGTCGAACTCCACCGAGATCCGCTTGCCGGCGAGCGCGGGCGGGAGGGTGAAGGACAGGCGGTACCAGGCGAGGCCGCCGGGGAAGAAGCCGGTGCCGCTGGTCGTGCCGTGCTCGGTGGTCGGGGTGAGTTCGATGCTCCAGTCGTGCGGGACGGCGACCGTCCGCCACGCCGAGTCGTCGTATGCGGGGTCGGGGGCGTTCTCGTACGCGCCGGTGGGGTCGGTGATCCCGCCCGGGTCGACCAGGGCGAAGCGCCAGCCGTCCCGGAGCGGGACGGTTCGGCGGGCGGCCCGGTCGGCGGCCCGCGCGTCGGCCGCCGTGCCCAGTAAGGCTCCGGCCGCCGGGGCGGACGTACCGGCGATCAGGACCGATCTGCGCGTGACCGTCATGGCGGCTCTCCCTCGTCAGGGCCCGGAAGTCCCACCAGGGCCCAGAAGTAATCACAACTGATCGTTAGCAAACAGATTCTGACGGTGAGGAACATGCGCCCGTCAAGGGGCCGGTGACGTACTTCGGTCTCACCTGTCACAACGGCCTGATTCGGGCCCCGGACGGCGGTCCTCGCCGGGGTCCGGGGACAGCGGTGTTCCCGACCGTGCGGCGGCAGGACGCATTACTGTGGAACACCAGTGACGTCCCCTGCTCACTGTGAGTGTTCACGATGGAGTGGCGACGATGAGTCCGGTGTACCCGTTCGACGATGCCGCCACGGCGCGGGCCGTCGTCGACGAGCGGGGCACACTGACCGGCTGGAACGAAGGCGCTCGCAGGCTGCTGGGCTGGTCGGCGGCCGAGGTGCTCGGTCGTCCCGCCGCTTCTCTGCTGGCCGACGGCGGTCCGCCCGGGCCCGGCCGCCCGGCGCAGGACCCCTGGTCCGGCACCCTCGCGCTGCGTCACCGCGACGGCGGGACGGTGTCCACCTGGCTCCTCGCCCACCACCGGCCGCCCCCGGACGGCGGGCCGGCCGAATGGCTCGTCCTCACCCCGCTGGAGAGCGGGCGGCGACCCGAGGACGACCCGCTGATGCGGGCCGCGCTGGCCCAGGCGCCCTGTGCGACGGCCGTCTACGACGACCGGCTGCGGCTGCACGGCGTGAACGACGCCATGGCCGGGGTCATCGGGCTGCCGCTGGAGCGCATCCGAGGGCTCAGGATCGCCGAGATCGGCGGCAAGGAGCGCAGCGCGGAGCTGGAGCAGCACATGCTCGAGGTGCTGACCAGCGGCCGGGCGAAGGACGTGCAGACCTATCTGCAGACCGGCGGCGAGGACCGCGCGCATGCCTGGCTGGCCCGGCTGGCGCCGCTCAAGGACGCCGAGGGGCGGGTGCGGGGGGTCTGTTTCGCGGCCCATGACTTCACCGAGCAGTACCTCGCCCGGGAGCGGCTCCAGCTGGTGAACGAGGCGAGTGTGCGCATCGGCACCACCCTCGACGTCACCCGAACGGCTCAGGAGCTGGCGGACGTCTGTGTCCCGGCGCTCGCCGACTTCGTCAGCGTCGATCTGCTGGACCCGCCGCAGCACGGCGGCGACCACCGTCCGGCCGAGCTGACGGCGCCCATCAGCCTGCGCCGGGCCGCCCACCGCTCGATCCTCCCGGGCAACCCGGAAGCCGTGGCCAAGCCGGGACAGCTGGACCAGTATCCCGTCTCCTCGCCCCAGGCCGACTCCCTCCTCGCGGGCCGCACCATCGTGGCCACCGTGCCCTCCGGCGCCCTCGAACAGTGGCTGGCCTGGGACAAGGCGCGCTTCAACCGCGTCAAGGAGTTCGGCATCCACTCCACGATGTCCGTACCGATCACGGCACGCGGTACGACCCTCGGGGTCGCCGTCCTGACCCGGTACCAGCGGCCCGACCCGTTCACCGACGACGACGCGCTGCTCGCCGAGGAGGTGACCGCCCGGGCCGCCGTCTGTATCGACAACGCCCGCCGGTTCTCCCGCGAACGCGAGACGGCCCTCGCCCTGCAGCGCAGTCTGCTCCCCCGGACCCTGCCGCGCACCGCCGCCCTCGAAGCGGCCTCGCGCTATCTCCCGGCGGCGCGGGCCGGGGTGGGCGGCGACTGGTTCGATGTCATCCCGCTGTCCGGGATGCGGGTCGCGATGGTCGTCGGGGACGTCGTCGGCCACGGCATCCAGGCCTCCGCCACCATGGGCCGGCTGCGCACCGCCGTGCGCACGCTCGCCGACATCGACCTCGCCCCGGACGAACTGCTGACCCACCTCGACGACCTCGTCGTACGGCTGTCCGCCGAGGCCGGCGGCGAGGGCGGCCCGGGCGAGGTCGGCGCCACCTGCCTGTACGCGGTGTACGACCCGGTGTCGCGGCGCTGCACCCTCGCCCGCGCCGGGCATCCGCCGCCGGTCATGCTCACGCCGGGCGGCAGACCCCGGCAGGTGCGGCTGCCCGCCGGTCCCCCGCTGGGGCTGGGCGGGCTCCCGTTCGAGTCGACGGAACTGGAGCTGCCCGAAGGCACGGTCCTCGCCCTCTACACCGACGGGCTGATCGAGAGCCGCGAGCGGGACATCGACGCCGGTCACCGGCTGCTGTGCGAGGCGCTGGCGGCGTACGCGGACTCGCTCGACGAGACCTGCGACCGTATCCTGCACACCCTGCTCCCGCCGGGCGGCGCCGCCGACGACGTGGCCCTGCTGCTGGCCCGCACCCAAGGGCTGCCCGCCTCCCGGGTCACGACGTGGGACATCCCGGCCGATCCGGCGCTCGTCGGGCCGATCCGCAAGCAGGTCGGTGAGCAGCTCGACGTCTGGGATCTGAGCGAGGCCGCGTTCACCACCGAGCTGGTGGTGAGCGAGCTGGTCACCAACGCCATCCGGTACGGCTCGCACCCCATCCGGCTACGGCTCATCCATGACGCGGCCAGGCTGATCTGCGAGGTCTCCGACAGCAGCCACACCGCCCCGCATCTGCGGCGTGCGAGGACCTTCGACGAGGGCGGGCGCGGTCTGCTGCTGGTCGCCCAGCTCACCGAGCGGTGGGGCAGCCGGCACACACCCGACGGGAAGACGATCTGGGCGGAGCTGTCGCTGACGGACGAGATGTGACTCCTGACTCCATCGGTGCGTGAACCATTTTGGTTCCGGCCGCATCGGACACTCGTGACGGTGCACGAGACGCCGTACGCGCAGTGACTTCCAGGAGTGTCGACATGGCGATCTTCCGTACATCCCGAGCCGCGCTGCTCGCCTTACCGGTTCTCTTCCTCGGGGCCTGCGACAACGGGGGCGGCACGGCCACCCCGTCGGCACCCTCCCAGTCGACAGCCGTCACTTCGACGGCCGCTCCTTCGACGGCCGTCCCGTCGACCGACACCCCGTCGACCGGCGACACCCGCTGCCGCACCGCCGACCTGCGGGCCTCGGTCGGGCGGCTCGATCCGGGCGCCGGGCAGAAGAACTTCCCCGTCGTCCTCACCAACGACTCCGACCGCGTCTGCACCCTGCGTGGTTACCCGGGCGCCGCCTTCGTGGACGCGGCCGGCAAGCAGCTGGGCTCCGATCCGAAGCGGTCCGAGGCCACGCCGACGACGGTCGAGCTGGCGCCGGGCGGCAGTGCCTGGGCGGGCCTGAGCTTCGCCAACCCGGAGATCAGCGAGGCCGAGACGGCGACTCCGGCCGAGTTGCTGGTCACCCCGCCGGACGAGCGGGACCCGTTGAAGGTGACGTGGGAGAAGGGCGAGGTGCCCGTCGGCGGGAACGAGTCGTCGGTGTTCCTGACGGTCTTCGGCCCGGGCAGCGGCGCCTGACCCGGTGGGCGGGCCGGTCGGCGGTGCCTGACCCGGTGGGCGGGCCGGTCGGCGGTGCCTGACCCGGTGGGCGGGCCGGTCGGCGGTGCCTGCTTTCATGGGTGGGTTCCGATTTTTCCGTCCCGGAGGACCGAACCCTGAACTCCGCGTCCGCCGAGGCCCTGTCCGTCGTCCTGCTCGTCGCCGTACTGGCCTGTGCCGTCGTCCGCCCCTTCGGGCTGCCGGAGGCGGTCGTGGCGGTTCCCGCCGCCGGGCTCGTGGTCGTCACCGGCGCGATCTCGCCGGAGCACGCGTGGCAGGAGGCCGAGCGCCTCGGGCCGGTGGTCGGCTTCCTCGCGGCGGTACTGGTGCTGGCCCACTTCTGCGATGTCGAGGGGCTCTTCCGGGCCTGCGGGGCATGGATGGCCCGTCGGGCGGGGAACCGGCCCAAGCGGCTGCTGACCTCGGTGTTCGTGCTCGCCTCGGCGATCACTGCCGTACTGAGCCTGGACGCGACCGTCGTCCTGCTCACGCCGGTGGTGTTCGCCACGGCCGCCCGGAGCGGGATCCGGTCCAAGCCGCACGCCTACGCCTGTGCACATCTGTCGAACACGGCGTCGCTGCTGCTGCCGGTCTCCAACCTCACCAACCTGCTGGCGTTCAGCGCGAGCGGGCTGAGCTTCACCCGGTTCGCCGCGCTGATGACGCTGCCCTGGCTGGTGGCGATCGGCGCCGAGTACCTGGTGTTCCGGCGGTTCTTCGCCGCCGATCTGGCCGTGCCCGCGCAGGACGTGCCGTCGCCCGGGGAGACGGACACGCGGGACGAGCCCGCGCTTCCCCTGTTCGCCCTCGTCACCGTGGGCTGCACGCTGGCCGGGTTCGTCGTGGCCTCCGCGGTGGGCATCGACCCGGCGTGGGCCGCGCTCGCGGGGGCGCTCGTGCTCGCCGGGCGCGCGCTGGTGCGGCGGCACGCGACCCCGGTGACGGTGCTGCGGGCCACGGCGCCCGGGTTCCTCGCGTTCGTGCTGGCGCTGGGCGTCGTCGTCCGCGCGGTCGTGGACAACGGGCTCGCCGACGCGCTCGGCCGGGTGCTGCCCGACGGGACCGGACTGGTCGCACTGCTCGGGATCGCCGCGCTGGCCGCCGTACTCGCCAATCTGATCAACAACCTGCCCGCGGTGCTCGTGCTGCTGCCGCTCACCGCCACGGCCGGTCCGGGTGCGGTGCTCGCCGTGCTGCTCGGGGTGAACATCGGTCCGAACCTGACGTACGCCGGATCGCTGGCGACCCTGTTGTGGCGGCGGATCGTGCACCGGTACGAACACGAGGTCGGCATCGGGGAGTTCACGCGGCTCGGGCTGATCTCCGTGCCGGCCGCGCTGATTCCGGCCGTGGTGGCGCTGTGGGGCTCGCTGCTCGTCCTCGGGGGCTGAGGGGCGGGCGGAACCCGCTCGTCAGCGGCCTCCCCAGCCGCCGTATCCACCGCCGTAGCCGTAACCGCCGTATCCGTACCCGTAGTTGTTGCCGTTGCTTCCGTACTGCCCGTTGGAGGAGCAGGCGTAGTAACCGTAGTAGTAGCAGGGCACGTTGGACGGGTACGAGGCCGACGGGGTCGGCTCGGCCGTCGACGGGGTCGGGGACGGCGCGACCTGTGTGGGCGTGGGGGTCGGTGTCGGGGTCGGTGAGGGCGCGGGGCTCTTCTTGACGACCGGGGCTCTGGACTCGGTGGCCGCGTCCCAGTTGACGGCCTCCATCTGGAGCGAGGGCGACGAGGAGTCGAAGACCCAGTGCTGGTCGGCGGACTCCTCGCGTGACTTCACTACCAGCGCGGTCTTGTTCTTGGCGTCGGCGGGGGTCAGCGCCAGGTCCTGGTCCCAGCGCGGGACCAGGGCGCCCTGGAGGGTGAAGTCGTAGCGCACGTTCTTCGTGGCGGGCTGGGCGGCGCCCGTGCACGGGGCGAGCTGGACGGAGTAGCCGAGGTGGGAGTCGAGGCAGAGGTCCGGGGCGGCGAGGCTGCGCAGCAGGCCGTCCTTCTCGTACGACCACTGCTGGCCGGCCGCCGCCGAGCAGTTGGTCAGCTCGGTCTCCGCGCCCTTGACGGGCTTGCCGCCGACGGTGCCGATGCACAGTCCGGACTCGACGTTGTGCAGCCGGCCGCTCAGGGCGCCCTTCGTGGTCTCCCCGGCGCCGATCCAGGAGGGGTCGTTGTCGGCGGTGCCGGAGCCGTTGGTGGCGGTGTCCGAGGGGCTGGTCTCGGCCGTCGGGCCCTCGTCGTCGCTCTGGCCGAGGGCGTTCCACAGGACCAGCGGCAGGAGGACCAGCGCGCTCACGGTCGCGACGGCGAGGGCGCGGTTGCGGCGGCGGACCGCGCGCCGGGCCGCCTTGTGCGCGGAGCGGTGCGATCCGGGGCGGACGACCAGCTCGGTGGAGACGGGTGCCGTGGTGGGCATGGGCGGGGCCTGGGCCAGGACGCGCGGGACCGGGAGCAGGCTCTCGACCGTGGCTATCTCGACGATCGGGGCCTGCTCGACCTCCACGATGGCGCTCTCCGCGGCGCGTCCCGGGCGGGACTCCAGATAGGCGCGCGCACCCCAGCCGAGCACGCCCTCGGCCAGCGCGAGGGCGAGGTCGCCGTTGAACTGGTTGAGCTGGTCGGCGGCGTACCGGCAGTGCTTGCAGTCGGAGAGGTGCTTGGCCAGATCGGGGTCGACGTCCAGGCTGCGGCGTCGGCAGGTGACGTCGATCAGCCGGATGTAGCGGCGGCACTCCTCCCGGGGCACGACCTCGCGGTGGACGTGCAGACACTCCTCGCGCAGGCGGCCACGGGCCCGTCCGAGTTCCACGGCGGCGTCGGTCACGCCCATGCCCAGGAGGGCGGCGGGTATCTCCAGCGGTTCGCCCTCGACCTCCGCGTGCCACAGCAGACAGCGCGCGGACTGCGAGAGGTTCTGGAACGCCCTGGAGAGCAGCCGCCGGTCGGGGGCGGGCAGCAGACGGGCGGCGACGCGGTTCCCGCCGCCGGGTGTGGTGCGCAGTTCGGGGTGGAGCATCTCGTGGCGGTGGTCGCTCTCCCACTCGGCCGCGAGCCGGCGCACGGTGACCAGGAGTTGGGGCCGCCAGGCGGAGGTGGGGCCGTTGTGCCGCAGGGATTCGCCGAAGAGGCGGGTGAAGGCGGCGGTGGTGAGCATTCCGGCGGGGCTCGGGCCGCTGGTGCACAGACGGGCGTAGGCGAAGGCGGCTTCCCAGTGCCGGTCGAGCAGTTCACCCACGGGATGGAGCGCGGGCGTCGTCCCCGTCCACTTCTGCAGCTCGGCGCTGAGTTCGACATCCGAAGCGTCGTATGCGGGAGCTGGGGTTGGGGAATTCGACAGGCCTGCGTCTTTCACGTCTGCATTCCTCCACGGACAACGCGGGTTTTAGTCCATACCTAGCGGTATGCGACCCGGCCGACGAAACGACAGGATCGGACCAAACGGGGAATCGGCATCGCGAACGCCCGCAGCGGACAGCTCTTTTGGAGCGGGGAGTCAACGGGGACGCCGCGTACGTGCAGGGGAAAAAAGACTGTCCGCACGCCGACGTGCACACCTTTGCACAGCTCATCGAGCTGGAACAAGAGATCACGCCGTTTTCCGCATTCCAGCACGGCCTAATACGGTTGACGACATGTCAATGGGATGCATCCTTTTGGGATTGCCACTGTATCAACATCCTCATTGCAAACGGTATTCAGTTCACTCAGGACTGTTTCGCAACCATTGGCGGTAGTCCACTGCCGGTGGCGCAAAACCGCCTGTCTACGCCGTCCCGCCACCGCTACCTGCGCGTTTCCCCAGCTCACGTTCCGGACCTGTGGTAGATCCCTGCAACACACGGCACCGTCACGTGAGTTGACCGGTTCCTTCACCTCGCTGCCCAGGAGCCGCCACAGAACCAATAGCGGACTCGGTTACCGCTGGTACGCGCCTGCACAGCGTCCGGTACGCGCCCGGCGGCGTCCCGTGACGTTCACGGAACACCCGGTTGAAGTGGAAGGGGCTGGCGAAGCCGGAGGCGACGGCGACACGCTCCACCGGCAGGTCCGTGGCCTCCAACAGCCGGGCCGCATGGCGCAGTCGGGCCTCGCGCAGTGCCCGCATCGGGGACCGGCCGAGCTGCTCGGTGAACAGGTGCGCGAACCGCGAGGGCGAGAGCGCGACGCCCTCGGCGAGCGACCGGACGGTGTGCGGGGCGGCGGGATCGGCGGCGATGAGGGCTTCCGCACGGCTCACCCGGTCGTCGATTCCCGGCCGTTGTGGAAGGGGCCGGGCCGCTGCCGAGGCGAGCAGAACGATTTCCTCCAGGGAACAGAGGGCGAGTTCCCGGGCGGCGGTGCCGTGTGCGACGGCTATCGGGCTCTCGGGGACCGACGGAGTAGCGGAATCGGGCGGGGAATTGAACGGCCGTGTGTCGCTGCCCGGCCAGCGGGCGTCGGACAGCATTCGGGCGAACGCCGTCGCCATCCGGTCGTGCAGGGCGTCCGGCACCGGGGCGACGACGTACATGCCGTCGCCGACGGCGTACGGGCTCAACCAGGCCGTCCAGGACGGGCGGGCCTGGCAGTGCGCCCACCAGAACCGCCAGTGCCGGGCGCCCGGTTGGACCAGATAGCGGTGGCGCACTCCGGGGCCGAGGACGACCAGGTCCCCGGCGCCGGCCCGGACCCCGGCCGCGCCCTGAGTCAGCAGACCGTGGCCCCCGGTCGTCCAGGTGAACAGCCAACTGTCGGCGCCCTGCGGCCGGTTGACGGCGTACCCCGGTCCCTCGTCGTAGCGCCCGACGGTCACCAGACCGGGCGGCGGTGCTGGGACAGCGGTCTCGGGCAATCCGTCAGCGTTCACGGGCATCCTCCCCCGGGGTGCGGCGCCCCTAGTGTGACGGCGAGTCGCAGCGGACCGAAGGAGTGGACGATGACAGTCACAGGCATCGGCGCCGCCGGCGCCCCCATCCTGCCGGAGGAAGGGCGCCGACGGTTCGAGGAGGACGGATTCACCGTCGTACGGGGTCTGTTCGGGTACGAGGAGATCGCCGCGCTCCGTGCCGAGTTCGCGGCGCTGCACGCGGACGGTCCGGTGCCGGGGCATTTCGAGCCGCGGCCGTCCGGGCAGGACGGGCACCCGGTCGACCCGTTGGACGCGTATCCGCGCGTGATGCAGCCGCACGAGTTCCACGAGCCGTCGCTCGGCCTGCTCCTCGACCCCCGGCTGCGTGCCGTTCTCGAGGTGCTGCTCGGTGAGGAGGTGCTGGCCGCGCAGAGCATGTTCTATTTCAAGCCGCCGGGTGCCCGGGGGCAGGCGCTGCACCAGGACAACTTCTATCTGCGGGTCGAGCCGGGGACCTGTGTGGCCGCGTGGATCGCCTGCGAGTCGATCGACCGGGGCAACGGCGGCCTGGAGGTCGTGCCGGGCACACACCGGATGGACCTGTTCTGTCCGGAGGAGGCGGACGCCGGGGTGTCCTTCGCCCGGGATTACGTGCCGCCGCCGCCCGGTCTGGCCACGGTGCCGGTCGACATGGCGCCGGGTGATGTCCTGTTCTTCAACGGCAGCCTGGTGCACGGCTCGCAGCCCAACCGCAGCGCCGACCGGTTCCGCCGCTCGTTCATCGGGCACTACGTGGGCCGCTCGGCCGAGCGGATCGGCCGCTTCTACCGCACGGTCTCAATGGACGGCGCCCGGGTCCGGCTGCGCGAGAGCGAAGGCGCGGGGCCGTGCGGTACGGAGTTCGGGGCGACGTCCGCGCCCCACTGACGGCGGCGTCCGCCCCGCACTGACAGCGGCGGCGCCCGGTCGCCGTCAACCGACTCCGACCGTCAACCGACCCCGGCGGTCTTCGTCAGCACCGCGAGCCGGGGTCGTACGGCGCTCAGCCGGCGCCGTATGTCCTCGGCCTCCGCGTGCAGTCGGCGCCCGCACGACGCGACGTCGGCCCGTTTCGCGACGGTGGTCCTGCCGTCGGAGAGCCGGTCCAGTTCGCCTTCCAGCGTGCGCAGGGCACGCCCCAGTGAGCGGCTTCGGACGCCGTCGTCGGCCAGGGTGTCGAGGTCGCGCCGGGCCGCCGCCGTCGACTCCGCGGCGTCGGTGAGGATCGGCCGGCACTCGGTACGGAAGCGCCCGAGGGTGTCGAAGAGGCCGGCGCGCTCGTCCTCGCCGTCGCGGTGGTTGTCGAGGATCCCGTCCCAGAGGCCGGACCACTCCGTGAACACCGTTGCCGCGTCGTCCAGTCGGGCCGCCGTGTCATGCCTGGCGAGCGGGGTCCACGCGTCGAGGTCGGTGAAGTACTCGCCGAAGATGGTGTTGTGCCGGGTGAGGACCTCCTCGTTACCGGCCATGAGCCCCCGGCACTCCGCGCGGTTCAGCCCGATCCGCTCGTCGATGAGCCGCTGCACCTCGTCCCGCAGGAAGGTGATGCGCCGCAGGCTCACCTCGACCTCGTAGAACCCGGCCGACGCGTCCCGCAGCGCCGACTCCGCGCGCCCGAGCGCCTGTTCCCGCTCGCGCCTGCCCCGCCCCCACGGCCGCATACGCCGCCCCCTCCCCGGATGTGCGCCGATCATGCCATGACCGGTCCGGAAGGTCAGTGGCCGCTGATCGGGTGCGGGGTGTACGGCTGCCCCAGTTCCTCGATCTCCTTGTCGGTCAGGTCGAGGTCGACGGCGGCCACCGCGTCGTCGATGTGGTGCGGCTTGGTGGCGCCGACGATCGGGGCGGTCACCGGGTTCTGGCGGAGCAGCCAGGCCAGGGCCACCTGGGCACGGGGAACGTCCCGCTGAGCCGCGATACGGGCGACCGCCTCGACGATCGTGCGGTCGCCCTCCGGGTAGAGGGTGCGGCCGAAGTCGTCGCGTTCGCTGCGCTCGGTGGTGGTGCCCCAGTCGCGGGTGAGCCGGCCACGGGCGAGCGGGCTCCACGGCAGGACGCCGACACCCTGGTCGGCGCAGAGGGGCAGCATCTCGCGCTCCTCCTCGCGGTAGAGGAGGTTGTAGTGGTTCTGCATGGACACGAACCGGGTCCAGCCGTGTTCCCGGGCCGTGTACTGGGCCTTCGAGAACTGCCAGGCGTACATCGAACTCGCCCCGATGTAGCGGGCCTTGCCCGCCTTGACGACGTCGTGCAGCGCCTCCATCGTCTCCTCGACCGGGGTGACGGGGTCGTAGCGGTGGATCTGGTAGAGGTCGACGTAGTCGGTGCCGAGGCGGGTGAGGCTGTGGTCGATCTCGGTGAGGATCGCCTTGCGGGACAGGCCGCCGCCGTTGGGCCCGGGCCGCATCCGGCCGTGCACCTTGGTGGCCAGCACGATCTCGTCCCGGCGGGCGAAGTCGGCGAGCGCCCTGCCGACGATCTCCTCGCTGGAGCCGTCGGAGTAGACGTTCGCCGTGTCGAAGAAGTTGATGCCGGCGTCGAGGGCCTGGCGGATCAACGGGCGCGACGCCTCCTCGTCGAGGGTCCACTCGTGGTTGCCGCGGTCGGGAAGTCCGTAGCTCATGCAGCCCAGACAGATCCGCGACACGTCCAGACCCGTCGAACCGAGCTTCACGTACTGCATCGTTGCTGCTCCTGCCTTCGGCCGGGGTACGAGTACGAGAGCGAGCGTACGTCCTGGCTAGGAGCCGTCCGGCAGCGCGTCGCGCAGTTGGGCGCGGCCCGTGATGCCGAGTTTGGGGAAGACGCGGTAGAGGTGGAAGCCGACCGTGCGGGGTGAGAGGAAGATGCGTTCGCCGATCTCGCGGTTGGTGAGGCCGGCGGCGGCCAGGCGGGCGATCTGGAGCTGCTGCGGGGTGAGTTCGGCGAGGGCGTCGCGGGGTGCGGTGGTGGGGGTGACGCCGGCGGCCCGCAGTTCGGCGCGGGCGCGTTCCGTCCAGGGGCGGGCGCCCACCCGCTCGAAGACGTCCAGGGCGCTGGTGAGCAGCGGGCGGGCCTCGACCGAGCGGCGTCGGCGGCGCAGCCACTCCGCGTGGTCGAGGCGGACCAACGCCCGCTCGAACGGCCACTGTTCGCCGTCCGGGTCGGCGAGCGCGGCCGTGAAGTGGGCCTCGGCCTCGTCTCCGTCGCTCAGCAGTGCGCCCGCCCGGTGCAGTACGGCGTCCAGCCGCGCGGAGATCCGGCCGGCGGCGAGGCGGCGCCGGGTCGCGTCGACGATCCGGCGTGCCTCGTCGGCGTGGCCGGTGCGGACGGCCGCTGCGGCGAGGTCGGCCAGGAAGTAGTCGGAGGCCTGGAAGTGCACCGGCTCGGGCTCGGGGTCCTGGGTGTAGACGGCCCGGAAGCGGGCGTAGGCGCCGGCGTGATCGCCCTCGGCGAGGGCGGCGGCGCCGAGCGCGTAGTGCGTGCGTACCTGCAGACTGCGGGAGCCCGGCAGATCGATGCCGTGGACGGCCCGCTGTACGGCGGCCCGGGCCACGTCGGGGTCGCCGCGCAGGGCGAGGATCGTGGCGCCGAGGACGGGCGCGCCGACGGCCACGACCTCCAGGCCCGCCTCGGCCGCCGTGCGGTGGGCCTCGTCGCCGATCGTGCGGGCCTGGGTCCAGGAGCCGCTCTCGTACAGGGTGGTCGCGAGGACCCAGGCGACGGTGGCGTTGACGCCGGCCGTCGGGGAGCGCCGCAGCTGGTCCAGGGCGGCGCCGAGCAGCCGGACGGCTTCGGTGGTCTCGTCCAGGACCCAGGCGGCGGCGCCCACGACGACCAGCCGGGACAGTCTGCGGTCCCGGGCGACCCCGCGCGGGTGTCCGGTCGGGTGCTCGGTCCAGTCGGTGCCCCTGAGCAGCGCGAGGGCCCGCTCGCGGTGGCGTACGGGGTCGCAGCCGGCCAGCGCCCACAGTCGGGACGCCTCGTCGTCCTGGGGCGGGACGCGGTCGGTGACGCGCTGGATCCGCTCGCGCGACGAGGCGTCCCCGGAGTGGTAGTTGGCGGTGGTGGCCGTGGACAGGGCGTCGAGGGCGAGGGCCGGGTCGGTCTCGACGGCGGCCTCGGCGACGGGCAGCAGGAAGCCGAGCGAGTCCTCGAAGCGGCTGGTCACGGCGAGCGCCCAGCCGGCCCGGAGCGAGGCCTCGGCCAGGACGGCCGGGTCGTCGGTGAGGGTGAGGGCGTGGGTGGCCAGCTCGCTGACCCAGCGCGGGTGTCCGGCGTACATCGCCATGGTCGCGGCCCGGACCAGGCGCTTGGCGCGGACGTCCGGGTCGGGGCTGAGCCGGGCCGCCCGTTCGAGTGCTGCGGCGGCGCCCGCGTAGCCGCCCCGGCGCTGGGCGCGGCCCGCGCTGTCCTCCAGGCCCTGGGCGGCTTCCTCGTCGACGCCCAGGACGGCGGCGGCCCGGTGCCAGGCGCGCCGGTCGGGGTCGCCGGTGAGGACGTCGGCGAGGGCGGTGTGGGCCGCGTGGCGCTCGGCGTAGCTCGCGGACTGGTAGACGGCGGAGCGGATCAGCGGATGCCGGAAGCGGAGCCGGCCGTCGTCGATGCGGACGAGTCCGGCGCGTTCGGCGGGCCGCCAGTCGACGGGGGCGGCGGTGTCCCCGGCGGCGGAGAGGATGACGGGCAGTTCGGCGGTCTCGGCGGCTGCGGCGAGGAGCAGCAACCAGCGGGTGGGGGCGGGGAGTTCGGGCAGGTCGGCGGCGAAGATCGCCTCCAGCCGGTCGGTGAGGGGCAGTTCGTCGGTGGCGCCGTCCTGTCCGGCGTCGGGGTCGCGGCTGACCGCGCGGGCGAGTTC
Organism: Streptomyces sp. NPDC000878; assembly: GCF_053599695.1. Classification (NCBI taxonomy): domain Bacteria; kingdom Bacillati; phylum Actinomycetota; class Actinomycetes; order Kitasatosporales; family Streptomycetaceae; genus Streptomyces; species Streptomyces sp. NPDC000878. The sequence goes on along the minus strand of NZ_JBSFMT010000093.1, from coordinate 17,986 downwards.
GACGAGGGCGAGGGGGACGCCGGCCGCCTGGTCGAGGATGCGGGAGCGGGCGCGTCCGACGGGCGGTTCGGGCTGGAGGTCGAGGAGGCGTCCGGCGGCGGCCGGGGGCAGCGGCTCGACGGCCAGCTGCCGCCTCTCGTAGGCGAATTGCGATGGTACGGCGTTGTCGCGGGCGGCCAGCACCATCGCGACCCGTTCCCCTTCGAGGCGCCGGGCGACGAAGGCGAGGACGTCGAGGGTGCCCACGTCGAGCCAGTGGGCGTCGTCGATGACGAGCAGCAGCGGCTCCCGGCTCGCCGCGTCGGAGAGCAGGGTGAGGGCGCCGAGCGAGGTGAGCAGCGGGTCGGCAGCCGTGTCCTGTGTCTGCTCGGGGTCCAGCCCGAACACGCCGAGCAGTGCGGCCCGTTGGCGTACGGGCAGGCCACCGGCCAGGTCCAGTACGGGCCGCAGGAGTTGGTGCAGTCCGGCGAACGGCAGCCCGGACTCCCCCTCGCAGCCCCGGCAGCGCAGGACGCGCAGTCCGGCCCGGCGGGCGGTGCGTCCCGCGGCGTCGAGCAGCACGCTCTTGCCGGCGCCCGGTCCGCCGGTCACGACCAGGACGGCGGGCAAGGTGCCCGGCAGATCGGCGGGTTCGGCCATGGCCTCGTCCACCAGGTCGGCGAGGAGGGCGAGTTCACGGTCACGGCCGACGATCCACTCCTCGCCGGGACGGGAGGGGTTCATACGGCGGCACCGGTGGGGCGAGCCGAGGAATCGCGTAAGGCCGACGCGTTGCGGTCTCCGTTCATGTCATGACCATAGACGGCCAGATAACTGACCGACGAGTCAGGAGAGACCGCCCTGGGCCGACTTGACTGGGCGCGTCCCGGAGGCTTTGATCCTGATCGTGCCGAGGCCGTGTGCCCCGGTGCGCAGAGGTGCGCCCAGCCGGTAGTGGACCAGGTTCGAGTCCGGCCCGAGTCGCCAGGAACGCCACGGCGTCCGAGGCGGGGCCGTACCCGCGACTGATGGAGCGGACATGCCCGTCAAGGGTGTATCCCGCGTCGGACGTCCCGGGACGACGGCGGTCGTGCTGGCGACCGTCTGCGCGGCCCTGTGGGGACTCACGGCGTGCGGTTCACCGCCGCAGGCGGACAACGACACGCGGCCCGACTCGACGCCCTCGCCCACCACTTCGGCCGAGGTCCGGCTGCCCCCACTGCACGTCGGCTTCGACTACCAGATCGGCGGCGCCTACCGTCCTCCGGCGGGTGTGCGGATCGTCAGCCGCGACCGTACGGCGGCTCCCGCGCCCGGTCTCTACAACATCTGCTATGTCAATGCCTTCCAGGCGCAGCCCGGTGACGAGAAGGCGTGGCCCGCCGATCTGCTGCTGCGGAACCCGGACGGCGAGGTCGTCGTCGACGAGGACTGGGACGAGGCGCTGCTCGACATCGGTACGGCGGCGAAGCGGAAGCGGATCGCGGCGCGGGTGAACGAGTGGGTCGACGGCTGCGCCGACAAGGGCTTCGACGCGGTCGAGCCCGACAACTACGACAGCTACACCCGCTCCGACGACCTCCTCACCGCCGCCGACGCCACCGCCTTCATCACCCTTCTCTCCCGGCACGCGCACGCCCGCGGGCTGGCCATCGGCCAGAAGAACACCGTGGAGCTGGCCGGGCTCAGGAAGAAGGCAGGGCTGGACTTCGCGGTCGCGGAGGAGTGCGGGGAGTTCGACGAGTGCGGGGAGTACGCGGAGGCGTTCGACGACCGGGTCGTCGTGATCGAGTACACCGACTCCGGGCTGCGCAAGGCCGTCGCGGCCTTCGGCGACCGGCTGAGCATCGTCCGCAGGGATGTCGACGTGTCGATGCCGGGCAGCCCCGAGTACGTCCGTAAGACCCGCTGATCGGACAACATCCGGCGCCTCAGCCGGTGTTGAGGCCGGAACGGGGACATCGTCCCCTGCTCGGGCGGTGCTCCTGTTTGAATGTGAGGGCTTCACAGAAACCACACAGTCCAGCTGTCCCCGGCCTCCAACTGAGGCTCTCCTGAAGGGTGTTGGGTTGATCCTCAAAGGGCGTGCGGCGGAACGGGAGTTACTGGATCAGCTCGTCACCGATCTTCGCGCGGGGCTGAGCCGGGTCGAGCTGCTGCGCGGGGACGCCGGCATCGGGAAGACCGTGCTGCTCGACCACGCGGCGACCGAGGCCGCCGGGCTCCGGGTGCTGCGCGTCGCCGGTGTCGAGGCGGAGGCCGGTTTCCCGTTCGCGGCGCTGCACCGGCTGCTCGTACCGTTCCTGGAGGCGCTCAAGGAGCCCGGGCCGCTGTCGGCGGCCCAGCGCGAGGCGTTGCGGGTGGCCTGCGGGCTGGCCGACGGGCCGCCCGCCGACGGTTTCCTCGTCGGGCTGGCGACGCTCACCCTGCTCGCGGAGGAGGCGAAGCGGCGGCCGGTGCTGGCGCTCGTGGACGACGCCCAGTGGCTCGACGAGGAGACCCTGGGCGTGCTGGCGTTCGTCGGGCGCCGGGTGCACGCGGAGGGGGTCGGGCTGCTGTTCGCCGCGCGCACCGGGTTCGACGTACCGGCGGGGCTGCCCGTCACCGAAGTCACCGGGCTGGCCGAGCCGTTCGCGCTGGAGCTGCTGCGCGAGGCCGTCGCCGGGCCGCTGGACGCCCAGGTCGCGGCGCGGATCGTGACCGCCACCGCCGGAAACCCCCTCGCGCTGGCGGACCTCGGCCAGGAACTGTCCGCCGACCAGCTGGCGGGCGGCCTCGCGCTGCCCGAACCGCTGCCGGTGGGCGGGCGGTTGGAGGCGCACTACCTCCAACGGGTGCGCGCACTGCCCAAGGCCGCGCAGACCTGGCTGCTGCTGGCCGCCGCCGAACCGGGCGGCGACCTCGGCTACGTCACGGGCGCGGCCAAGCGGCTCGGGATCGGCCCCGAGGCGTCGGGCCCGGCCGAGACCGCCCGGCTGGTGGTGCTGCGGGCCGCCGCCGCGTTCCGGCATCCGCTGGTGCGTTCCGCGGTGTACGGGGGTGCCACCAGCGTGGAGCGGCGGCGCGCCCACCGTGCGCTGGCCGAGGCCACCGACCGTCCCGCCGACAGCGACCGGCGGGCCTGGCACCTGGCCGCCGCCGCGCTCGGTCCGGACGCCGAGGTCGCGGCGGAGGTGGAGCGCGCGGCCGACCGGGCGGGCGCCCGGGGCGGGTTCGCGGCCCGCGCCACCTTCCTCACCCGGGCCGCCGAACTGACCCCCGAGGACGGTGCCCGGGCCGGGCGGCTGCTGGCGGCGGCCGAGGCCGCGCTGCGGGCCGGGGCACCCTTGCAGGCGGAGTCGCTGCTCGACGCGGTGGACGTCGGTCTGCTCGACGCGGCCGGCCGGGGCCGGATCCTGCTGGTCAGGGCCTACGCGGTCCTTGCGCTGGGCGACGCGGACTCGTTCTCGCGGGCGCCCTCCCTGTGTCTGCGGGCCGCGCTGCTGCTCACCGAGGGGGCGCCGGAGCTGGCCCGCGAGGCGTTCCTCCAGGCGATCCACGGCATCATCACCGCGGAGCACCTCGGCCGGGACACCTCGCCGGCCGAGGTCGCCCGGGCCATCGAGACGCTCGTCCCGCGTTCCGGTCCCGCCACCGGCGTCGATCTGGTGCTGCGCGCGTTCGCCGTGCTGGCCCTCGACGGCTACGAGAGTGCCGTTCCGCATCTGCGGCGGGCCTGCGCGATGGTGCTGGACCCGCGCACGCCCGACGAGGAGGTACTGCGCGCCTTTCTGCCGACCGTGACCATGTCGATGATCCGGTGGGACGAGCGGACCCAGACCGCGGTGCTGCGCCGGGCCGCGGACGTGGCCCGGGCCGCCGGCGCGCTCATCCAGCTGGACAGCGCCCTGTACTGCGCGGTGATGTCCGAGACCAACCTCGGCGAGCTGGCCGGCGCCGACGCCCTGCACGCGGAGGGGAACCAGATCCGGGCGGCGATCGGCGCGACCGACGATGTGTGGGCGATCTACCGGCATCCCGAACTCCTGGCCTGGCACGGCGACTCCGAGAACCTCGACGCCATCCTCCAGGGCTCGATGGAGGCGGGCACCTGGCTGGGTGCCGGTGCGGTCCAGTCGATCGCCCGTATCGGGATGACCGTGCTGGCCCTGAGCCGCGGCGACTACGCCACCGCCCGCGACCACGCTCACGCGCTGGTCGAGCACGACGCGTACGGCGTCCACTCCCGGCTCCTCCCCCACCTCGTCGAGGCGGCCGTACGCTGCGGCGACCGCGTCCTCGCCACGGCCGCCCTGGGGACGCTCGCCTCCCGGGCGACGGCCGCCGACACGCCGTGGGGGCTGGGGGTGCTGGCCCGCTGCCGGGCCCTGCTCGCCCCGGCCGACGAGGCCGAGCCGCTCTACGCCGAGGCGATCGAGCTGCTGTCCGGGACCCGGGCGCGGGCCGATCTGGCGGTCGCCCATCTCCACTACGGCGAGTGGCTGCGCCGCCGCAAGGACGCCCGCGAGCAACTCCGTACGGCGGTGGGCCTGTTCGACGCGATGGGCGCCACCGGCTTCTCGGCCCGCGCCGCCCAGGAACTGGCCGCGACGGGCGAACACCCCCAGCGCGGACCCGCCGGAACGGCCAGCGCGCTCACCCCGCAGGAACTCACCGTCGCCCGTCTCGCGAAGGGCGGCGCGACCAACGCCGAGATCGCCGCCCAGCTGTTCATCAGCGCGAGCACCGTCGACTACCACCTGCGGAAGATCTTCCGGAAGCTCGACGTGACGTCCCGGCGGCAGCTCGCCCAGGCCCCGGGACTCTGATCCGGGGTCACGACTACGCGCTCCACGGGGTACGGGGCCCGCCGGACCCGACGACGATCAGGGGGTCGGACAAGTCCCGCAGACGGGAGCACACCCCCATGCCATACGTCACCGCAGCGGACGGCGCGGAGATCTTCTACAAGGACTGGGGCCAGGGCCGCCCGGTCGTCCTGGCCCACGGCTGGCCGCTGAACTCGGACAGCTGGGAGGCACAGCAGCTGTTCCTGGCGACCCACGGCTTCCGGGCGATCGCGCACGACCGGCGCGGTCACGGCCGTTCCACCCAGACCTGGCACGGCAACGAGATGAACACGTACGCCGACGACCTGGCCACCCTCATCGACACCCTCGACCTGCGGGACGTGACCCTCGTCGGGTTCTCGACCGGCGGCGGCGAGGTCGCCCGCTATGTCGGCCGGCACGGCACCGGGCGCATCGCACAGCTCGCGCTGGTGTCCGCCGTACCGCCGTTCATGCTGAAGACGGACGACAACCCGGGCGGGGTCACGGGCGAGGTCTTCGACGGGATCCGGGCCGGTTCGCTGGCCGACCGCTCCCAGCTGTACCGGGATCTGGCCGACGGGCCGTTCTTCGGTCACAACCGGCCCGGCGGACACGTCTCGCAGGGCATCCGGGACGCGTTCTGGCGGCAGAGTCTGCAGGCCGGGCACCGGGGCGCCTACGAATGCGTCGCCGCCTTCTCCGCCACCGACTTCCGCGCCGACCTGGACGCCTTCGACGTACCGACGCTGGTCGTGCACGGCGACGACGACCAGGTCGTGCCGATCGACGTCGGCGGCAGGGCCTCGGCGGCCCGCATCAAGTCGGCGACGCTCAAGGTCTATCCGGGCGCACCGCACGGCATCACGGACACGCACAAGGACCAACTGAGCGCGGATCTCCTCGACTTCCTCAACTCCTGATCCCCGGAAGGAACTTCGTGAGCATGCGACTCCACCGCACCCTGGGCACGGTCCTCGCGAGCTGCGCCCTGGTCGTCGGACTGACCGGCGCCGTGGCACCCTCGTCCCCGGCGGCCACGGCGGCGCAGAGAACCGCCCCCAAGCCGACCGTCGTGCTCGTCCACGGGGTGTTCGCCGACGCGTCGGGCTGGAACGCCACGATCAAGTCCCTTCAGGACGCCGGTTTCCCGGTGATCGCCCCGGCCAACCCGCTGCGCGACCTGGCCGCCGACTCGGCCTACGTCTCGTCGGTCGTGGCGAGCATCCCGGGGCCGGTGATCCTGGTGGGCCACTCGTACGGCGGCGAGGTCGTCACCAACGCGGCGCGCGACCGGGCCAACGTCAAGGCGCTGGTGTACGTCGCCGCCTTCGCGCCCGACCAGGGCGAGACCGCGCTGGACCTGGCCGGGAAGTTCCCCGGCAGCAAGCTGCCCGAGTCGCTCCTGGTCCGGACGTATCCGCAGCCGGGCGCCCCCGACGGCCACGACGGCTACATCGACCCGGCGAAGTTCCACGACGTCTTCGCCCAGGACCTGCCGAGGAGGACGACCCAGGTCATGGCGGCGGCCCAACGCCCGGGCAGCCTCGAAGGGTTGGGCAGCGGCAGCGGAGTACCTGCGTGGAAGACCCTGCCCTCCTGGTACGTCATCCCGACCGCCGACAACGTCATCCCGCCGGCGGTGCAGCGGTTCATGGCCGAGCGGGCCGGCAGCCGGACCGTCGAGGTCAAGGGGGCCTCGCACGTCGTGATGATGTCCCGCCCGGACGCTGTCGTCCGCCAGATCAAGGCCGCGTACCGCGCCACCGACTGAGGAGCACCCGATGAGCACTCCCGACACCATCGTCCTGATCCACGGCTTCTGGGTCACCCCCCGCAGCTGGGAACACTGGATCGACCACTACGAGAAGCGCGGCTACCGCGTCCTCGCGCCCGCCTACCCGGGCTTCGAGGTGGAGGTCGAGTCACTCAACGCGGACCCGACGCCGGTCGAGCAGGTCACGGTCCCGCAGATCGTCGAGAGCCTGGAGAGCGTCGTCCGTTCCCTGGACAAGCCGCCGATCCTCATCGGCCACTCCGCGGGCGGTGTCTTCGTCCAGCTGCTGCTCGACCGGGGCCACGGAGCGGCGGGCGTGGCGATCAACTCCGCGCCGACGGAGGGGGTCGCGGTGCTGCCGCTGACCCAGATCAAGGCGGCCTTCCCGGTGCTGAAGAACCCGGCCAACCGGCACCGGGCGGTCGGCCTGAACTTCGAGCAGTGGCACTACGCGTTCACGAACACGTTCGCCGAGGAGGAGTCCCGGCGGCTGTACGAGCGGTACGCGGTCCCGGCGTCCGGCAGCATCTTCTTCGACAGCGCCCTGGCCACCCTGCGCCCCGGCCACCAGAGCACGTACGTCAATTACCACAACGACGACCGCGCGCCGCTGCTGTTCGTCTCGGGCGAGCTGGACCATCTGATGCCGCCCAAGGTGCAGCAGTCCAACGCCAAGCACTACAAGTCGAAGACGGTCACGGAGATCAGGGAGTACGCGGGACGGCCGCACCTGCTTCCCGCCGCGCCCGGCTGGGAGGAGGTCGCGGACGACGTGCTGGCGTGGGCGGTCGAGCACGCCCGGTAGACCGTAAAGAGCCCGGGGCGGCCGGACCTCGGCCTCCCCGGGCATCCGCAACCCGGAGGGAACCCGTATGACCGAGGCCCGCGTCACGCACATCGGCGGACCGACCACGCTGATCGAGGCGGGCGGCTGGCGGCTGCTGACGGATCCGACGTTCGACCCGCCCGGCCGGCGCTACTCCTTCGGCTGGGGCACCTCGTCGGTGAAGACCACGGGTCCGGCGTTGGCAGCCGCCGAACTCCCCCCGCTGGACGCCGTGTTGCTGACCCACGACCACCACGGCGACAACCTCGACACGGCGGGCCGGGCCCTGCTCCCCGGGGTGGACGTCGTCCTGACGACCCCGTCCGGGGCGCGCAGGCTCGGCGGCAACGCGCACGGCCTCGCCCCCTGGACCACGTACCGCCTGACGGCCCCGGGCCGCCCGCCGATCGAGGTCACGGCGACCCCGGCCCGGCACGGCCCACCGCTCTCCCGCCCGGTGGTCGGCGAGGTGACGGGCTTCGCCCTGCGCTGGGAGGGACAGCGGCACGGCGTGCTGTGGATCTCCGGGGACACCGTCCTGTACGACGGTGTGCGGGACGTCGCCCACCGGCTGACCGTCGGCACGGCACTCCTCCATCTGGGCGGCGTCCGCTTCCCCCTGACCGGCCCCCTGCGCTACACGATGACGGCGGCCCAAGCGGTGTCCCTGTGCGGCGAGTTGAGACCCCGGACCGCCCTGCCCGTGCACTACGAGGGCTGGCGGCACTTCCAGGAGGGCCGGCGGTCGATCGAGGCGGAACTGGCGATGGCGCCCGGCGACATCCGGGACCGGTTCCGCTGGCTGCCGATGGGCGCCCCGCTCGACATCACCGTGTGACGGATCCCGCGTGACCGATCACCGCGCGACGAGCAGCTCCAGCCCCCGCTCCCACTCGAACTCCGGCCACCCACCGCCCTCTTGGACGTCTCCGGCGTACGGATCCCCGAACCGCACCCCCATCCCGCCCAGCCGTTCCAGACTCGCCCGGTACGCGGGATGAGCGGCCAACGCGTCGCCCACGCACGGCAGTACGGCGATCGGCACCCCCATCCCGTACACCTCGCACAGCGTGCCCAGGGCGAGGGTGTCGGCGATGCCGGCCGCCCATTTGTTGAGGGTGTTGAAGGTGGCGGGCGCGACCAGCACGGCGTCGGGCGCCGGGAAGGGCCGTGGATCACCGGGCTTGCGCCAGGCGGACCGGATCGGGCGGCCGGTCTGCGCCTCGACGGCGGCCGTGTCGAAGAAGCCCGTGGCGAGGGGCGTGGCGATGACTCCGACCTCCCAGTCGCGTTCCTGCGCGGCGGTGATCAACTTGCTGATGTCGGAGGCGATTCCGGCGGCGCAGACGACGACGTAGAGGAAGGGTTTCGGGGCCTGTCGGGTCGGCTCGGTCATCCGGAAACCCTAAATGAGTTGCCGGTCCCGGGCCTCCGCCCCCAGGATCACGCCATGCCTACGATCGACGCCCTCCTGCCGCTGATGTCCGCCGCCGCTCGTCCGGTGCGGTTCCAGCAGCAGCCCGGCCGCCCCTGGAGGCCCGTGCTTCCCCGGTCATGACGGCCGCGCTGGTCGCGGGGCTGCTCGCGGGGTACGGCATCGCCATCCCCGTCGGAGCCGTCGCGACGTATCTCGTCTCCCTCACCGCCCGTACGTCCCTCAGGACCGGTGTCTGCGCCGCGCTCGGCATCGCCACCGCCGACGGGCTCTACGCCCTGCTGGCCGCCCTCGGGGGTTCCGCGCTGGCCGGTGCCCTGCAGCCGGTGCTGGTGCCGCTGCGCTGGGCCTCCGCCGTGGTGCTGGCCATGCTCGCGCTGCGGGGCGGGGCCGGCGCCCTGCGGCAGTACCGCGAAGGCGCGCTCTCCACCCGCGCCGACCCGACACCGCCGAGTCCGCTCCGGGCGTATCTCCTGCTGGTCGGCATCACGCTGCTCAACCCCACCACCGTGATCTACTTCGCCGCCCTGGTGCTCGGCAGCCGGGCCTCGGACGCCGTGTCCCCTTGGGAGCAAGGGGTGTTCGTGCTCGCGGCCTTCCTCGCCTCGGCCAGCTGGCAGCTGCTGGTCGCCTCCGGCGGCGCACTGCTCGGCCGGGTGCTCACGGGCCGGCGCGGGCGGCTGGTGACGGCGCTCGTGTCCAGCGCGGTGATCATGGCGCTGGCCGTGCGGATGGTGGTGTCACCGACATGACGCACGGCCGCGGGCGAAGTCCTCAGTCGTCGTCCGGTGCGAAAGCGCGGGCGACGGCGAGGCTGTCCTCGTACACGTGATGGCGTATGACGAGACCGTCCCGCACGGTCAGGTGCAGGGCGAACCGGGCGCGGTAGGGGCGCCCGGTGGCCCTGGCCGTCTGCCGGATCTCGCCCAGCACGACCGCGTCCTCGCCGTCGACCAGCACCCGTTCGATCTCGGTGGCGGCCTCGCCGGGGACATGGTGGGCGCCCAGGTCACGGAAGTGGGCGGCGGCGTCGGCACGGCCGGCGCGATGGCGGATCCACGGGGTGGCGGCGCGGCCGTGCTCGTCCTCCGGCCAGCTGAGCCGCCAGCCGGTCTCCTCCGCGTACAGTTCCGCGATCCGCTCCGGGTCGCCCTCGCCGATCCGGGTCAGCAGGTCGTTCACGACGGAGCGGGTGGTGGCTGCGGGTGTCATGGGCCCCACTGTGGCCGAGTACGCCGAACGGGGCGATTACCTCGCGGGTAAAGCGGTTTCGTACGCGCCCCGGATGAATAAACCCTGCTCGGGTGTTCACCCTCATGAGCGACAGTCACACGCGACGAGACGATGGGACGTGAGCCATGCCTCTTGAGGGCGAGTACGAAGCCAGTCCGACCCAGTGGGTGCGGGACCAGGTGGAGCTGTACGAGAGCTCCGGCGGAACCAAGGGAACGACCCTGATGGACACCGGCATGCCGGTGATCCTGCTCACCACCCGGGGCGCCCGGAGCGGCAAGATCCGCAGGACGCCGCTGATGCGGGTGGAACACGACGGGGTGTACGCGGTGGTCGCCTCGCTGGGCGGCGCCCCCAAGCACCCGGTCTGGTACTTCAACGTCGTCGCCGATCCGCACGTCGACCTCCAGGACGGGCCGGTACGCCAGGACTTCGTCGCCCGTGAGGTGACCGGCGAGGAGAAGGCCACGTGGTGGGAGCGGGCGGTCGCCGCGTTCCCCCAGTACGCCGAGTACCAGAAGAAGACCGACCGTGAGATCCCCGTGTTCGTCCTCGATCCGTTCGAAGGGAACTGACCCCGGCAGCCGTTCTCGGCCGGGCGGAAAGAAATTCCGGTTCCGGGAGGCATGAAGTCCTCACCCCCGGGCATCCGAGCCTCAGGCCCCGCCGCGCTCCCCCGTCGCGGCGGGGCTTTCCCCTGCCTCCTTCGCATCCGCGTCGGTCACGTCGAGGAAGATCTCGCCGGCCTCGGGGACCGCTCGGGCCACGGAGCGCTTGATGCGTACGGCGATCTCCTCGACCCGCTCGCTGTCGAGACCGGGGACGAGATCGATCCGGGCGGCCACCAGTGTGGAGTCGAGGCCCATCTTCATCGTGAACAGCGCCTCCACGCTGTCGATCTCGGGCTGGGCCGCCAGCAGGGCGCGGATCTCCCGGCTCAGTTCCGGGTCGATGGCCTCCCCGACGAGCTGGGCGCGGGCGTCCCGGCCCAGCCAGTAGGCGACGCAGACGAGCAGTACCCCGATGGCGAGGGAGGCGGACGCCTCCCACACGGCCTGCCCGGTGGCCATGTGCAGGGCCATGCCCGCGAGGGCGAGCGTCACGCCGAGCACGGCGGTGCCGTCCTCGGCGATCACCGTACGCAGGGCGGGGTCGCGCAGAGCCCCCGTACCACCGGCAGCACCTTCCCGGCGCGCCTGGTGCACGGCCCGCAGCAGCGAGGTGCCCTCCGCGAGCAGTGCGACGCCGAGCACGGCCAGGCCCACCACATAGCCGTCGAAGGACTCCTCCGCGCCGCCCTTGAGCGCTTCCACGCCCTGGAAGAAGGAGAAGCAGCCGCCCATGACGAAGATGCCGACGGCCGCGAGCAGCGACCAGAAGAACCGTTCCTTGCCGTAGCCGAAGGGGTGCCGCCGGTCGGCGGGGCGGCGGCTGCGGCGCAGGGCGGCGAGCAGGAAGACCTCGTTGAGGCTGTCGGCCACGGAGTGCGCGGCCTCGGACAGGAGCGCGGGCGACCCGCTGAGGAGCCCGCCCACGGCCTTGGCGACGACGATCAGCAGATTGGCGCCCAGCGCGACCAGCACGGTCAGCCGTGTCCGCCGGTCCGCGGACGCCGTATCCTCCGCCTCCGTCCCGTCCCCGCGAGCCGTCAAAGCTGCTCGGGCGCCGTCGACCCGTCCCGGCGCAGGGTGAAGGAGTGGCCGGCCGGGTCGGCGTACCCCCGCTCCTCGTACGGTGTGCCGGCGTCGTTCGTCTCCAGGGCGCGTCCGCCGAGCCCGACCACCCTGCGTTCCGCCTCGTCGAGATCGCTCACGCGGAAGTCCAGATGGACCTGGAAGGAAGCCTCGGCGCGCGGCCAGCTCGGCGGGGTCATGTTCGCGTCGAGGCGGAACTCCATCCGGGTTCCCTCGGCGGCCCTGATCTCGATGCGGTTGACGGTCGTCACCGTCTCCTCGGCCTCCAGCAACTCCATGTAGAACGCGGCGAGTTTCTCGGGTTCTGCACAGTCCAGCACCACAACGCCTGCTGTCACCAAGGTCATGCTTCCTCCGTACGGAGTCCGGGGCGGGTCCGGTCGCCGCAGCCCTCTCCGGTGCGAGTACCCCGTCCACCGGAATCACACGGGCTGTGCGCCACCGGGCACGGTGAGCTGCGCGAGGCGGGCCGCCGCCGCTGTCAGGAAGAGGTCCAGGGCCGCCGGGTAGGAGCTGTGGCGCATGGCCATCACGAGATGGCGGGCGGTCGCGTTGATGTGCGGGTGGGTGTCGGCGGGCAGCCGGGCGTAGGTCGCCCGCCACACGGCCGCCTCCGCCTCGCGGGCGGCCTTCGGCAGCGCCGCGTTCGCCGAGTCGAGGGCACCGAAGGCGAGCGCCTGGTCGACGAAGGCGTGGTAGATCCGTACCGCCTCGGCGTCCGGGAACCCGGCCCCGCGCAGCACCCCGAGGATGGTCTCCACGGCCTGGATCTCGTACGCCCGTCCGGTCACCCGGTACGAGCTGAGCACCGCCGCCTGCGGTTGGGCGAGGGCTCCGGCGTGCATCCGCAGGCCGAGATCCCGCAGGTCGGCGCGCCAGTCGCCGCTGGGGCGCCAGGTGCGCAGCGTACGGCCGATCAGCTCGTCGGCGATGGCGAGCATCAGCTCGTCGGTGTCGCGGAAGTAGCGGTACAGGGCGCTCGGGTCGGCGCCGAGGGCGCGGCCGAGGCGGCGCACGGAGAGGGCCTCGGCGCCGTGTTCGCCGAGCAGCCGCATCGCCGTCTCGACGATCAGCTCCTCGGAGAGGACGACGCCCTGTTTGGTGGGGCGCCTGCGCCGCCGGGCGGCGGGCGGGACGACACGTTCGCTCATGGACTTCCTCGCTTCCCCTCTTCCTCCTGCGCGGTGGCCGATGGCGGCACCTTATGACAACACCGTTGACCTGTTAAGGCCCCGGGCAGTTTCATGTGCGTTCACCGGGGTCGACCGAGGCCCCCAGGTGTGAGCGGAGACCGCCATGACCGATCCCCAGCCCTACGGCACACCCCCACCCGGGCTGCGGAAGTCCCTCGGTGTGCTGGACGGCGTCGCCATCGCCGCGTCCAGCACGGCGGCCACGACCAGCATCGGCATCGGTCTCGGGGTCACGGCAGGGGTGGTCGGGCTGCATCTGCCCGCGATCATGCTGCTGGCGTTCCTGCCGATCCTGGGCATCGCGGGCGCCTACTCCCGACTGAACCGGGTCGAGCCGAACGCGGGCAACGGCTATGTGTGGGTGGGGCGTTCGCTCAGTCCCTGGCTCGGCTTCATGGTCGGCTGGGTGAACATCGTGGCGGCGGTGGTGTTCCTGGCGTACACCACGGCGGTCACCGGCTCGGCGCTGATCCAGTTGGCCGGCGACGCGGGCCTCACCCGGGTGGCCGGGCTGACCCTGGACCCCGGATCGACCGCGCAGACGACCGCCATCGGCATCCTGGTCCTCGTCGCCGTCACCCTGACCGCGGTCTCCGGCATCAGGACGGCCGCCCGGCTCCAGGGCGGACTGCTGGTCTTCGAATACGTCGTCCTGCTGGGCTTCTGCGGATACGGCATCGTCGTCGGCCCGCACCCCTTCAGCCTGAGCTGGTTCGACCCCTTCCAGATCCCCTCGGCGTCAGCGCTCGCGCAGGGCATGCTGCTGTCGGTGTTCTGCTACTGGGGATTCGAGGCCGCGTTCAGTGTGAACGAGGAGGTGAAGGACCCGAGGCAGGCGTCGCGGGCCGGGATCACCACCCTGGTGACGATGCTGGGCCTCTTCATGCTCGGCTCGATCGCCTTCCAACGGGTGCTGTCGGAGGGCGAGTTGGCGGGCCACGGCGCCGAGGGGCTGGCGTTCTTCGGCGACCGGCTCGCCGACCAGCCGCTGGCCGCGCTGCCGCTCGTCGCGCTGATGTTCTCTGCCGTGGCCTCCTTGCAGGCCGGGGTGATCCCGACGGCCCGCGCGATGTTCGCGATGAGCCGCGACCGTACGCTCGGCCCGACCTGGTCCCGGGTCAGCCCCCGGTACGGCACCCCGGCGGCCGGGACGCTGATGATCGGCGCGCTGGCGGCGGCCGTCGCCGGGCTGGCCCTGGTCATCCCGCGCCTCGCCGACATGATCCTGGCGGCGGTCAACGCGATCGGCATGGTGGTCGCCCTGTCGTACGCGCTCACCGCACTCGCCGCCGCCGTACGCTTCCGGGGTCTGCTGCGCGAGAACTGGCGGGACGGCATACGGGCGGTGGTGCTGCCCACGCTGAGCGCGGCCACGCTGCTCGGTCTCGGTGGCTATCTCGGCTGGTCCTTCTACACCTCCGCCGACCATCTCGAACTCAGCCCCGACAACGGCTGGTTCCTGCTTCTCGTGCCCTCGCTGATGGTCGCGTCCGGTTTCGTGGCCGCGGCGTGGGCGAAGTGGGGGCGCAAGTCGCCGTACTTCAGCACCGGTCGGGGTACGGATGCGGATGCGCCGCAGCTGCTGGCCGTGCGGGAGCCGTCGGCACGGTGAGCTCCGCGGGCTGGCGGTTCAATTTACCTGCGGGCCGGTGGGGGCTGGTCGCGCAGTTCCCCGCGCCCCTTTGGGGCGCCCCACACCATCAAGGAAACGGAACATGCACGCTGAACTCCTCTTCACCGGCGGGCCGGTCTTCGCCCCCGGGAATCCCACGGCCGTCGCGGTCACCGGTGGGCGGATCGTCGCCGTGGGCCGGGACGAGGTGCACGATCTGATCGGGGCGGGGACCGAGGTGGTCGATCTCGCCGGGCGGCTGCTCCTGCCGGGCTTCCAGGACGCCCACGTCCATCCGCTGCCGGCCGGTCTCGAAATGACCCAGTGCGATCTGACCGACACGAAGACCGCCGAGGACACGGTGGCCGTGGTCCGCGCGTACGCCCTCGCGCATCCCGAGCAGGAGTGGATCACGGGCGGCGGCTGGTCCATGGAGGCCTTCGAAGGGGGCACGCCCACCCGGGAGCTGCTGGACGCGGTGATCCCAGATCGCCCGGTGTACCTGCCCAACCGGGACCATCACGGGGCCTGGGTCAACACGCGCGCCCTCGAACTCGCGGGCATCACGCGGGACACCCCGGACCCGGCGGACGGCCGCTTCGAACGGGACGCCTCGGGCGAGCCGACCGGCATGCTCCAGGAAGGGGCCATGGAGTACGTGGGCCGGCTGACCCCGCCGGTCACGGCGGCGGAGCGGCTGGCGGCCCTGCTGTCCGCGCAGCGCCGGCTGCACTCGCTCGGTGTCACGGCCTGGCAGGACGCGTTGGTCGGCTCGTTCCTCGGCATGGAGGACCCCTCCGAGACCTACCTCGCCGCCGCCCGGGACGGTTCACTGACCGCCCGGGTGGTCGGCGCCCTGTGGTGGGACCGGGAGCGTGGGGCCGAGCAGATCCCCGAACTCGTGGAGCGGCGGGCCGCGTTGAGCGGGGGCAGGTTCCGGGCGACCAGCGTGAAGCTGATGCTGGACGGGGTCGCCGAGACGGGCACGGCCGCGCTGCTCGACCCCTACCTCGACAAGTGCGGCTGCGCCACGGCCAACCGGGGCACGAGCTTCGTGGACGCGGCCGAACTGCCCAAGTACGTCACGCAGTTGGACGCCCTCGGCTTCCAGTGCCACTTCCACGCGCTCGGCGACCGGGCCGTACGGGACGCCCTGGACGCCGTCGAGGCCGCGCGCGCCGCGAACGGGCCGAGCGACACCCGGCCGCATCTGGCCCACCTCCAGGTGGTCCACCCGGACGACGTGCCGCGCTTCGCCCGGCTCGGCGCGGTCGCCAACATCCAGGCACTGTGGGCCATGCACGAACCCCAGATGGACGACCTGACGATCCCCTTCCTCGGGCCCGAACGGGCGGCGTGGCAGTACCCGTTCGGCGCGTTGCTGCGCTCCGGGGCCACCCTGGCGGCGGGCAGCGACTGGCCTGTCAGCAGCCCCGACCCGCTCCAGGCGATCCACGTCGCGGTCAACCGCGCGGCACCGGGCTCCGCATCACCCCGGGTGTTCCTCCCCGCCGAACGCATCGGCCTGACGGACGCCCTCACGGCGTACACCGCGGGTTCGGCGTACGCCAACCACCTGGACGACACGGGCCGTGTGCGCGCCGGGGCGCTGGCCGACCTGACGATCCTGGACCGCGATCCGTACGCCGGCCCGCCGGAGGCGATCGCGGAGACGAAGGTGGCGCTCACGTATGTGGGGGGTGAGCGGGTGTACGCGGCGGAGGGGCAGCCTGACTAGAGGCCCAGGCCCGGGCCTCAGCCCGCGCTCAGGCTCAGGCGCAGTGTCAGGGACTGCGGTGCGAAGCCGTTCCGCTCGTAGAAACGTATGGCGTCGGTGTTGGCCGCGTAGGCGGTCACCTCGGCATGCTCGGCGCCCTGCTCCCCCGCCCACCGGACGAAGGCCTCCACCAGGCGTGCTCCGGCCCCCGAACTCCGGTGGGCGGGACGGACGTACACGCTGATCAGGGTGGCGGCCTTCACCGGCCGCATGGCGGTGGGTTCGGTGAGGGAGCCCATCAGATGACCGACCACCGCACCGTCGCACTCGACCGCCAGCACCAGACGCGCCGGGTCGTCCAGTGCCGACGCGAACGAAGCGGCGGCGTGCTCGCGCGGCCAGTCCACGTCGACGCTCGGATCACGGGTACCGGCGTCCTCGGCGAAGAGGGCGGTACTGGAGGCGACGAGTCCGGGGATGTCGTCGGCACGGGCGGGGCGGACGGTGATGGTGAGGTCGGAGGCCGTGGGTTCGGAGGTCGTGGGTTCGGTCATGATCGGGACGCTATCGGCAGGCTCTGACAACCCGACGGCGATTTCCTGGACACTCGTCCATGTATGCTGACCACCTGTCCATGATGGACACCTGTCCAAGAAACCTGAAGGAGTTTGCCGAGCATGGAGACGGTCGCGAACGTGCTGGTCGGTCTGGTGGCCGCGCTGCACGCGTACATCCTGGTGATGGAGATGTTCCTGTGGCAGCGTCCGCCGGGGCGCAAGTTCCACGGGTTCGACCCGGAGATGGCCCGCGCGACCGCCGCGATGGCCGCCAACCAGGGGCTCTACAACGGGTTTCTCGCGGCGGGCCTGGTCTGGGGGCTGATCGCCGCCGATCCGACCGGGTTCCGGGCGCAGGTCTTCTTCCTCTCCTGTGTGATCGTGGCCGGCGTCTACGGCGCCGCGACGGCGAACCGGCGCATCCTGTTCGCCCAGGCGCTGCCCGGCGCCATCGCCCTGGCCGCCGTCCTCGTCGCCCGGTGACACGCGGCGTGCCCGAGGACCCGCGGGCCGCCCGCACCCGGGCGAGGCTCCGCGAGGCCTTGCTGGAGGAATGCGCCGAGCACCCCCTGGCGGAGGTCAGCGTCGCCGCGCTGGTGCGCAGGGCGGGGGTCGGGCGGGCGACCTTCTACGTCCACTATCCCGACCTGGAGGCGCTGGCCGTCGATGCCTGCGCCGATGTCGTACGGGAGGCGGTGGACGCCCTGCACGCCTGGCGCGGCCGGCCCGACCCGGTGATCGCGCCGGTCGCGCTCGTGGAGTTCTTCGCGGCCCTCGCTCCGCACGCCGCGCTGTACCGGGCCCTGCTGAGCCCGGGGGGCGGGGGGCCGTTGGGTCAGGTACTGCACCGGGATCTGCGCGCGCGGAGCCTTGCGGAACGTGAGCTCGCGGGCGCGGCGGACGCGCCGCTGGTCGCGTCGGCGGTGGCCGCCACGTTCGCGGGGGTCCTGGCGGACTGGCTGCACGGCCGGATCGAGGCGACGTCGGAGGAGATCACCCACCAGGTGTGGCAGCTGCTGGTGGCGCTGCACCGGAGCCGGTAGGGATTTTCGCCCCCGCCGCCCCTACCCGTTCCCATCCCTGGGGGCTGCGCCCCCAGACCCCCGCTGTCGGCCCTGAACGGGCCTTGTCCTCAAACGCCGGACGGGCTAAAAG
>NZ_JBSFMT010000092.1:0-34696 GCF_053599695.1 Streptomyces sp. NPDC000878 | reverse complement strand
CCGGACGGGCTGGGATGTCAGCCCGTCCGGCGTTTGAGGACAAGGCCCGTTCAGGGCCGTAGGGGGGTCTGGGGGCGCAGCCCCCAGGGATGGGACGGGTAGGGGCGGCGGGGGCGAATTCAAAGGCCGGCACCCTCCTCCGTACCCACCCCCTCCAACGGCGGAGCCGTTACGGAGCCATGCGTACGGCACTCCGGTCGCTGGCACCCCGGCACCGGCCTCCGCACCGTCAGGAACGCCACCACAGCCCCCACCACCAACACCCCCGCACACACCACCATCGCCCGCCCGAACGCCTCGTCGAACACCACCCCCGACCGATACGCCTCCGCCCCCATCCCCGTCACCAGCGGCAACGCAGCCACCGCCACCAACCCCGCCGCCCGCGCCGCAGCATTGTTGACACCACTGGCCAGCCCCGCCCGGGCGACATCCACCGACGCCAGCACACTCGCCGTGAGCGGCGCGACCAGCGTCACCATGCCCACCCCGAGCACCAGCACAGCGGGCAGCACATCAGCGACGTACGACGCCCCGGCGCCCACCCGCAACATCAGCAGCATCCCCGCCGCACACAGCAACGGCCCGACAGTCAGCGGAACGCGCGGCCCGATCCGCTCCGACAGCTCGCCCGATCGGGCCGACAGCAGCAGCATCAGGACGGTGGTCGGCAGCAACGCCGTACCGGCGCCCAGGGCGGAGTAACCGGCCACCACCTGGAGCTGAAGGGCAGAGAGAAAGAAGAAACCACCAAAAGCCGCATAGACGCACAGGGTCACCAGGTTCACGGCCGTGAACTGGCGTGAGGCGAAGATGTCGAGCGGCATCATCGCGTCCCCGGCCCGCCGCCGCTCGACGTACACGAAGGCCACCCCTGCCACCACACCCACCACCGCAGAGACGACAACCGTCACCGAACCGGACCTGGCCTCGATCAGCGCGTACGTCACCAGGGCGAGGGCAATGGCCCCCAGAGCCGCACCCGCCACATCGAAGCGCCCGTGCCGCGTACGCCCGTCACCGGACTCGGGGACATGCCGTACGGCGATGGGGGCGCACAGCAGCGCCAGCGGGACGTTGAGCAGGAACACCCACCGCCACCCCGGACCGTCCACGAGCCAGCCGCCCAGGAAGGGCCCCACGGCCGCGCCGATGCCCCCGAACCCGGACCACAGCCCGACCGCCCGCCCCCGGTCGTCGGGGTGGAAGGAGGCTTGGATGAGGGCGAGGGAGCCGGGCACCAGAAGAGCGCCGCCGATGCCCTGCAAGGCGCGGGCGGCCACCAGCACACCCGTGTTCGGAGCGATCCCGCAGAGCAACGAAGCCGCCGCGAACCACACCACGCCGATCACGAAGATCTTCCGCCGGCCGTAGCGGTCGC
Source organism: Streptomyces sp. NPDC000878 (assembly GCF_053599695.1). Lineage (NCBI taxonomy): Bacteria > Bacillati > Actinomycetota > Actinomycetes > Kitasatosporales > Streptomycetaceae > Streptomyces > Streptomyces sp. NPDC000878. Next base: position 33,315 of record NZ_JBSFMT010000092.1, on the reverse strand, counting down.
CGAGCGAACCGCCCAGCAGGATCAGCCCGGCCAGCGTCAGCATGTACGCGTTGACCGTCCACTGGAGGGCGGCCAGATCGGCGTCGAGATCGCGGCCGATGCGCGGCAGCGCGACGTTCACGACGGTCGAGTCGAGCAGGGCCATGCTGGAACCGAGGACGGTGGTCAGCAGGATCCACTTGCCCTGGGGTGAGGCGATCCGCACGTCGGACATGCCCCAGGTATACAGCGAGCCCGGCGCCGTCGACAGTGGACGGAAGCCGGGCTCGCGAAAGGGTCCAGGGACCCTTGGGGACTACTTGATCTTCGTTCCGGCCGACCGCAGGTTCTGCGTGGCCTCGACGACACGCGCGGCCATGCCCTTCTCGGCCAGCTTGCCCCACGTACGCGGGTCGTAGGTGCTCTTCGAACCGACCTCGCCGTCGACCTTGAGGACGCCGTCGTAGTTGCGGAACATGTGGTCGGCGACGGGACGCGTGAAGGCGTACTGCGTGTCCGTGTCGAGGTTCATCTTCACCACGCCGTTCTCCAGCGCGGTGGCGATCTCCTCCTCGGAGGAGCCGGAGCCGCCGTGGAAGACGAAGTCGAACGGCTGGGCGCCGGCCGGCTTGCCGTACTTGGCGGCGACGCCGTCGTTCAGCTCCTTGAGCAGGTCGGGGCGGAGCACGACGTTGCCCGGCTTGTAGACGCCGTGGACGTTGCCGAAGGAGGCGGCGAGCAGGTAGCGCCCCTTCTCGCCCAGCCCGAGCGCCTCGACCGTACGCACGGCGTCGTCGACGGTGGTGTAGAGGGAGTCGTTGATCTCGTGGGAGACCCCGTCCTCCTCGCCACCGGTCGGCGTGATCTCGACCTCAAGGATGATCTTCGCGGCGACGGCGCGGGCCAGCAGCTCCTGCGCGATGGAGAGGTTGTCGGCGAGGGTCTCGGCGGAGCCGTCCCACATGTGGGACTGGAAGAGCGGGTTGCGCCCGGCCTTCACCCGCTCCTCGGACACGGCGATCAGCGGTCGCACATACCCGTCGAGCTTGTCCTTGGGGCAGTGGTCCGTGTGCAGGGCGACGGTGACCGGGTACTTCTCGGCGACGATGTGCGCGAACTCGGCCAGGGCGACGGCACCGGTGACCATGTCCTTGCTGTACTGGCCGCCGAGGAACTCCGCACCACCCGTCGAGATCTGGATGATGCCGTCGCTCTCCGCCTCCGCGAAGCCGCGCAGCGCAGCGTGCAGGGTCTGGGTCGAGGTCACGTTGATGGCCGGGTAGGCGAACCTGGCCGCCTTGGCCCGGTCGAGCATCTCGCTGTAGACCTCAGGGGTTGCGATGGGCATGTGTCCGCTCCTCGTGATGTGCGGGTTGGCGATCTGGAGATCTGGCGTACTGCGTACCTACGGCCCTGACCTAGACCTGGCTGCGAGACCTGGGAAGCGACGTCATCGTCGCCCTCATCTTTCCAGACGTTTCGCCCGGTACTGAGCCCGGTGGCCAGTCACCTGGTCAGTCCGGTGGTCAGTCCAGCCCGAGGTCGCTCTTCGAGTACGCGAAGAGGTACGGGACCCCGGCCCCGTCCGCGATCTTCTCGGCGGCGCCGGTCGCCCGGTCGACGATGGTCGCCACGCCCACCACCTCGGCGCCGGCCTCGCGCACGGCGGCCACGGCGGTGAGCGGCGAGTCACCGGTCGTGGACGTGTCCTCGACGACGAGAACCCGCCGCCCGGCGATGGAGGGCCCCTCCACCCGCTTCTGCATACCGTGCGCCTTGGCGGCCTTCCGCACGACGAACGAGTCGAGGCGCTTTCCGCGAGCGGCGGCAGCGTGCAGCATGGCCGTCCCGACCGGATCGGCCCCCATGGTCAGCCCACCCACGGCGTCGAACTCGAGCCCCGCCTCCGCCGCCAGATCGAGCAGCACCTGCCCGACCAGCGGCGCGGCCTCGCCGTCGAGGGTGACCAGGCGCAGGTCGATGTAGTAGTCGGCCTCAAGCCCCGAAGACAGGGTCACCTTGCCGTGCACGACGGCCTTGTCCTTGATCTGCCGCAGCAGCGCGCCGCGTACGTCTACGTCACTCATGCCCGTCAGCCTAGACGGGCTCAGAGGGCGCGCCAGGTCCAGGTCATGGAGGCTTCCAGCGGCTCGATGGGCGTGACGAGCCGCGGCAGCGTGTTGAGCCCGTTGGGCGGCCCGGTCTGCGGCTCCACACACACGGCGGCGTCCTGCTCGTCGTACACGACGACCCATTCCTCGGGGCTGGTCACCTTCAGCTCCAGCCGCTGCGGCCAGGTGAGGGTGACGTCGACGCCGCCGGGCATACCGAAGCAGTCGTCCCAGGGCCCGGGCTTCGGATCGATCCGCTCCCCGGTGGGCAGGTGATCGTCCCCGCGCTCCTCCTGCCAGGCGGGGGCGAAGTCGACGCGCACGTCCTCACCCCCGAGGTTCCGGTTGAACCAGGGGTGCCAGCCGATCTGCGCGGGGAAGGAATCGGCGTACGTCTCCACGGACATGGTGAGGGTCAGGCTGTCCGGGGCCAGCGCGACGACCTGCGAGACGCGCCCGGCGTAGGGCCAGGGCTCCACGAGGTCGTACGTGATGACGGCCTCGTCGGCGGTCTTGCGGGCGACGCGCCAGGCGCCGTCGCGGACGGTGCCGTGGATGGCGTGCGGTGGGGAGTTGAGCGGCAGCTGCCGCACGGTGCCGCCGTCGAGGAACCGGCCGTCCCGGGTGCGCCCGCACCACGGAACCATCGGAAAGCACCCGAACCGCTCGCCCTGCCGCAGCAGTTCGACGCCGCCGACCCGCAGCCCGCCGACCCGCCCGCCGTTCCCCGGCTGCAGGGTCACCTCCGCGTCACCCGCGGCCAACGTGAAGTCATCACTACGCACACACCGACCCTACCGGCCCGACCCCAACCCACTTCCTCGCCCCCGCCGCCCCTACCCGTTCCCATCCTCGGGGGCTCCGCCCCCGAACCCCCGTATCGCGCTAAAACGCCGGACGGGCTAGATCTTTCAGCCCGTCCGGCGTTTGAGGACGAGGCCGTTCAGGCCGAAAGGGGGGTCTGGGGGCGCAGCCCCCAGGGATGGGACGGGTAAGGGCGGCGGGGGCGAAAACACACCCCACCGATCAGCGCCGCTTCCTCAACACCCGCCCCGCCACAATCACCGACGCCACCACCAACACCGCAGCCGGCGCAGCCCACCGCAACGTCACACTCCCAGCCACCTGCTCCGGCGGCGGCACAGGCGCATACCGCCCCCGAGGCGGCGCATGATCGACCTCCTCCGCACTACGCCCGATCATCGTCCGCCGAGCATGAGCAGCCTCCGCCGGCGGTTCACCGACATCCATGAACCGCTCAGAAACCTGCTCCCCTTCATCGATCACACCAGGCTCATCAGGCTCACCAGGAAGATCGGCATCGGAAACCTGGACGTCCACCACCGGAGGTACCGCAGCCGCAGACTCCTCGGCCTCCCCCACAACCTCCTCCCCCGCGACCTCCCCCAGGTTCTCCCCGAACCGCCGCACCAACCGCACCCCCGCCGCGGCAACAGCATCCCCCGGAAGCTCACTGATCCGCCCGTCCGCCGTCACCGTCCCCCCGAACACCAACGCCGAACCACCCTCGCCCTCACCCCCGCCCTCAACACCCCGCACCCGCAAGGTGAGCGCGAGCTTCACGGCCCCCCCGCCACGCACCTCGACGGCGTCACCCTCCACCACGTACGCGTCGTCCTCCCCCGAGTCCGCGACAGCGACCCGCAAGGACCCGCGATACGTGATCGTGTGCCCCCCGACACGCACCTTCAGCCGCCCCGCGACCCCGGAGACGCCAGGCTCGCTGCCCGCGTCCTGCTGGAGTCCCGGGACCGCCCGGGCGATACGCGCGGGGTCGGCGAGCACGTCCCTCAGCCGCTCGGCCGGAACCGGAACGAACACCTCATGCTCCATGACAGCCGAGGGTACCCAGCACGACCGGACCCGCACCCGCGCATCCGGGGATTCCCCCGGGATCCACACCCACGCGGCCCCACTCCCCGCACCCGACACCACCGTCGCGCCACCGTCACACCACGGTCAGTACCGGGGATGCACCAACGTCGAAGCCCGCAACCCCACCACCCGCATCCGCGCCGCCGCCCGAGCATCCGCCTCCAGCCCCGCCTGGGTGAGCGTCCACAACCGAGGCCCGACACCCCCACCCGCCCCATCGCCCCCGCCCACCCGTAGCAGCGGCGCCGACCCCCCAGCCGTGGCCAGCACGAACCCCCAGTCCTGCGGCGCCCGCGCCGCCCCCGACGCCGTACGGTCCGGCCCCGCCGCGAAGCCGGCGTCCCGGCCGCCCACCCGGTACGGCACCGTGCGCAGCCCGGCCGCCCGGAGGGTCGCCTCGACGGTCCAGAACACGCGCGGCCGGGAGGAGACCGGCCCGCCGTGCACGACCAGCCGGCCCCCGTCGGTCAGCACCTGGCGCGCCAGACCGTAGAACTCCTGCGAGTACAGCTTCGTACTGGCCGTGATCCCCGGATCGGGCAGATCCGAGACGACCACGTCGTACGCGGCCCGCGCACCCCGCAGCAGCCGGAAGGCGTCCGCCGTGGTCACGTGGACGCGCGGATCGTCGAACGCGTGCGCGTTCAGGGCGGCCAGCGCCGGATCCGTGCGCGCCAGCCGCACCACCCCCGCGTCGAGTTCGACGACGTCCACCCGCCGTACGCCCGGATAGCGAAGCACTTCCCGCGTCGCCAGTCCGTCGCCGCCGCCCAGGACGAGCACGCGCGCGTGCGGCCCGTTCATCGCGGGATGGACGAGCGCCTCGTGGTAGCGCCGCTCGTCGCGCCCGCTGACCCGCAGCCGCCCGTCCAGGAACAGATCCAGCGGACGGCCGTCCGTACCACCGGTGAGGACCACCTCCTGTACGTCGGTCCGCAGCGCCACGCGTACGTCGTTGCCGTACACCGCCTGCCGGGCGGCCCGTTCGAAGTCGTCGACGAGTACGGCCGCGGCGGCCAGGAGTCCGATCACGGTCACGTTGGCCACCACCAGCAGCCAGCGTCCGCGCCGGGTCAGGTCCCGCCGGAACAGGCCGAGGACGAGGGCGCCGCCGACCAACGCGTTGACGGTGCCGGTGAGCAGCGCGCCGGTGAGCTGCCCGAGCCAGGGAAGGAGCAGGAACGGGAAGGCCAGCCCCCCGACCAGTGCGCCCACGTAGTCGGCGGCGAACAGGTCGGCGACCGCGCCGCCCGCGTCCTGGCGGCGGATGCGCTGGATCAGCTCCATCAGCAGGGGCACCTCGGCGCCGATCAGCAGCCCGATGGCCAGGGAGAAGGTCACCAGCAGCGCTCGGGGGGCGTGTGCCCACAGGCCGCCCCAGTCGCCGGTCCACGCGAACACCGCGTACAGGGCCATCGCGCTACAGCCGCCGACCAGCGCGAGCGCCGCCTCGACCGCGCCGAAGCCGGCGGCGGCCCGGCAGCGCAGGCGCTTCGCGGCGAGCGAGCCGATGCCCATCGCGAACACCATCACGGAGAGCACGACGGACGCCTGGGTGACCGAGTCGCCGATCAGATACGAGGCGAGCGCGACGAGTTCCAGTTCGTACACCAGTCCGCAGGCCGCACAGACGAAGGCGCAGGCGAGGACCAGGAACCGGCCGGTGCCGGGCCGGACGGGCAGCCGCGCGGGAGCACCCCAGGGCGGGGGGCTGCCCGGCGGGGCCGGCACGTGCGGTTCGATCACGCTGGGAACGCTACGTCACACCCTCGGTACGCTTCGTCACCCACACGTGTGGTTTCTGTTTACGCGGAGGATGTTGCTGTGAAGCCCCGGAGTGGCCGGAGAGGCGGCCGGAAGAGCGGTCGGAGGGGTGGCCACCGCGATCCACCATGATGGCCGCAGGGATGGTCAGAGAGCCGCCGTGACCCGCACTCCCACCCGCGTTCTGGTGGCCACCAGCTGCCCGTCCTGCGGATAGGCGTGCCAGGTCCGCCAGTGCACCTGCCCCTCGTGGCGCTGGGCCAGCATCGCGGTGAAGGCGTGCGGGCTGCCGGGGAAGACACCGGCCAGGCCGTTCGGGTGGTCGGCGACCAGGGCCAGCAGCTCCTGGGCGCGGCCCGCGAACGACCCCGGCGACAGGACTTCCACCCGCGCCGCGAACTCGTACTCCCAGTCGCCGACCCGCTTGGCCACGCCGAGCGGGAGGGGGGTGCTGGAACCCGGGATGCACGCGACCGTCTCCGAACAGATGCCCTGCTCCTCCTCCAGGAGCACCTGGTGGGAGGCGCCGAGGAGTCTCAACTGGAGCTTCGCGTCCGCGAGTTCGAGGTCGAGGGTGGCGAGGGCGGGCAGCGGTTCCCGGCCCAGGGTCCAGGCGAGGTCGGCCGCGCGCGTGTCGGTGTATGCGGTGTTCAGGGTCGTGAGCATGGATCGGCTCCGCTAGCACGCAAAGGGAGGTGTGGACGAACAGGGAGATGCGGATGAGCAAGGTGTGGACGAGCAAGGTGTGTGTGAACGAGGTGTGTGTCCGGCGCGCTCCGGTCGACACGGGTCGACACCGGGAGATCAGCCCAGTCATGAGGAACGTCCAGGGGCCAGGGACGTCCGAGGGGCCGTGTTGGTGATTTAGAGGGAATCATGAACGGTGGCGCCGTCACAGCGTTTTTACCCAACTTCGTGGGGTTTCCATCCCTCAGAGGGCTCCACAGCTCAACTGTTCAACCGCGGCGTACGCCCGAGCGTGCGAAGGACCCCCGCGAGCGGGGTGTACGTCGGGGTGACTCACGGACGTACGAGCGCCCGCCGGGACGACGTATGAGTACGTCCTCCCGGCGGGCGCTCTCCCGCGGTCCGGATGCGGTTCCCCCTTGTCGAAGCTCAGCTGCCCCGTGTCAGCTGCCTCCGCCGCATCCGCCCCCGCCTCCCCCGCCTCCCCCGCAGGACGACCCACCGCCACAGGACGAGCTTCCTCCGCAGGAGGAACCCGCGCCGCACGACGTACCGCTGCTCCCGGAGCCGCTGGAGCCGGCCGCTCCCCCGGCCCACCAGCTGTTCCTGCGCGGTCGCCGGCGCAGCCGGGCGGCCCTGACCGTCACGGTCACGATGATGAAGAAGCTCGCCAGGATGACAAGGGCGATGATGGCCACGGCCATGACGTCACCCACCTTTCGTTCCCCCGAGGCGGCCCCCCGTGGGCGCCTCGCCGTCTTGCGTGACGTGGGGATGCCCGCCTGTCTCACCTGCCAAAGCAGAGTTGAGGAAGTCCAGAGCTTCGGCGCAGGATGACGACCATGACCAGCAGCGCACGCCCCTTCCTCAATCGCCGGCTCGCCGAGTTCGGGACGACGATCTTCGCCGAGATGTCGGCGCTCGCCGTCGCGACCGGCTCGATCAACCTGGGCCAGGGTTTCCCGGACACCGACGGTCCGGAGGAGATCCGCGAGGCGGCCGTACGGGCGCTGCGCGACGGCCGCGGCAACCAGTACCCGCCGGGTCCGGGCGTCCCCGAGCTGCGCACGGCGATCGCGGCACACCAGGAGCGCCGGTACGGGTTGCCGTACGACCCAGACCGCGAGGTCCTGGTGACGGCGGGCGCGACGGAGGCCATCGCGGCGACCCTGCTGGCCCTGCTGGAGCCCGGCGACGAGGTCATCGCCCTGGAGCCCTACTACGACTCCTACGCGGCGTGCATCGCGATGGCGGGCGCCGCGCGGGTACCGGTCACACTGCGCCCCCACGAGGGCTCGTTCCGCCTGGACCTGGACGAGCTGCGCGCGGCGGTGACACCCCGCACCCGCCTCCTCCTGATCAACACCCCGCACAACCCGACCGGCACGGTCCTGACCCGCGAGGAACTGACCGCGATCGCACAGCTCGCCGTGGAGCGCGACCTGCTGGTGGTCACCGACGAGGTGTACGAACACCTGGTCTTCGACGACGCCGGACATCTCCCGCTGGCCTCCTTCCCGGGCATGCGCGAACGAACGGTCTCTATCGGGAGCGCCGGGAAGACGTTTTCGTTCACCGGATGGAAAGTGGGCTGGGTCACATCGACCCCGGACCTGGTCACGGCGGTCCGCTCGGCGAAGCAGTTCCTGACGTACGTGGCGTCGGGCCCGTTCCAGTACGCGGTGGCGGAGGCACTGAGCCTCCCGGACACCTACTTCTCGGAGTTCCGCGAGGACATGAGGGTCAAGCGGGACCTGCTGTCGGCGGGCCTGAGGGAGGCGGGCTTCGAGGTCTTCACCCCCGCGGGCACGTACTTCATCACGACGGACATCCGCCCCCTGGGCGAAACAGACGGCTTCGCCTTCTGCCGAGCGTTGCCGGAACGGGCAGGAGTGGTGGCGATCCCGAACGCGGTCTTCTACGACCACCGCGAGGAGGGCGCCCCCTTCGTACGGTTCGCCTTCTGCAAGCGGACCGAGGTACTGACGGACGCGACGGAAAGGCTCCGCAAAGCGTTCGCGCACCGGTAGCCCTTACCACCCCTTGGGACAAGTGGTGAGATTCTTGACACGCAATCGGGGTCCATCCAAGATCTTCACACTGCGGCCGCAGCGGCCACCCACTCCCCATCTCCGCCGAGCCAGGGAGCAGGCTCAGGAGGAGAGACGTGGGTATATCCCGATCTGCCATATCCCGATCTGCCATATCCCGATCTGTGAGATCGCTCGCCGTTGCCGCGAGTGCCGTCGTGCTGTGCGCCGTCGTGCCCGCGCCGGCCGCTGTCGCGGATGACACCGGTGCCGTGATCACGTTCGACGGCATTTCCTCGGACGCCGGAGGCGACGGCACGATCAGCGCCGGGCAGACGGTCACCGGCACGACGGATGTCACCTTCACGGTGCACGCGGACCCGGACGACGAGCCGACCGTGGCCGTGGTCAGCATCACCGGCAGCGGTGTGTACCAGGGCACCGGCACGGTCAAGCAGACCTTCGGTCTGAACCCGGGGGACTGCCTGCCCTCCTGCACCCTGCACGCGACCCTGGACACCGCCGCCACTCAGCAGTTCGGCGGCGCCACGAACGGGGTGGCCGCGCCGCTGGTCAACGACGGCGAGAACACCGTCCACGTCGAGGTGTCCAGCCCGCGCCCGCGGATCGTCATGGCCAACGCCGCCGTCACCGTCGACAACAAGCGGCCGGTCGTCACCCTGCCCGATCTGCCCGGCGAGGAGGCCTGGACGAACCACAAGCCCGTGGGCCTGTCCGCGGACGGCGAGTTGTCGCTGCGAGCCACCGCGACCGGCGACAACGGCGTCTCGCGCGTACGGTACTTCAGCACCGTCGGAACCTGGCCCGCCCCCGTCGACCTGACCGCCCCGGAAAGCGGCGCGACGTGGACCACCGCACTGGACACGAGCACGGTCCCGGCCGGCCTGTACGCGGGAGGCGTCTACGTCGTGGCCTACGACCAGGACGGCCGCGCGGGTTCCCCGGTCCGGGCCGACACCCTGGTCGACCACGGCTTCACCATCACGCCGAAGCTCGACACCGTCATCCACCCGGGCGAGACGCCGGTGAACGTGAAGTACGCCTACCCGTCGGCGCTCAACAAGACGTTCCCGTCCAACCTCATCTACGCCTACCCGGTCAGCACCACCGTGTCGCTCGACGGCAAGGCACAGGCGACGACGCCGGTCGGCGCCTACACCTACGAGGGCAACACCAACGGTTTCGTCGCCGACCTCGGCCAACTCCCCTACGGCGCCCACACGCTGACGTTCGACACGGTCGACAACCGCGGCGCCCACGGCCGGGTGGACCTGCCGGTCAGGGTGGTGTCCGAGGTCACGCCGACCTGGACGGACGGCTTCCAGGACTTCGTCGTAGCGGGCAGCAGCCGGAAGTTCGCCGCCACGACATCCGCCGCCGACGGCGTCAGCCGGGCCGAGCACTGGACACTCGACGTCGACGGCACGACGTTCGCCACCGGCAGCTATCCCGCGCGGCCCTCCGGCACCTGGAAGGCCACGACCATCGGGGTGCACGACGTCACGCTGACCATCGTCTCCCAGTACGGCGACACCACCGTCAGCAGCTGGCCGGTCCGCGTCGTGGCCGCCACGACGACCCGGCTGACCGGCCCGGCCACCAGCACCTACGGCAGCAAGGCGACCTTCAAGGCCACCGTGACCCAGACCGGCGCCAAGCCCGCGGCCGGCGCCAAGGTCGCCTTCCAGTACAAGCGGACGGGAACCACCGCCTGGAAGACCCAGGCGACCGTCACCGCGGACAGCACCGGCAAGGCCTCCTACACCACGACCGCCAAGTACAACGGCGTCTGGCGTGCCGTCACCGCGGCGAAGAACCTGGCGTGGACGTCCTCGACCAGCCAGACCCTGACCTCGCTCGTCAGGGCCGTACTCACGGTCAGCAAGCCGGCCACCACCGCGGTCCACGGCAAGCCCGTGTCCTACACGGCACGCAGCTCCCCCTACGTCCAGGGGACCGGACTGCTGTTCCAGGCCCGCCAGAAGGACGGCACGTGGGTGACCCTCACCAGGGCCACCCTCACCACCAGCGGCAGCGCCACCACGAAGATCACCTTCTCGCGCGCGGGGACGTGGACGCTCCGGGTCCACCGCCCGGCCACCGCCGGTCTGGCGACCACGTACTCCTCGTCCTGGACGGTCAAGGTCAGCTGATCCGCACGAGGGTGGACGCACCGCCCGGAAACGGCGAGAGCCCGGCCTCCCGGCCGGGCTCCTCCGCGTACACGCGTACAGGCTGTACAGGAACGACTACTCTTCGTCGTCCTCGGGCTTCTCCGCCTCGTCGATCTCCTGCTCAAGGCCGAGCTGCTCGACAAGCCACTTGTCGAACTCGATCGCGGCCCGCACCCAGCTCACCGTCGACGACACGAAGTGCTCCAGGCTGACCCCCGTCCCGATCAGCATCTGCGCCTCGCCGATCAGGCGCACGGTGCCGTCGTCGTGGGTGTGGCTGTACACCTTGGGCCACAGGGTCCGCCGGTTCCAGTCGTCGATCGACTCAAGAAGCAGGGGCTTCTCCTCGATCTGGTGGGGCCGGTCGTAGAACGTCCGCACCGAGAAGACCTGCTGGTCACCCTCACCACGGAACATGAAGTACGTACGGAACTGCTCCCACGGCGCCGCGAGGTCACCCTCGTCGTCGACGACGTACTTCAGCTCCATCTGTTCGAGGAGCTGCTTCACAAGGTCCTGATCCGGGACGACGGGGCCCGCCGGACCTTGCGGCTGCGGCTCGGGCTGGCCCCCGAAGTTCGGAATCGAGGACGGGTCGATGGTCACCGTGAATTTCCCTTCGTACGGATTCCGCCATCCTCTCCCATGCGGGGCGGGGGGTGGCAACCCCCGCCCCCGCCGGTTCACCGATGGTTGGCGTAATTCAGCTCAGAGCGTCTTTCCGCTCACGCCGGGTCCCGTTTCCCCGGCCGCCGGCCCGACGATCAGCCCCTCCCCGAACGCGTCCACCCGGACCGTGTCGCCGTCCTTGACCTCGCCCGCCAGGATCTCCTTGGCGAGGCGGTCGCCGATCGCCGTCTGGATCAGGCGGCGGAGGGGGCGGGCGCCGTACGCGGGGTCGTTGCCCTCGTCCGCGAGCCAGGCCAGGGCGGCCGGGGTGACGTCCAGGGTGAGGCGGCGTTCGGCCAGGCGCTTCGCGAGGCGACCGATCTGGAGCCCAGCGATCCGCTCCAGTTCCGCCCTGTTCAGCGCGGAGAAGACCACCAGGTCGTCCAGGCGGTTCAGGAACTCCGGCTTGAAGGACGCCCTGACCACCTCCAGCACCTGCTGCTTCTTCTCCTCCTCCGACGTCAGCGGTTCCACCAGGCTGTGTCCACTCAAGAATTGGCTGCCCAGGTTCGACGTCAGGATCAGGATGGTGTTGCGGAAGTCGACCGTGCGGCCCTGGCCGTCCGTGAGGCGGCCGTCGTCGAGGACCTGGAGGAGGATGTCGAAGACCTCCGGGTGGGCCTTCTCGACCTCGTCCAGGAGCACCACGCTGTACGGGCGGCGGCGCACCGCCTCGGTCAGCTGGCCGCCCTCCTCGTAGCCGACGTAGCCGGGCGGGGCGCCGACCAGCCTCGCCACGCTGTGCTTCTCGCCGTACTCCGACATGTCGATGCGGACCATCGCCCGCTCGTCGTCGAAGAGGAAGTCGGCCAGGGCCTTCGCCAGTTCTGTCTTGCCCACGCCTGTCGGGCCGAGGAAGAGGAACGAACCCGTCGGGCGGTCCGGGTCCGCGATGCCCGCCCTCGTCCTCCGTACCGCGTCCGACACCGCCTGGACCGCCTCTGACTGGCCGATGAGCCGGCGGCCCAACTCCTCCTCCATGCGCAGGAGTTTCTGGGTCTCGCCCTCCAGGAGGCGGCCGGCCGGGATGCCGGTCCAGGCGCCGACCACGTCCGCGATGTCGTCGGGGCCGACCTCCTCCTTGACCATGGTGTCCCTGGAGGCCTCCTCCTCTTCCTCCGAGGCTTCCTCCAAGTCCCGTTCCAGGGTGGGGATCTCGCCGTAGAGGAGCTTGGAGGCGGTGTCGAAGTCGCCGTCGCGCTGGGCCCGTTCGGCCTGGCCGCGGAGTTCGTCGAGCTTCTCCTTCAGCTCGCCGACCCGGTTGAGGGACTGCTTCTCCTTCTCCCAACGGGCCGTCAGCCCGCGCAACTCCTCCTCCTTGTCGGCGAGATCGCGGCGCAGCCGTTCCAGTCGCTCGCGCGAGGCCGGGTCGGTCTCCTTCTCCAGCGCGAGTTCCTCCATCTTCAACCGGTCGACAGCGCGCTGGAGTTCGTCGATCTCGAGGGGGGAGCTGTCGATCTCCATGCGGAGGCGGGAGGCCGCCTCGTCCACCAGGTCGATCGCCTTGTCCGGGAGGAATCGGGACGTGATGTAGCGGTCCGACAAAGTCGCCGCGGCCACCAGCGCGCTGTCCGCGATCACCACCTTGTGGTGGGCCTCGTACCGGCCCTTGAGTCCGCGCAGGATCGCGATCGTGTCCTCGACCGAGGGTTCCGCCACCAGGACCTGCTGGAAGCGGCGCTCCAGCGCCGGGTCCTTCTCGATGCGTTCGCGGTACTCATCGAGGGTCGTCGCGCCGACCATGCGCAGCTCACCGCGCGCCAGCATCGGCTTCAGCATGTTGCCGGCGTCCATCGAGGAGTCGCCGCCGGCGCCCGCGCCGACGACCGTGTGGAGTTCGTCGATGAAGGTGATGATCTGGCCGTCGGAGTCCTTGATCTCCGCCAGGACCGTCTTCAGGCGCTCCTCGAACTCACCGCGGTACTTCGCCCCCGCGACCATCGCGCCGAGGTCCAGGGAGACGAGGCGCTTGTTCTTCAGGGACTCGGGTACGTCGCCCTTCACGATCCGCTGGGCGAGGCCCTCGACGACGGCCGTCTTGCCGACGCCCGGCTCCCCGATGAGGACCGGGTTGTTCTTCGTACGCCGGGACAGCACCTGGACGACCCGGCGGATCTCCTGGTCGCGGCCGATGACCGGGTCGAGCTTGCCCTCCCGCGCGGCGGCCGTGAAGTCCGTACCGAACTTCTCCAGGGCCTTGTACTGGCCCTCGGGGTCGGCTGTGGTCACGCGACGCCCTCCCCTGCTCTTCTGGAACGCGTCCAGCAGCTTCTTCGCGCCGGCGCCCTGCTGGGAGAGTACGTCCCCGGCGGCGCCGCCCTTCGCGGCGATACCGATGAGGAGATGCTCGGTGGAGAGGTACTCGTCGCCCAGCTCCTTCGCCCGTTCGGCCGCATCGGCGATGACCGAAAGAAGTTCCCGGTTGGGTTGTGGGGGTGCGACAGTCGAGCCGGTCACGCTCGGTAGCGAGGCAAGTACGCGTTCGGCGCCCGACCGTACGGCCGCCTGGTCGGCCTCGACGGCGGCCAGCAGGTCGGTGATGTTCTCGTTTGCTTGCTGGCCTCGACCGCTGAGCAGCGCAAGCAGCAAGTGCGCCGGGGTCAGATCCGCGTGCCCCCCGGACACGGCCTTGCTGCTGGCCGCGTTGATCGCGTCCCGGCTCCTGTTGGTCAGCTCGGCGTCCACGGTCGCTGTCTCCTCTCCACGGCTCTCCCTGCACGACTGACACAACCAGCGTACACAAAGTTGAGTCTATTCCACTCAAGGTGCGGGCCGGGGGCGGACAGACCGAAAAGCCGCCCATCCTGAATGACGGATGGACGGCCGAGAACACCGAGAGGGCAGCGCGGGAACGATCACTTTCAGCCAAGCGAGCGCTTGCCCTATCCGTGACAAGATCCGGCTAGACCCGGACATTTCCCGTAAAACTGCAGCGGCGTCACCGTGTTCAGGTCACGGTGACGCCGCTGCGGGGGGAAGCACCTGAGCGATCTACTGCGACGGGGGAATCGCGTCAGGCACTGCGGGGGGTGGCTGAGATGGTATATACGTCCTGGATATCGGGGATGTCCGGGATGTCGGGGTGGTCCAGCCGATGGTCGCGCTGGTCCAGGTTCACAAAGATCATTCCGTACCGGATGGCACACCGTACGGGCTGCGGCGCCCCCCGAGGCCGCCGCAGACACCGGTACGCCCGGACGTCCTCGTCGTCGTCCCGCGTCACGACAACCGGCTCTCCGAAGACGGTCACCATCAGCGAGTCACCGCTGTGGGGGATGGCGGTGACCAGGTCGATGAAGTGCCAGCCGGAGCGGTAGGCTGTGGCCATTTCTCGGCGGAAAGAACGATCGTCGGGAGGCGTGGTCATACGTCCGCATCCACCGGACTGGAGTCCCAACCGCTGTCAGCCGGAAACGTCAGATCCGCCGCCTGGACGGAGTCCCAACCGCTGTCGGGCGGTGGAACCGTCGAGTCGGGCAGCTCCGACCCGCCAAGAGCACCGACAGTCACCACGACGGAGAAGACGGCGGCAAGTACTGACCCAAGCAATCTCGCGCGCATAGTCGGCTTCGTCCTCACTCGATCGAATCTTCTCCCCCGTCGCAACAAGACGATGGCTCATTCAGGCACGTCAATGCCACAGGAGCGATGCATCATGTTCCTGCACGTTCAGGACCCTGGGGGGTGGAGAAATGACAACAAAAGACACTAAACCGACACATACCCATGCCGTCACTGAGCTGTGCGACGAAGGCACGCGGATTTACGCCAGCGCCCTGCGCTCCGGAAAAATCACCCGCGGGGAGGTGGAACCGGCTCCGTGCCTGCTGGAGTTCGCGCTGCTCCATCCCGACCCGGACGACGCGAACTGGCTGCGCCCGGTTCCTCCGGCCATCGCGCTCGCGCAGCGACTGCACCCGCTGGAGCGCGAGATCCAGGAGACCCGGCGCCATACGGTCGAGCTGACCGACGTCTTCGAACCGTTCATCGCGATCAGCACCCAGAACCAGGCGAGCATCCACGCCATCACCGTGCTGGAAGGGTTCGACCGGATCAACGCGGCGCTGGACTACGCCACCGCCGAGTGCCATACCGAGATGCTGACCATCCAGCCCGGCGGCGGCCGGCACGCCGACACCCTGATGCAGGCCCTGGAGCGCGACCGGCCGCTCACCGACCGCGGGGTCCGGATGCGCACGCTCTACCAGCACACCGCCAGGCACAGCCAGAGCACGCTCGCCTACATCGAGCGCATATCCGACGGCAAGATCCAGGTCCGTACGCTGGAAGAACTCATCGAGCGCCTGATCATCTTCGACCGCACAGTCGCCTTCATCCCCGCGAGCGACGACCGACGTGTCGCTCTCGAACTGCGGCATCCCGGACTCGTCATCTACCTCAGCAAGGTCTTCGAGCAGCTCTGGCAGCGCGCTGTCCCGCTGACCGAGGACGTCCCGAACGACATCGACCCCAACGGCATCAGCCCCGTCCAGTACTCCATCGCCAAGCTCCTGGTGGAGGGCCACGTCGACGAGGCCATCGCCCGTCGGCTCGGGATGAACGTCCGCACCTGCCGCGCCCACATAGCCAAACTGGCCACCGCCCTGGGCAGTGGCAGCCGCGCCCAGCTCGGCTATCTCATCGCACAGTCCGGGCTCCTGGACCAGGAACGCTGAGGAGAGAACCGCCCAGTGACCCCGTCCACCCATCGCGACCACAGCGGGGACGACCTCTGCGAAGCGGGTTCGGCTCTCTACGTGCGCGCCCTGCACGAGGGCCACGTACGGACCGCCGACACGGCCGACGCCCCCTGTCTGGTCGACCTCGGGCTGCTGCAGCCGGTCGTCGACGACCTGGACCGGCTGGAGCCCGTGGCCCCGCCGCTCGCCCTGCACCGGCTGCTGCGCGGCACCGCGGAGCGCATCGCGGCCGAGCGGCGGCGTGAGGAACGGCTCGCGGAGCTGTTCGCCCCGCTGCTGCGCGTCGAGACACCGGCCGTACGGACGGGCACCCCGACGATCAGCGTCCTGCTGGGCAGCGAGCGGATCAATCAGGCCATCACCGAGGCCATCGCCGCCGCTTCCCTGGAACTCCTCTGCATCCAGCCGACCAGCGAGTACGGCAAGGCCAGCGCGCGCATGCACGCCATCGCCATGGCCCGCGACCAGGCCCTGCTCGACCGGGGCTCCCGTATTCGTACCCTCTACCAGGCCACCGCGCGCCACCAGCCGTCCTTCTTCAACCGCTACGACAAGCTGCGCGGGGACGCGGAGGCCCGCTTCCTCGACGAGGTCACCGACCGGATGATCATCGTCGACCGGACCGTCGCCTTCGTGCCCGACCGGACGGGCCCGCCGGGCTCCGCCGTCGCCCTCGAAGTCCGCAACCCCGCCCTCGTCGCGTACTTCGTGACCGCCTTCGAGCGGCTGTGGCAGCTGGCCACCCCGATGCACCCGCAGGCCGCCGCGCACCCGTCCCTCAACGGCATCACACCCCGCCAGCGAGCCATCGCCGCCCTCCTCGTCGAAGGCCACACCGACGCCGTCATCGCGACCCGCCTCGGCATGAACGTCCGTACCGCCCGGGTCCACATCGCCAAGCTCGCCGCGACCCTCGGCAGCGACAGCCGTGCCCAGCTCGGTTACCTCATCGGGCAGGCGGGGATTCTGGAGCCGGAGTCGGAGCAGCCTCGGGGCGGGCAGCAACGGGCTCCGGAGGGGGCATCGGCGCCGGAAGACTGACCGCGCCGCCACCCTGGTCCGCCGGGCCCCTCGCCCCGTCCAGCCCCGCCTGCGCGATCCGCACCCCCAGCTGTGTCCGGCTGGCCGCCCCCAGCGTCTCCGAGAGCCGGGCGATGTGCGCCCGGCAGGTCCGTACGCTGATGCCCAGCCGTTCCGCGACCACGGCGTCCTGGTGGCCCTCGGCGAGAAGGGCCGCGATCGAGCGCTCCCGGTGCGAGATGCCCTCGATGCCCGTGTCGGGGAGCGGGGCCATGAGCGGGATGGCCAGGCGCCACATGCGGTCGAAGACCGTGACGAGGTACTGCACCAGCGCCGGATGGCGGATCTCCAGCGCGACCGTCCGCTCCGCGTTCGCGGGGATGAAGGCCACCGTGCGGTCGAAGAGGATCAGCCGCTCGATCACCTCGTCGAGGGTGCGCGCCTCGGCCGAGCCGCCCATCAGTTCGAGGTAGTTCAGCAGTCCCTGGCCGTGCCGGGCCACATGGTTGTAGAGGCCGCGCATCCGTACGCCGCGTCCGCGCAGTTCGAGCGCCCGGTGCAGGCCCTCCGAGAGTTCGTACTCTCGGCGGATCCCGCCGGGCTGGACGGTCAGCACCTCGGTCGTACAGGCCTGGGTCGCCTCGTCCATCGCGGTCTGGATGCGGGTGAGGCCGTCCAGGACCCGCAGGGCGGTGCCCTCGCCGGCGTGGCCGTATCCGGTGCCGCCGCCGGGGCCTCCGCCGGAGCCCGGGGACGGGATCTGCTCGCCCAGGGCCGCGTACCACTCGAAGGCCGCGACCGCCGAGCCCACGCGCCGCTGGCTCACGCTGACCTCGTCGTAGACACCGCGCAGCAGCCGGGTCATGACCTCCTGCGGGGAGGTCGGCACCAGCCAGGCCATGTCGTCGGGGTCGGGGTGCAGCAGGGCGAGTTCGAGCAGGCACGGCACCGCCTCGGCGTCGAGGCGCCGCACACGGCCCCGCCGTACGGCCCGGGAATACACGCGATCCCCGGCCTCGCACAGTCGGTCAGCACCGTGTGGATGCTCGTCCGTCCCGTGCCCGGCCATCGCCCATCCCACCCCTGCGTCCAGCCCTGTTTGCAGCGCAACTATGCGCGGCCCGGACGTGGTCCGCAACACGGCTCCGCCCGTCACGCGCCCCCGATCCCCCTGCTATGTCCGACTTTCGCCCCTCCTCCGCCCGTGTCCCTGCAACAAGCTGACGGTGGTGGGGCGTTGTTCGTGAGGGCATTGTGGAAGGCGCTTCCCATGGACGTAACGGGGGCGCCTTGCGGCGCACGGGGGAACGTCCGAAGCAGCCCCGGCAGGGTGCCCCCATCCGGCCGGGGCATCAGCCTGCCCAGAGCCGCGCGCGGCAAACCCGGGAGAAAGCGCGTACCACAGCTTTCGCGTGAGCTGCCGGAAACCACTCGGAGATCGTCCCGTTACGTCCCGCCCCTACCGTCAGGTCATGGCGGACATATTTGACGCGTACGCGCTGGCCGACGCGTGGGACGAGATGTTTGTGCGGCCGGGTGAGGTCAGGACCGCCTATGAGCCGGTACTGGCGGCGCTCCAGCCCATCGAACCGACCGAACTGCGCTTCCGCGCCGACCAGATGGCCCGGGCCTTCACCGACCGCGGGGTGACCTACGCCTTCGCGGGCGAGGAACGGCCCTGGCCGCTGGACCTCGTGCCGAGGATCCTGGACGCGCTGGAGTGGGACCTCATCCAGCGCGGGGTCGCCCAGCGGGTGCGGGCCCTGGAGGCCTATCTCGCGGACGCCTACGGGCCCTGCCGGGCCTTCGAGGACGGGGTCGTGCCCTGGCGGCTGCTGCTCGGCTCGGACCACTTCCACCGGGCCGCCCACGGCATCGAGCCACCGGGCGGGGTACGCATCCATGTCGCCGGCATCGATCTCGTCCGCGACGAGGCCGGGGACTTCCGGGTGCTTGAGGACAACGTCCGGGTGCCGTCCGGGGTGTCGTACGTCATCGAGAACCGGCGGGCGATGACCCGCATCTTCCCGTCCCTCTTCGCCGAGCAGCACGTCGTCCCCGTCGACGGCTACGCGCAGCGCCTGCTGGCCGCCCTGCGCGCCGCCGCGCCCGACGGCGCCGCCGACCCGCGGGTGGTCGTCCTGACCCCCGGTCCGAGCAACGCCGCCTACTTCGAACACGCCCTGCTGGCCCGGCTGATGGGCGTGCAGCTGGTCGAGGGGCACGATCTGGTGTGCCGTAAGAACCGGGTGTGGATGCGGACCACGCGCGGTGAGGTGCCCGTCCATGTCGTATACCGACGGCTGGACGACGACTTCCTCGATCCGCTCCACTTCCGGCCCGACTCGGTGATCGGCTGCCCTGGCATCATGGGCGCCGCCCAATCGGGCACCGTCACCCTCGCCAACGCGGTCGGCAACGGCATCGCGGACGACAAGCTGCTCTACACGTACGTACCCGATCTGATCCGGTACTACCTCTCTGAGGAACCGATTCTTCCGAACGTGGAGTCGTTCCGTCCGGACGAGCCGGGGCAGTTGGACGCCGTTCTCGACCAGATCGACCAGCTGGTCATCAAGCCCGTCGACGGCGCCGGCGGCCAGGGCATCGTCATCGGGCCGAAAGCCGACCGGGAGACCCTGGAGAAGTGCCGGGCGGCGGTGGCCGCCGATCCCCGGGGCTGGATCGCCCAGCGCCCGGTCGCGCTCTCCACCTCCCCGACCCTCGCCGGTGAGCGGATGGCGCCGCGCCACATCGACCTGCGCCCGTTCGCCGTGAACGACGGCAGCGACGTCTGGGTCCTGCCGGGCGGGCTCACCCGCGTCGCCCTCCAGGAAGGCAACCTCATCGTCAACTCCAGCCAGGGCGGCGGCTCCAAGGACACCTGGGTGCTCGCCGAGGGCCCCGCCGAGAGCCCGGACCCCGAACCGGCCGGCGCACCGCCCGAGGTCGCCCCGCGCCAGCACGGACCCGACGGCAACCTCACCCTCGTACAGGAAGGGGCGCAGCAGTGAACGACGTGATCCTCTCCCGGATAGCCGAGGCCCTGACGTGGACGGGCCGTTACGTGGAGCGGGCCGACGCCACGAGCCGCATCCTGGACGCCTATCTGCACCGTCTGCTGGAGGACCCCTGGCGCGACGAGGACGCGGCCTGCCGCTCCCTGTACGCCATCCTGGGCGTCGACGCGGGCGGCCAACCCGTGGACATGCAGCAGGTGTTGGACCAGCTCGCCTTCGACGCCCGCTCGACGTGCGCGATCGAGGGCGCGCTGGGGGCCGCCCGGTTGAACGCCCGCAGTGCACGCGAGGCCGTCTCCTCGGAGATGTGGGAGTGCCTCAACTCGACGTGGCACGCGCTCGCCGACCAGCGGCTCGCGGCCCGACGTACCGGCCCCTACGCCTACTTGGAGCTGGTACGGCGTCGGGCGGCCCTCTTCTTCGGGCTCGCCGATTCGACGATGAGCCGGGACGACAGCTGGCGTTTCGTCGTCCTGGGGCGCAGCCTGGAGCGGGTGGACATGACCGTACGGCTGCTGTCGGTACGGGTGTTGGACGCCGCCCACGCCCCGGACTGGCCGACGCTGCTGAGCGCGAGCGGTGCGGACGAGGCGTACGCGCGGGTGTACGGCGGTTTCGGCGACACCCCGAGAGTGGCCGAATTCCTGCTCCTGGACCGGGACTTCCCGCGTTCGGCACTGCACGCCCTCACCACGGCCGAGGAGTGCCTCGCGGCCCTTGGCCGTCCGCGCCAGGACCCGGCCCGCCGCCCGATCGGAAGGCTGCGGACCAGGCTCGAGTATCTGGACTCGCAAGCCATGGAAGACCAACTCCCGTCACTGCTGAGGGACTTGCAGACCGCCTGTATGGCATCGGCGGAGGCGGTCGCCGAGAGGTTCTTCCCGTACCAGGGGCCCGTGGAGTGGGCCCAGGAAGGAGCGCGAGCAGTATGAGCAGCAACGGGACGAGCATCATGTCGACGAGCACGCCGATGACCCGCCGGCTCCGTATCCGGCACATCACCCGGGTCGCGTACACGCAGGCCGCGGTGTCCTCGCACAACGAGGTCCGGATGACCCCGCTGACGCTGCCCGGCCAGACGACGCTGGACGCCCGGGTAACCGTGAACCCGACGACGCCGACCTGGTCGTACTGGGACTACTGGGGCACGCAGGTCACCGGTTTCGACCTGATGGACCCGCACGCCGACCTCACGATCACCGCCCAGAGCCTGGTGGAGACGGCCCCGCCGGGACCGCTCGACCCCGCGCCCAGCTGGGCCGAGGTGGCCGAACGGACCGCGAACTCCCGCCTGTTGGAGTACGCGACGACCACGACGCGTACGACGGTCCCGCCCGAGTTGGTCGAGCGGGCACGGGAGGTGGCGGCGGGCCTCGACCCGCACGGGACGGCGACCGCGGTGTCGGCGCTGGTCGCGGACCGGGTGTCGTACCTGCCCGGCACGACGGGCGTGAACACGTCGGCGGCGGAGGCGTGGGAGCAGGGCGCGGGCGTCTGCCAGGACATCGCGCACGTCACGATCGCGCTGTTGCGGGGCGTGGGCCTGCCCACCCGCTATGTCTCCGGCTACCTCCACCCCGAGCGGGAGGCGGAGCTGCACCGCCCGGTGGAGGGCCAGTCCCACGCCTGGGTCGAGTACTGGGCGGGCGACTGGTGCGGCTACGACCCGACGAACCGGACGCGCGCCGACGAGTCCCATGTGGTGGTCGGCCGGGGGCGCGACTACGACGACGTGACACCGCACAAGGGCGTGTACCGGGGTGTGGCCGGGGGGCCGCCCGAGGTGACGGTGGAGTTCACTCGGGTGGCGTGAAGCGGGCGTGGCGTGAAGCAGGCATGGCCCTGGGGCGGTTCGCTGCCCCAGGGTGCGCTGCGCTGCCCCAAGATGCGCCCTACTTCAGGCCGATGGCCTCGCACTCGTCCTCGTACTTGGCCGTGCAGATGTCGGACACCTTGTAGATGCCGTCCTCGATGACCGTGGTCTTGATGTTGAGCTTCGTCAGGGCGACGACGCTCACGAGCTGGGACGGGACGTCCTTGTTGGTCGGGCTGTCGACCCTGTCCCGGGTGAGGGCGTCGAACTGGATGTCGCGGCCCTGGATGCGGGCGACGGCCATCTCGGCCGCCGTCTCGGCCTCCTGCGGGTACGACTTGTAGACGCTCATGTACTGCTCGCCGGAGACGATCCGCTGCACGGCGGCCAGTTCGGCGTCCTGCCCGGTGATCGGCGGCAGCTTGGTGACGCCCGCGGCCTCCAGGGCCTGGATGATGCCGCCCGCCATGCCGTCGTTGGCGGAGTAGACGCCGGCGATGTCGTCCTTGCCGATGGCCTCGATCGCCTTGGTCATGTTCGCCCTGGCGTTCTCGGGCTTCCAGTCCTTGGTGTCGAAGGACCGCGCGATCGTCACCTTGCCGTTCAGCTCGGAGAGGGCGCCCTCCTTGAACTGCGCGGCGTTCGGGTCGGTGACCGACCCGTTCATCATGACGATCTTCTCGGTGGGGTCGACGTCACCGCCGAGGGCCTCCAGGAGGGAACGTCCCTGCACCTCGCCGACGAGTTCGTTGTCGAAGGAGATGTACGCGTCGATGGGGCCCTCGGCCAGCCTGTCGTACGCGATGACGGGAATCCCGGCGGCCTTGGCCTTCTTGACCCCGCTCGCGATGGCGTGCGCGTCCACGGCGTCGAGGAGCAGGACGTCGACCTTGTCGTCGATCATCTTCTGGAGCTGCTGGGCCTGCTTGGCGGCGTCCGCTCCGGCGTTGGCGTACTCGACCCGGCCCTGACCGCTGGTGAGCGACGCGACCTTGCTCTTGATGATCGGGTAGTCGAACTTGTCGTACCGAGTGTTCTCCGTCTCCGGAAGCAGCAGCCCCACCGTGATGTCGTTGCCCTTGGTCGGGGTCGCCTCGGTGGTCTCCCCGCCGGCGTCGAGCACGCCGCAGCCCGCGGCGAGGGAGACCATCGCCGTGGAGGCGGCCACGGCTATGGCAATACGACGCATACGGGGTGTTCTCGGCATTCGGGCACTCACTTCAGGCGTTTCCGGACGAGGACGCAGCAGTGCGACCCATGTGGCTGAAAGCCAACGTTGACGACCCCCCGGACGTCAAGCGGAACCACTTAACGAGATGGCAACATCACGCTCCGCTGATCATGTGGAGAAGTAGAGGATGTCCGCACAAACGGCCGCCGCAGACCCTCCATGCAATGTCCCGTACGGACGTTCCCTGCATGGACACGACGGGCGCGAAGGACGCGTGGACGCGAAGGGCCGAATGATCTCAGCCACACGCACGACGGCACGCACGACGGCACCTACGAGTCCCACCGGCACCAGAAATCAAAAACAGTCACAACAGCCCTACAACCAATCCACATCCTCACGAGTCCTGATCGTCAACGGCCCTTTTCTCGCCGTTGACGATCAGGACTCGAAGGACCGCATTGAACCCAGCCAGACGCACGACGCAGGCAGCCACCACCGCCCTCGTGCTCACCACCGCCGGCGCCCTGCTCAGCACCGCTGCCCCGGCCGCCTCCGCCGCGACGACGTGCACCTCTCCCGTCTACAAACGGCAGTTCTTCGCGAACACCGGCTTCTCCGGCACGCCGAAGCGGACGGACTGTGACGCGGCCGTCGCCGAGAACTGGGGCGCGAAGGCCCCGGCCACCGGCCTCCCGAAGGACAACTTCGGCGTCCGCTGGACGGTGACGAGGGACTTCGGCTCCGGCGGGCCCTTCGCCCTCACCGCCGCCACGCAGGACGGCATCCGCGTCTACCTCGACGGCAAGATCAAGGTCAACCTCTGGAAGAACGTCACGACGATCCAGAAGAAGACCGTCAACCTCACCATCCCCTCCGGCAAACACACCCTCCGCGTCGACTACGCCAACTTCACGGGCAACGCGAACGTCAACTTCGCGTACACGCCTCGCACTTCGGCGATCGTCGACAAGGTCAAGCCGCTGGCCCCCACGGCGCCCACCGTCACGTACGACAAGACGACGGGCAAGGCGAAGCTCACCTGGGCCAAGAACAGCGATATGGACCTCTCGGGCTACCGCGTCTACCGGCGTCTGAAGGGGAGTTCGTATCCGAGCACCCCTCTCGCGACGACCACCTCCACCACGTACACCGACACCACCCTCCCGGTGACCGGCGCCACGTACGACTACACCGTCCGCGCCCACGACAAGGCCGGCAACCAGTCGGCAGGCAGCGCCGACAAGTCCGTCACCACCGTCGACCGCGTCGCTCCCGCGGTGCCCACGGGCCTGGACATCACCGACAGCTCCGAGGCGGGCGGGCTCCGGCTGGGCTGGAGCGCGGTCGCGGAGGCGACGTCGTACCGGGTGTACCGGGCGGACAGCGAGAGCGGGACGTACACGGCGGTCGGCAGCACGGACCAGCTCTCCTACCAGGACGCCTCGGCGACGGTGCGCACGCGGTACTACTACCGGGTGAGCACGCTCGACACGTCGGGCAACGAGTCCGAGCGGTCCGCCGCCGTCAGCGGGACGCGCCGGGACGACACTCCGCCATCCGTCGTCACCGGTCTGACGGCCACCCCGACCGAGTACGGCTTCGTGCTTGACTGGGACGCGAACCCGGCGCCCGACATGTTCAGGTACCTCGTCTACGCGGGCGAAGTGGTCCCCCGTGACGAGGAGGACCCCGACGCGGGGAACGTCTGCCTCGTGCGCCAAGAGGTGTGGCTGATGCCCGAGGTCACGTCGTACAACTACGGCACCCTCCCGGACGGCGTCGAGCGCTGCTTCTTCGTCGACGCGTACGACACCTCCTGGAACTCCCCGTTCGAGCAGAGCCGTTCGGCCGAAATCGTGAGCGCGACGGAGCTGGACATGCGGCCGAGCGTGCCGACGCCCGAGGACTCGCCGGTCCAGCTGTCGACGGTCACCGGACCGGACGGGCACATCGAACTGCACTGGGATGCCGTGGCCGACGCCACCGGCTACCAGGTCTACCACTGGAACCCTGGCACCAAGGCCTACGAGAAGTTGACACCCGCCACAACAGGTACCTCCTACGCGGAAACCGCCACCAAGGGCACCACCCACTTCTACTGGGTGACCGCCCTGTACGCCGACGGCAGTGAATCGGCACCCGGCGGGCGCGCAGTGGTTCTCCGGCCCTGAGCGGACCCCGAGCACACGAAAGGGGCCCGGAGGTTCGAACCGAACCCCCGGGTCCCTTCACATGCGCGCGTCACACACCCGCCCGCCTACGCCTAGTCCTTCGCCTTCTTAGGCCGCCAAACCACCAACGCACTGGTCTGCTGGACCTCCTGGTACGGGACCAGGTCCCGCCGGTACGACGCATGCACCGCCGCCTCCCGCTGCTGCATAGCAGCCGCAGCCCCGTCCAGCGCAGCTTCCATCTCCGCGACCCGGGACTGCAACGCAGCCACCTGGTTCTCCAGTTCGATGATGCGCTTGATGCCGGCCAGGTTGATGCCCTCGTCCTGCGACAGTGCCTGCACCGTGCGGAGCAGTTCGATGTCGCGGGCCGAGTAGCGGCGGCCCCGGCCGGCGGTGCGGTCGGGGGAGACCAGGCCCAGGCGGTCGTACTGGCGCAGGGTCTGCGGGTGCAGGCCCGAGAGCTGGGCCGCCACCGAGATGACGTAGACCGGGGTCTCCTGGGTCAGTTCGTACGGGTTGCGTCGACGGCCGTCCATCTCGGTCAAGCTCCCTTCGCTGCCTCGAACAGCTCCGCCCGCGGATCCTCGTCCGCGGTCGCCTCGCGATACGCCTCCAGTGCGTCACGAGCCTTCCCCGTCAGCTCCGTCGGGACACTCACCTCGACGGTGACCAACAGGTCGCCCCGGGTGCCGTCCTTGCGGACCGCGCCCTTGCCCCGTGCGCGCATCGTGCGCCCGTTGGGCGTGCCCGGCGGCAGCTTCAGGGTGACCGGCGGGCCGCCCAGGGTCGGGACCCTGACCTCGCCGCCGAGTGCCGCCTCGACGAACGTCACCGGCACCGTCACCGTCAGGTTGTCTTCCTTGCGGCCGAAGACCGGGTGGGCGTCGACATGGACGGTGACGTACAGGTCGCCCGCCGGGCCGCCTCGTTCGCCCGGTGCGCCCTTGCCGCGGAGGCGGATGCGTTGGCTGTCCGCCACCCCGGCCGGGATGCGCACCTGCATCGTCCGGGACGACTTCGCCCGGCCGCTGCCGTTGCACACCATGCACGCGTGCTCCGCGATCAGGCCCCGGCCCTTGCAGTCCGGGCAGGGGTCCGTGAGGGAGAAGCCTCCCCCTGAGCCGCGAGCTACCTGGCCTGTCCCTACGCATGTCGGGCACACCCTCGGCGTGCCGTTCTTGTCGCCCGTGCCCGAGCACGCCTTGCACGGTGACTGGGACGTCATGCGCAGCGGGACCGTCGCGCCGTCCACCGCCTCCGTGAAGCTCAGCGTGACCTCGGTGTCGATGTCCTGGCCGCGCCTGGGCTGCGTACGGGTGGTCCCGCCGCCGCCCCGGTTGAACAGGCCGCCGAAGACGTCCCCGATGCCACCGCCGAAGCCGCCCGCACCGGAACCGCCGCCGGCCTGGCCCGGGGCGCCGCCTCCGAAGAGGTCGCCCAGGTCGAAGTTGAAGGAGCCGCCGCCCGCGCCCGGCCCCGGGCGGAAGCCGCCGTTGCCGAAGAGGGCGCGGGCCTCGTCGTACTCCTTGCGCTTCTTGGGGTCGCCGAGGACGTCGTTCGCCTCGGAGATCTCCTTGAAGCGCTCCTCGGCCTTGACATTGCCCTTGTTGGCGTCCGGGTGGAACTCGCGGGCGAGTTTCCGGTACGCCTTCTTGATCTCGGCCTCGGTGGCGTCCTTGGGGACGCCGAGGACCTTGTAGAAGTCCTTCTCGATGAAGTCCTTGGTGCTCATCCTCGACGTCCCTCCTTTCCGGAGTACCCCACCTCAGTGCTCACGTCAGCCCTCTTCCGGGCCACCGTTCTCCTTGCCGTCCGCCGACTCCGGGGAGTCGCCCTTGTCGGCCTGCGTCGCCCCGGGCTGGGGCTCGGCCACCGCGACCCGCGCGGGACGCAGATTGCGCTCGCCGAACCGGTAGCCCGGCTGCAGGATCGCCACGCAGGTCGTCTCCGTGACGTCCGGCGCGTACGAGTGCATCAGGGCCTCGTGGATCATCGGGTCGAAGGGCTCGCCCTCCTTGCCGAACTGCTGCAGGCCCATCTTGGCGGCGACGGTCTCCAGCGACTCGGCGACGGACTTGAACCCGCCGACCAGTTCGCCGTGTTCCCTCGCGCGGCCGATGTCGTCGAGCACGGGCAGGAGCTCGCTCAGGAGGCTCGCGATGGCGATCTCCTTGACCGTGATCCGGTCCCGCTCGACCCGTCGGCGGTAGTTCTGATACTCGGCCTGGAGCCGCTGGAGGTCCGCCGTGCGCTCACCGAGCGCCGTACGTACCTGGTCCAGCTGGGCCGTCAGACCGGCGACCTGTGCTGCTGCGTTTGCGTCCCCGGCCGGGGGCGCCCCCTCCGAGGAGGGGGCGCCCTTCGGCTCGGCGTCGTCGGAGGTGGCGCCGGAGGGGACGTCGGGCTTCTCGTCGAAGCCCGGGGTCTCCTCGGTCACGCGGCACCGTCCTTGCGCTCCCGCTCGTCGTCGACGATCTCGGCGTCCACCACGTCGTCGTCGGCCTTCGGGGCCTCGGCGCCGGGCGCCTCGTCACCGGCGCCGGCTGCCTGCCCCGCCTGGGCGTCGGCGTACATGGCCTGGCCCAGCTTCTGCGAGACGGCGGCGACCTTCTCCGTGGAGGTGCGGATCTCGGCGATGTCCTCGCCCTTGAGCGCGGCCTTCAGCTCCTCGATCGAGGCCTCGACCTCGGTCTTGATGTCGCCGGGGACCTTGTCGTCGTTGTCCTTGAGGAACTTCTCCGTCTGGTAGACGAGCTGCTCGCCCTGGTTGCGGGTCTCGGCGGCCTCGCGGCGACGGTGGTCCTCGTCCGCGTACTGCTCGGCCTCCTGGCGCATGCGGTCGACCTCGTCCTTCGGCAGCGAGGAGCCGCCGGTGACGGTCATCTTCTGCTCCTTGCCCGTGCCGAGGTCCTTCGCGGTCACGTGCATGATGCCGTTGGCGTCGATGTCGAAGGCGACCTCGATCTGCGGCACGCCGCGCGGGGCCGGCGGCAGGCCCGTCAGCTCGAACATCCCGAGCTTCTTGTTGTACGCCGCGATCTCGCGCTCGCCCTGGTAGACCTGGATCTGGACGGACGGCTGGTTGTCCTCGGCCGTCGTGAAGATCTCGGACCGCTTGGTCGGGATCGTGGTGTTGCGCTCGATGAGCTTCGTCATGATCCCTCCCTTGGTCTCGATGCCGAGGGACAGCGGGGTGACGTCGAGGAGGAGTACGTCCTTGACCTCGCCCTTGAGGACACCGGCCTGGAGCGCGGCGCCGATGGCGACGACCTCGTCCGGGTTCACACCCTTGTTGGCGTCCCGGCCGCCGGTCAGCTCCTTGACGAGCTCGGCGACGGCGGGCATACGGGTCGAGCCACCGACGAGGACGACGTGGTCGATCTCGCTCAGCGCGATACCGGCGTCCTTGATGACGTTGTGGAACGGCGTCTTGCAGCGCTCCAGCAGGTCGGCCGTCAGCTGCTGGAACTGGGCGCGCGTGAGCTTCTCGTCCAGGTGCAGCGGGCCCTCGGCGGAGGCCGTGATGTAGGGCAGGTTGATCGAGGTCTCGGTGGACGAGGACAGCTCGATCTTGGCCTTCTCGGCGGCCTCGCGGAGGCGCTGGAGGGCCATCTTGTCCTTGCCCAGGTCCACGCCGTGGCCGGTGCGGAACTGCTGCACCAGGTAGTCCATGACGCGCTGGTCCCAGTCGTCACCACCGAGGTGGTTGTCACCGTTGGTGGCCTTCACCTCGACGACGCCGTCGCCGATCTCCAGGAGGGACACGTCGAAGGTGCCGCCACCGAGGTCGAAGACGAGGATCGTCTGGTCGTCCTTGTCGAGGCCGTACGCCAGCGCGGCGGCCGTCGGCTCGTTCACGATGCGCAGGACGTTCAGGCCCGCGATCTCGCCGGCCTCCTTCGTCGCCTGGCGCTCGGAGTCGTTGAAGTAGGCCGGGACGGTGATGACCGCGTCCGTGACCTTCTCGCCCAGGTAGGCCTCGGCGTCGCGCTTCAGCTTCTGCAGGATGAAGGCGCTCATCTGCTGCGGGTTGAAGTTCTTGCCGTCGAGTTCGATCTTCCAGTCGGTGCCCATGTGGCGCTTGACCGACCGGATGGTCCTGTCGACGTTGGTGACCGCCTGGCGCTTGGCCACCTCGCCGACCAGCACCTCACCGTTCTTCGCGAAGGCGACGACGGACGGCGTGGTCCTGGCACCCTCGGCGTTGGTGATGACGGTGGGCTCGCCGCCCTCCAGAACGCTGACGACGGAGTTAGTCGTGCCCAGGTCGATGCCGACCGCACGTGCCATTTCGAATCCTCCAACGGAACAGTGGAATGATCGAGTCCGGCTCTGTCGTGTTCTGACGTGGAGCCTGACTTGAGTGGAACAGGCTCAAGTGTGCATCACTCCCGTCGCCCGGTCAACAGAGCTGAGTCGACCCCACTCAACTCTTATCCGTTCCTTACGCGCAACGTGGCCCTGACCTGCGCCGACTGCACGGCCGGAGCCCGCCGAAGCCCGTACACGGGAACCCTCAGCAGCCCCAGTACGACCATCCCGGCCACCCCCACCACCCACCACAGCCCCGATCCCGCGACCCACCGGCCGTGCGCGAGCACCCCCACCAGCACCGCCCCGAAGGCCCCCGCCCCGAGCAGCACGGCCGCCCCGCGCGGGGTGAGCCCCAGCCGCCGCAGCCGGTGCGCGAGATGGTCCGGACCCCCGCGCGACAACGGCCGCCGGGCCACCCGCCGCGACACGACGACGAGCACCACATCCGCACCGGCCACGGCGGTGAGCGCGAACAACACGCCCGCACTGGACGCCAGTTCGTGCCCGGTCCGTACGACCACCGCCGCCGAGGCCAGCACGAACCCGGTGAACAGGGACCCGCACGCGCCGAACGCGATCCGCGCGGGATGCCAGTTGTGCATCAGGAACCCGGTGAGCGCGGCGGCCAGCACGCTCAGCAGCACGGCGAGCCCGTCGAACACCTCGACGGCGGCACACGCGCCCACCCCGAAGGCGGTCAGCACCCCGACCGTCCCCACCAGCCCGTCGGCGTGGTCGAGGGCCCGGAAAGCGACGGCGACGAACACGATCCAGCCGACGGCGAGCAGCCCGACCCCGAACCCCAGCTCCCGGTACGGCACCACGAACGCGGCGGCGACGGCCGTACCCGCGACCAGGAACCGCGCCTTCACCCGCCACAGGTCTGCCACGAGCCCGAGCGCGCCGACACCCGCCCCGGCGATCAGCAGCGCACCGATCCCGTCCCCCAGAGGGGCGTACCCGGTCCACTCGCCCACCCCCGCGACCAGTCCGGTCGCGAGCACGACCGCGAGCCCGCCGAGCAGCGGCAGGGGGCGGGCCCGGCGCCGGTCGAGGACGCCGAGGCGCAGGGCGAGGGTCCGCAGGAGGGCGGTGAGGACGGCGGCGAGGAGGAGGGCTGAGGTGGCGGCGAGGATCCCGTAGAGCACGGGTTCACGTTATGTGCAAACGTAACAATTATGTACGAATAACACGATCTACGACGATCGGTTTTGACTCGCAGGTCGGGGGCCGACTCAGGTAAGCCTCAGCGATTCAGATCACTCCGCCGCTGACTACAGTGCGGGTCAAGATATGGGTAGTCTCTGACAGACTGCCTAAGTTACCGCTTAGTAATACCGCGCAGTGTCAGCAGTCATTACGTGCGCAGGCCTGAGGAGCCCCGACATGCAACTCGCCGCGATCATCGTGTCGCTGGTCCTGACCGTGGTCGGCGTCGCGCTGCTCGCACGCGCCATCGGTCAGTTCGTCCGGTACTTCGAACTCGGCCAGCCGGTCCCGGCCGGCCTTCGGACGGACAACCCCTACCAGCGCAGTGTGACGCTGGTGAAGGAGTTCCTCGGCCATACGCGTATGAACCGCTGGGGCATCGTCGGCTTCGCGCACTGGTTCGTCGCGGTCGGCTTCCTGACGCTGCCGCCGACCCTCGCCCAGGCCTTCGGCCAGCTCTTCTCGGCGGACTGGACCCTGCCGGTCATCGGCGGCTTCCTGCCGTTCGAGATGTACATCGAGTTCATCGGTGTGATGACGATCCTCGGCATCGCCGTACTCATCGTGATCCGCCTGCTGAACCTCCCCTCGCGCCCCGGCCGCAAGTCCCGCTTCGCGGGCTCCAAGGCGGGTCAGGCGTACTTCGTCGAGTACGTCATCCTCACCATCGGCCTCGCGATCTACGTGCTGCGCGGCCTCGAGGGCGCGATCCACCACGTCGAGCACTACGAGGCCGGGTACTTCGCCTCGTACCCCCTCGTCCTCGCCTTCAAGGGCCTGAGCGTCGGCACCCTCCAGAACCTCATCTACTTCACCGCGATGGTGAAGATCGGCACGTCGTTCGTCTGGATGATCGTCGTCTCGCTCAACACCAACATGGGTGTCGCCTGGCACCGCTTCCTCGCCTTCCCGAACATCTGGTTCAAGCGCGAGGCGACCGGCGGCACGGCCCTGGGCGCCCTCCAGCCGATGACGTCCGGCGGCAAGCCGATCGACTTCACGGACCCGGGCGAGGACGACGTCTTCGGCGTCAGCCAGGTGGAGCAGTTCTCCTGGAAGGGCCTGCTCGACTTCTCGACGTGTACGGAGTGCGGTCGCTGCCAGTCGCAGTGCCCGGCCTGGAACACCGGCAAGCCCCTCTCCCCCAAGCTGTTGATCATGTCGCTGCGGGACCACGCCCACGCCAAGGCGCCGTACCTGCTGGCGGGCGGCGGCAAGGACATGGAGGGCAACGAGAAGGCGACCAAGGAGCAGCTGGCCGACGTCCCGGCCGCCGCCCTCGCCGAGGCCGAGCGCCCGCTCATCGGCACCCTCGAAGAGAACGGCGTCATCGACCCGGACGTCCTCTGGTCCTGCACGACCTGCGGTGCCTGCGTCGAGCAGTGCCCGGTGGACATCGAGCACGTCGACCACATCGTCGACATGCGCCGCTACCAGGTGATGATCGAGAGCGCGTTCCCGTCCGAGGCGGGCACGATGCTCAAGAACCTGGAGAAGAAGGGCAACCCCTGGGGCCTGGCGAAGAAGCAGCGCCTGGAATGGCTCAAGGAACTCGACTTCGAGGTGCCGGTCGTCGGCAAGGACATCGAGGACCTCAGCGAGGTCGAGTACCTGTACTGGGTCGGCTGCGCGGGCTCCCTGGAGGACCGCGCGAAGAAGACGACGAAGGCGTTCGCCGAACTCCTCCACATCGCGGGCGTCAAGTTCGCGATCATGGGCGGCGACGAGAAGTGCACCGGTGACTCGGCCCGCCGCCTCGGCAACGAGCCGCTGTTCCAGGAACTGGGCATGGAGAACGTGGCCGCGCTGAACATGGCCTTCGGCGAGGACGACGAGGATCCGGAGACGAAGAAGCCGAGGTCGGCGAAGAAGATCGTCGCCACCTGCCCGCACTGCCTGAACACCATCGGCAACGAGTACCCGCAGCTCGGCGGCGACTACGAGACCATCCACCACACCCAGCTGCTCCAGCACCTCATCGACGAGGGCAAGCTGCTCCCGGTGACCCCGGTCGACGGCCTCATCACCTACCACGACCCCTGCTACCTGGGCCGCCACAACAAGATCTACACGCCCCCGCGCGAGATCATGTCGGCCGTCCCGGGCCTGCGCCAGCAGGAGATGCACCGCCACAAGGAGCGCGGCTTCTGCTGCGGCGCCGGTGGCGCGCGGATGTGGATGGAGGAGCGGATCGGCAAGCGCATCAACAACGAGCGCGTCGACGAGGCCCTGTCCCTGAACCCGGACATCGTGTCCACCGCCTGCCCGTTCTGCCTCGTCATGCTGACCGACTCGGTCAACGGCAAGAAGAACGAGGGCAAGGCGAAGGAGTCCATCACGGTCGTGGACGTCGCCCAGCTGCTCCTGGAGTCCGTGAAGACCCCGGTCCCGGACGAGGAGCCCCCGGCGGGCGAGGCGGAAGCGGAGAGCGCGCCGGAGCCTCAGCCGGTGAAGTAGGTCTGAGAACAGGTTGGAGAGGGGGGGGGGGCGGGGGGGGCGGGCCCGGCCCGCGGAGCCCAACGCCCCCACAAACACGGCCCCCGGAGATGGTGGGTCGGCA
>NZ_JBSFMT010000091.1:0-35943 GCF_053599695.1 Streptomyces sp. NPDC000878 | reverse complement strand
GCGAAGCCAGTTGCTCCTGACTGCGCAACGCCGCCCGCCCCGGCTCCCAGGCACCCGACAACACCTGCTTGGACAACGGCGGACGATCGTACGGAGCATGCGGCTCATCACCCAGCACCGTGATCCCACCCACGAAACCCTTACGCCGCAACGCCTCCACCGTCGACAAACCGGACGCCGAGGCGCCCACCACAAGCACCCGGCCGGGCGACTGGTCAGACCCTCGACCAAGCCCCTGACCAGTACTTTTATCCTGGGCGTCGCCCTCGTTCCTCATGCACGACTCCTGATTTCAACTCCGTTGCGACCCCCCTAACGAAAGTTAGACCAAGCGGTCGGTACAAAGCAACGGCCGAAAGTGAGGAGATGCGGAGGGGCGAGGGAGCAGATGGTGTAGCGGGCTACACCATGCATTCGGGAGAACGGTCCCTCGTGGCGGCGAGCGCGCGACGGGATCGTAGTCGGCAGAGAACACAAGGGGTCCACGGATCGCACCGGCCCCTCACCTGTCCCCTCCCGTCCCTGCCGAAGGAAAGTCCGTGAAGTCGCTGCTCGCCGCCGTGAAGTCGTTCATCGCCAATCTGCTGCTGTGGTCGTTCTTCGTGGGCGGTCTCGCCGCGAGCACCGCCTCCGGCACCGTCCTCGACGGCACGCAGAAGAACGTCGCCACCTACACAGGCATCGCCGTGTCGATGCTGGCCGGCTCACGCATCGCCAAGAAGCCGAAGATCAAGGCGTTCCTGTCGAAGCCGTCCACACTCTGGTTCCTGTTCCTGTTCAACGGCGGTGTGGCCGCGTTCTGCTACTTCACGATGGACGGAGTGAAGGGGATCGCGACCGCCGCAGGCATGGGCCTGGTCTCACTGGGCGCGGCGGGCGGACTCATCTCGGGCCGCAAGAAGCGGACGGCACCCGCCGCCGTGGAGCAGCAGCCCTGGGCCTGACAGCCCTAGCACCGAAACCTCGTCAAACCATCGAAGCCAATGAAGTGAAGGGACCCCTGCCATGCCCTCGAACCACCGCCGCGGCCGTCATATCGCCACCGTCGCCACCGCCGTCGCCGCCGTCACCCTGACCGCCGGACTCCTGACCGGCTGCGAAGACCTCGACAACTCCCTGGGCTGCGTCAGCAACGCCGACTCGATCTCGGACAGCATCAAGGCGATCCACGAGGCCGGCTGGGACGCGGTGAAGGACCCGTCGAAGACCGACGACTCCATCGACACCATCGACAAGAACCTGGACAAGATCAACAAGGACACGGACGACAGCAAGGTCGACAAGGCGGTCGACGACCTGGACAAGGCCATCGACGACTACAACAAGTCCATCCTGAACGGCGACACGAACCCGGACTCCAGCAAGATCGACGCGGCGGCCGACAGGCTGAAGGACGTCTGCACGTCGTAACGGGAGAACGCGTCGCGACGGAAGAAGAAAGAAGCGCTGGGGCCCTGCCGTACGACGGCAGGGCCCCGTGCGATGTGCTCAGTCCCCCGACTCCCCCGACTCCTCAGCCCCCTCCAGCGTCTCCGGCGGCGCGGTCGGTGTCGGTCCGGGTGGGCCGAAGAGCACCGCCCGGGCCACGGGCGGGGCGAACAGGGCGCTGATGGGCGCGGAGAGGGTCAGCACGGCACGGAAGGCGCGTCCCACGACGGGGTCACCGGGGGACCGCTCCGTGATCCGGCGCAGATACCAGTCCGCCACCCGGTCCGTGGGTGCGCCGGCGATCGCGGTACCGACCGCGCCCGGCATCTTGCGGTCCGCCCCGGCGGAGATGTCCCACGCGAGCCGGGACGCCGCGAGGACCGCCTGCTGCACGCGCCGAGTGGTGGGTGTCCGGCGCCGGTCGGCGAGCGCGTCGCGCAGGGCGACCGCGCTCATCGCGGCGATGGCCATGCCCTGCCCGTAGATCGGGTTGAAGGTGCACAGGGCGTCGCCGGTGGCGAGGAAGCCGGCCGGGCGGCGGCCGGGCAGGTCGTAGCGGCGGCGGACGTTCGCGGTCCGCCGGTAGCCGAACGCCGGTGTGAGCGGTTCGGCGTCCTCGATCCACCGGTCCAGGAGCGGATGCGCCAGCCGCTTGGTGTACGTCTCGAACTCGTCGTCGCCCGTGGGCGGTTCGTCGCCGCGCAGCCCCGAGACGATGACCAGATGGCTGCCGTCCTCCAGGGGCAGCGCACCGCCGCCGTGGACCTGGTCGGGGTTGGGGTACACGTAGTAGCTGAGGGTGTCGCCGCCGAGGACGCCGTCCCTGCCGCGGTAGACGCGGGAGGCGTAGGCGAGCCCGGTGTCGATGGTCTCCTCGTGCGGAGCCCCGGCGCCGATCGCGGCGAGCCACTGCGGCGCCTTGCTGCCGCTGCCGGAGGCGTCGACGACGAGATCGGCTTCCAGCGCCCGGTGTTCCGCGCCGGCACCGTCGGAACGGTCCCGCACCAGCACGCCCCGCACCCGCGAGGCGTCGCCGAGAAGCCCGACGGCATCGGTGCCCTCCAGCACACTGATCGCCGGGTCGGCGATCACCCGCCGCCGCACCAGCCCCTCCAACTGCGCGCGGGAACCGGTGTAGATGTGCGTCGACGCTGGCACCCGGCGGAACCAGCGGCCGTTCTGCCACAGCACCAAGTCCGACGGCAGGCCCACCCGTGGCGCCCCCGCCTCCCGCAGCTCCGCCAGGAAGCCCGGCAGCAGTGACTCCAGGGCCGACTGCCCGCCCTGGAGCAGGACATGGGGATGCCGGCCCTGCGGTACGCCGGGCCGTGACGGGGTGCCGTCCGGGAACCGGTCGCGCTCGACAACGGTCACCCGGTCGGTGTGTCCAGCCAGGACGTGCGCCGCGAGGAGCCCCGCGAGACTCCCGCCCACGACGACCGCGTGCCGCCCGCCCCGACCGCCACCCTCACCCCAACCGCCCGCCCCTACGGCAGAGTTCACCTGTCCACTCCCCTGGTCGCCGTCTCGTGAGAGCCACGAGTATCCCGCCCCACGGAGCGGGTCGCCCGTCTTCCCGACCCTTCGGCGGGTCCCGGCGCCGCCGATTCACTCTCCCGATACACGCATGCGACAGCAGTCCGTGATCACGGCCGCCGGAGCCAAGGTCAAGGTGACCGCGGTGGCCGCCGACCTCGCCGAGACCACCGAGGCCGACCGGGTCCGGGACGTCCTGACCACCGTGCTGCTCACCGAGGCCCTCCAGGACCTGATCAGCGGGCCCGACGGACGCGTCGTCGGGGACGTTGAGCCCCGCCGATCCTTAAGCCCACAAACAACAGCGAGGGCCGCCACCCCAACCACGGGATGGCGGCCCTTTGGCGCAAGTGAAGCCGTCAGCCCTCGTCGGGCGTGAGCCGCAACGAGATGCTGTTGATGCAGTACCGCTGATCGGTCGGGGTCGGATACCCCTCCCCCTCGAACACATGCCCGAGGTGCGACCCGCAGCGCGCACACCGCACCTCGGTCCGCACCATGCCGAGCGAGCGGTCCGCGATCAGCTCGACCGCGTCGGTGTCCTTCGGATCGAAGAAGCTCGGCCAGCCGCAGTGCGACTCGAACTTCGTCTCCGAGGTGAAGAGTTCGGCGCCACAGGCCCGGCAGGAGTAGACGCCCTGCTTCTTGGTGTCGGTGTACTCACCGACGAAGGCGGGCTCGGTCCCGGCCTGGCGCAGGACGGCGTACTCGGCCGGGGTCAGCTCCGCGCGCCACTGCTCGTCCGGCTTCTCGACGTCGTACGACATGAAGGCCAACCCCTTTACTTCTGTGCGAGACGGTCCAGAATCTGCGGGCCCAGGTCCGTCACGTCACCCGCGCCCATGGTGAGAACGAGATCCCCTGCCTTCGCCATTCCCGCGACGACGTCGGACACCTCGGCCTTGTCGGACACGGCCGTCACATCGGCGCCCGCGGCCCGCGCGGCGTCGATGATCAGCGCGCTGGTCACGCCCGGGATCGGGTCCTCGCGGGCCGGGTAGATGTCGAGGACCAGAGAGGCGTCCGCGAGGGCCAGGGACTGGCCCATCTCCTTGCCGAGTTCCTGGGTCCGCGAGAACAGGTGGGGCTGGAAGACCACCAGGATGCGGGCCTCACCGGCCGCCGCGCGCATCGCCTCCAGGTCCGCCGTCATCTCCGTCGGGTGGTGGGCGTAGGAGTCGATGACCTGCACGCCGGCCTCCTCACCCTTCAGCTGGAGGCGCCGCTTCACCCCGGTGTACGCCACGATGGCCGGGGCCAGCTCCGCGGCCGGGACGCCCAGCGCGACGCCCGCGGCCAGCGCGGCGACGGCGTTGTGGGCGTAGTGACGGCCGGGGACGGAGACGGCGAAAGTGAACTCCTGGCCGTCCAGGAGCACGCTGACCTCGCTCTTGAGCCCCTGGGCCACGACGGACAGCACCCGTACGTCCGCGTCCGCCGACTCCCCGTACGTCACCACGCGCACAGAGTCCGGCAGGCGCCGCGTCAGCTCCCGCGCACCTTCGTGGTCGGCGGAGATCACCAGGGTCCCGCCGGGCACGATCTTTCCCGCGAACGTCTCGAAGGACTCGTAGATCTCGTCCATGGAGGCGTAGTTGGCGTGGTGGTCGAGTTCGACGTTGAGGACGATCGCGACCTCGGGCGCGTACTTGTGGAAGCTGCGGTCCGATTCGTCCGCCTCGGCCACGAAGATCTCGCCGTCGCCGTGCAGGGCGTTCGAGCCGGGCGCGTCCAGGTCGCCGCCGATCGCGTACGAGGGGTTCAGCCCCAGTTCGCTCAGCGACACCGCCAGCATCGACGTCGTGGTCGTCTTGCCGTGCGTACCGGCGACGGCGATCGGCCGCAGGCCGTCCATCAGCCGGGCGAGCGCGTCCGAACGGTGAACCACCGGAATCCCCAGCTCGGCCGCCCGCGCCAGCTCCGGATTGTCGGCCCGGATCGCGGAGGACACGACAACACACGTGGCGTCATCGGCAAGATGCCCGGCAGCGTGCCCGATATGCACGGTCGCCCCCAACGCCCGCAGCGCGGCGGCAGTCTCGGACTCCCTGGCATCACTCCCGGCCACAGCAGCCCCACGCTGAGCAAGGATCTTCGCGATCCCCGACATCCCGGCCCCACCAATGCCGATGAAGTGCGGTCGTTCCATGGCGACAGGAAGGCCGGGTGCCATGTGCGTTTCTCCCCAGATGCGGTGCGACAGCTAGAACGGACCCCAGCCTATTCCCTGCAGAGGGGGTGCCTTGTGACCGAGGCTGACCCCCACCCACCCAGGGGCGCGGGGAACTGCGCGACCAGCCCCCACCGGCCCGCAGCCAAAAAACTACGCCTTGCTGTGCGAGAACAACTTCAACACCGGCACCCCCACCTTGTGCCGAGCCCGAGAAGCCCAGTCCCGATGAAAGAACTCCTCCACGTAATGAGGATCGGTCAGCACGATCACCTCATCCGCCTCGACCTCGTCCACCAACCCCCGAAGCGCATCCAGCGGATGGTCCTCGACAATCCGCCCCTCCGCCTCGTTGCCCAACCCCCGGAGGGCCGCCAGCGACACCTCCAACGCCTGCTCCCCCAACGCCGCCGCGTCCTTGCCCTCCGCCGTCTCCCGTTCGTGCGCCGCCTCGTCCAGCTCGCCGAGGGCAATGTCGTCGATGGCGCGCAGCAGCCGGTCGGCCTGGTCGCCTCGGGGCTGGAGCAGTACGTGGAAGGCGACGTCCTCGTCGCCGTGCAAGGTGGTGACGAACTCCACGTCGGCGGACGTCAGGGCCTTCTCGATCATCAGTACGCTTGTGAACACGACAGGCGCCCTTCTCCTCCGTGGGCCGTCCGTAGGCCCCTGCGGAAACCATCCTGCCCCGTGATCGCACGGGGGCTGCGAGTTTTAGTGTGCCCAGCGAAAGACAAACGGAACGACAGATTCCACATCGTGTCGGGCCGCACAGGGCCCTTGCGCCTCATGCTCGCGCCTCACGCTCGGCGATACCGACTGAACAGGAAGCCCTCCTCCTCCAGCAAGGACACCAGTTCGAAGCGCCGGGGAACAGCCACCGAGGGCCCGCCCGAGATCCGCTGAGCGTCCCCCACCGTGAGCATCGGGGAGATCGTCAGGCACAGCTCGTCGAGCACACCCGCCGCCACCAGCTGCCCCAGCAGCCGCGGCCCGCCCTCGGTCAGCAGCCGCGTGTGACCGAGGCCGGCGAGGGCCTGTACGGCACGTGCCGGGTCCACGCCCATGCCGTCACCGGCGACGACCACCCGGGCGCCCGCCTTCTCGGCGGCGGCGACCCGGTCGGGGGCGACCGCGGCGCCCGTGAGGATCAGGGTGGGCACCAGGGGCGAGGTGAACAGGGGGAGCGAGAAGTCCAGGTCCAGACTCGCGCTGACGATCGCGACGGCCGCCACCTCCGCCTGTCCGGCCGCCTCCCGGGCCTCGGCGAACTCGGCACGCGCGCGTACCGGCCGATAACCCTCCTGGCGTACCGTTTCCGCACCGACGAGCACGACGTCCGCCAGCGCCCTCAGGGTGCCGAAGATCCGCATGTCGGAGGCGGAGGAGATGGACTGGGAACGGCCGTCGTGCTGGGCGGCGCCGTCGAGCGTGGACACCATGTTGGCCCGCAGCCAGGTTCCCGGGCCCCCGTTCGCCCGCTCGGGGTACGCGTAGGCGGCACCCAGCTCCGCCAGACTCCACTCACGGTCGGCGGCCTCACCGCCCCCGGGCGAACCACCGGCACCACCGGCATCCACGGCCCCTCCCGAGGCCCCGGCCACTGTCTCTTCGGTCACAGGGAACAGGCGTCGCATGCCAGGCAGTCTGGCACGGCGATTAGCATGGTGAACCGTGCCTACCACCCCCGCCGCCCCCGGATTCGGCCCGATAGCCGACGCGGCCCCGCTGTCCCTGTGCGTGCGTGAGCCGCATGTCCCCGCGGACCGGCTGGTCGCCGAGATGGTGCCGCCGCCCCGGTTCGACTCGGTGCGCTTCGGTACGTACATCCCGGACCCGAACCAGCCCAGCCAGACCGAGGCCGTGCGCGTCCTCGACGGCTTCGCCGGCGGGCTCGGCGGGGCGCATGCCCTGGGGGGCGGCAGGCGGGGGTTCTTCGGGTTCGGGAAGGCCAAGGCGTCCAAGGCGCCGGCCGGGCCCCGTGGCGTCTACCTCGACGGCGGCTACGGCGTCGGCAAGACCCACCTCCTCGCCTCCCTCTGGCACGCCACCCCGGCGGAGCCCGCGCTCAAGGCCTTCGGCACCTTCGTGGAGCTGACGAACCTCGTCGGCGCCCTCGGCTTCCAGAAGACCGTCCAGACCCTGTCCGGACACCGGCTGCTCTGCATCGACGAGTTCGAGCTGGACGACCCGGGCGACACCGTCCTCGTGTCGACCCTGCTCGGCAAGCTCGTCGACGCGGGCGTCGCGCTCGCCGCCACCTCGAACACCCTGCCGGGCAAGCTCGGCGAGGGCCGGTTCGCGTCGGCCGACTTCCTGCGCGAGATCCAGGGCCTGTCCGCGCGCTTCCGCGCCCTGCGCATCGACGGCGAGGACTACCGCCACCGCGGGCTGCCCCAGGCCCCGGCGCCGTACTCCGAGGAGCAGGTGACCAAGGCGGCGTACGCCACCGAGGGCGCGTCGCTCGACGACTTCCCGCGGCTCCTCGACCACCTCGCCCGGGTGCACCCCAGCCGGTACGGCGCCCTCACGGACGATCTCAAGGCCGTGTGCCTCACCGACGTACGGCCGGTTCCCGACCAGTCGACGGCGCTGCGGCTCGTCGTCCTCGCCGACCGGCTGTACGACCGCGAGGTGCCCGTACTCGCCTCCGGCATGCCCTTCGACCAGCTGTTCAGCGAGGAGATGCTGAACGGCGGCTACCGCAAGAAGTACTTCCGCGCGATCTCCCGCCTGACCGCTCTGGCCCGCGACGCGAAGGACCTCGTGGACGCCTCGTAGGCTCCCCGCCTGCCCACCACATGAACAACCGCAGGTCAAGGGCCAGTTCGCGTCATCCCACCCGCGCTTTCAGGCTCTCTTCAGCATGAAACGCTAAGTTAACCCTGCAAACAACTTCGCAGGGTTAACGTGTTTCTTGACCAGTGATTGACCATCCATTGACGCGTGTAAGAGATCTCGAAATGCCTGGAGGGGGGCGCATGTTCCGAGGTGCTACGGCCCGGATCGTCATTTCGCTCCTCGCCGCCACCCTGCTGGCCCTCCAGTTCTTCGCCCCCACCGCGTCCTTCGCATCCGCGCACACAGCCCGTCACGCCGAGGCCAAGACCGAGCCCCGAAACAAACCCCGGGCGGAAGCCCTGCGCGACGAGTACGTTACCTGCGGTAATGACAACCGTCCCAACGACCCGAGCTGGCCCCTGCGCGTCCGCGACCGGCATCGAATCGTCGATGCGGGCCCCGAGGCGCCCGAGCGCCCGCTCCTCGCAGTGGACCCCGCGGCCCCGCACGAACCGGAAACGCGCGTCACGTCCCGCCATCAGGCGCCCAGATCACTGACCGCGCACACCCCGGCCGCACTCCAGGTGTTCCGCTGCTGACAGCAGCGACGTCCCCCCACGCTCTGTCAGCACGTCCGACTGTCATGTACGTCCGACGCGCCATCGAGGCGCGCCAGGAGGAGTCACCACATGCAGCCCCTCATCGACAACGCCCGCACCTTCGGTCAGCGCCCTGAGGAGTTCGCCAAGCTCGCCGAAGGCCAGTCCCCCCAGGTCCTGTTCATCACCTGCTCCGATTCCAGGGTCGTACCGGCCCTGATCACAGGTGCCAGGCCGGGCGAACTCTTCGAGCTGCGCACCGCCGGCAACATCGTCCCCCCGTACGCCTCCGGCCGCCCCACCGGCGAGGCGGCCACGATCGAGTACGCCGTGGAGGTCCTCGGCGTCAGCGACATCGTGGTCTGCGGCCACTCGCACTGCGGCGCCGTCGGCGCCCTGGTCCGCGGCGACGACCTCACCGCCGTACCCGCCGTACGCGACTGGCTCGCGCACGCCGCCGACGACCCCACGGTCACCGGCACAGCCACCACCGCGTCCGACACCGACGACCCGACGGTCGCG
Source organism: Streptomyces sp. NPDC000878 (assembly GCF_053599695.1). NCBI lineage: Bacteria > Bacillati > Actinomycetota > Actinomycetes > Kitasatosporales > Streptomycetaceae > Streptomyces > Streptomyces sp. NPDC000878. The sequence continues at coordinate 26,910 of NZ_JBSFMT010000091.1, read as the reverse complement.
GCCGGCGTCCAGAACCACGTCCTGGCCCAGCTGCTGCGGCTGCGCTCCTACCCCTGCGTGGAGCAACGTCTGGCGAAGGGCCAACTACGGCTGCGCGGCTGGTACTACGAGGTCCACACCGGGTCCGTACGCGAGCACCGCGCCGCCACCGACGCGTTCGAAGCGCTGTGAGGGCCGCCATGACCAGCCTCGACAAACTGGCCAGGTTCCCTCATCTGCGGCAGGACTTCGCCGCCTCGCTCGTCGTGTTCCTGGTCGCCCTGCCGCTGTGCGTGGGCGTCGCCGTCGCCTCCGGTGTCCCGGCCGAACTCGGCCTGGTCACCGGCATCGTGGGCGGTATCGTCACCGGACTCCTGCCGGGCAGCAGCCTCCAGGTGTCCGGGCCCGCCGCCGGCCTCACCGTGCTCGTCTTCGAGGCCGTACGGGAACACGGGCTGCCCACCCTCGGGGTGATCGTGCTCGCCGCCGGGCTGCTCCAGCTCGCCATGGGCGCCTGGAAGCTGGGGCGCTGGTTCCGGGCGATATCCGTGTCCGTCGTCGAGGGCATGCTGGCCGGAATCGGGCTCGTGATCATCGCCGGGCAGCTGTACGCGGCGGCCGGGCTGAAGGCGCCCGCCGCCGGGCTCGACAAGATCGCCGGGCTGCCCGAGGCCGCCGCGAAGGCCGTGGGGAGCACCAGCGCGCTGGCCTCGCTGGCCGTCGGCGCGGGCACGATAGCCGTGATCGTGCTGTGGCAGCGGCTGCCCAAGAAGGTGCGGGCGGTGCCGGGCGCGCTCGCCGCGGTGGTCCTGGCGACCGTCGTCACCCTGGTCTTCAGCCTGCCGGTGGCGACCGTCGAGGTGAAGGGCCTGCTGGACGCCGTCCAGCTGCCCGGCCTCGGCGCCTTCGGCGAACTGGCGAGCCTCAGCGTGATCGGCACGGTCGTGGCGTTCACGCTGATCGCGTCCGCCGAGAGCCTGTTCAGCGCCGCCGCGGTGGACCGGCTGCACGACGGTCCGCGCACCCAGTACGACAAGGAGCTGATGGCGCAGGGCGCCGGCAACACCGTGTGCGGGCTGCTGGGCGCGCTGCCCATGACCGCGGTCATCGTGCGCAGCTCGGCGAACCTCCAGGCGGGCGCGCGGACGAAGGCGTCCCGGGTCATGCACGGCGTATGGCTGCTGCTGTTCGCGGCGCTGCTGCCGGGCGCGCTGGCCCTGATCCCGCTGCCCGCGCTGGCCGGCATCCTCGTGCACGCGGGCTGGAAGCTGATACCGCTGCGCGAGGTCGCCTCGCTCTGGCGCGAGCACCGCGGTGAGGCGCTGATACTCCTGGTCACGGCCGTGTCGATCGTGTCCGTGAACATGTTCGAGGGCGTGCTGATCGGTCTCGCTCTGTCGGTGGGCAAGACCGCCTGGGAGGCCTCGCATCTCAAGCTGGAGGTCATAGACAAGGGCGCAGGGCCGATCCAGGCGTATCTGTCGGGCAACGCGACCTTCCTGCGGCTGCCGAAAATACTCGACAGCCTCGAGGCGCTCCCCCAGGACCGGCCGATCGAGCTGGAACTGTCGGGCCTGCACCACCTGGACCACGCCTGCCGCACGGCCCTGGAGAGCTGGGCGGAGCGGCACAGCGCGGCCGGGACGGAGCCTGTGCGGCTGATGACGACGACCACGAAGTAGCCTCCGCGCACGAGGTCGCCCGGTCCGAGGCTCGCCCCGAGCCCCGGACCGGGCATATCGTTTGTTAAAGGTGCCGATCGGCACGTACGGGACGGCTGCGAGAGGTCGTCATCATGCTTGAGGAATTGCTGGCCGCGGGTATCGCCGCCGGAGCCGCCGGGCTCGTCTACGTCGGGGCGGCGGCACGGGTCGTCAAGCAGTACGAACGCGGGGTCGTGTTCCGGCTCGGCCGGCTCGCCGGGGACGTACGGGCGCCCGGTTTCACGATGGTGGTCCCGCTCGTGGACCGGCTGCACAAGGTCAACATGCAGATCGTCACGCTGCCGGTGCCGGCCCAGGAGGGCATCACCCGGGACAACGTGACCGTGCGGGTGGACGCGGTCGTCTACTTCAAGGTCGTCGACGCGGCGAACGCGCTCGTCCAGGTCGAGGACTACCGCTTCGCGGTCTCCCAGATGGCACAGACGTCACTGCGCTCGATCATCGGCAAGAGCGACCTGGACGATCTCCTGTCCAACCGGGAGAAGCTCAACCAGGGCCTGGAGCTGATGATCGACAGCCCGGCCATGGGCTGGGGCGTGCAGATCGACCGGGTCGAGATCAAGGACGTCTCCCTGCCGGACACGATGAAGCGCTCCATGGCCCGCCAGGCCGAGGCCGACCGTGAACGCCGGGCCCGGATCATCAACGCGGACGCCGAGCTGCAGGCGTCCAAGAAACTCGCGGAGGCCGCCGAGGTCATGTCCGAGCAACCCGCCGCGCTCCAACTCCGGCTGCTCCAGACGGTGGTGGCGGTCGCCGCCGAGAAGAACTCGACGCTCGTCCTGCCCTTCCCGGTGGAACTGCTCCGCTTCCTGGAACGGGCGCAGTCCCAGCAGCCGCCTCCAGGCGGGTCATCGGGGTGAGGCGCGCTACGCGCGTGGTTCCCGAGGTCCGTACGGCGTGATACACACAGCAAGGTCACAGTCCTGTCCGCCAGCAGGAAGGTTGCCTCCCCATGTCCGCATTCGGCACGCCCGAACTCGACGGCACCTCAACAGGCGCCAACCCCACGGCAGTTGACGGCCCCTCGGCAGTCGACGCCTCCCCCGCCTCCCGACGCCAGGTCCTCGCCCGCACCGGCGCCCTGGGTGTCGGCATCGCCTTCACCGGCGCCCTCTCCGAACTCTTCGCCGGTACCGCCGCAGCACAGGGCATCGGCCACTCCGGCTACGGCCCCCTGGTCCCCGACCCGAAGGGCCTGCTCGACCTGCCGAAAGGTTTCCGCCATCGGGTGCTGTCCCGTGAGGGCGACCCCCTGCGCTCCGGCGAGGGCCCGGTGCCCTCCAACCACGACGGCATGGCAGCTTTCGCGGGCCGCCACGGCCGCGTCCACCTCGTCCGCAACCACGAGAACCGCAACACCCCGAGAATCCCGGTCCCGACCGTCAAGGGCCTCACCTACGACCCGATGGGCAAGGGCGGCTGTACGTCCCTCACCCTCGACCGGGACGGGGACGTGCTCTCGGAGCGGGTCGCCATCGCCGGTACGGCCGTCAACTGCGCGGGCGGGCCCACGCCTTGGGGCACCTGGCTGACCTGCGAGGAGACCGAGGACAAGGCCGGCACCAACGGCTACACGAAGGACCACGGCTTCATCTTCGAGGTCGACGGGGCCGACCCGCACCGCACCGGCGCCGTCCCGCTCACCGCGATGGGCCGCTTCCAGCACGAGGCGATCGCCGTCGACCCGAGGAACGGCATCGTCTACGAGACGGAGGACGCCTTCCTGCGCCCCTTCGGCCTCTTCTACCGCTTCCTGCCCAAGAGGCCGCTGGGCGGGGTGGGTTCGCTGCGCGCGGGCGGCCGGCTCCAGGCGATGCGGGTGCCGGGCGTACCCGACCTCTCCTCGATCCAGGAACCGGGCGCCGCCTTCGACGGCGTCGAGTGGGTGGACGTACCGGACCCGCTGGCCGCCCAAACCCCCATCCGCCTCCAGGACTTCGGGCCGAAGGGTGTCACGCACGCGCAGAAGCTGGAGGGCTGCTACTGGGGCGGGCGGTGCGTGTACTTCGTGTCGTCGTTCGCCCACGCGAGCGAGGGCTCGGCGGCCACCCACTTCGGCCAGATCTGGCGCTACGACCCGGCCGCGCGCCGCCTCACCCTCGTCATCGTCTTCGGCCCGGACACGGACGTCCAACTGCCCGGCGAATCACCGGACAACATCTGCCTCGCCCCGAGCGGCGGCCTGATGGTGTGCGAGGACGGGGAGGGCGCACAGCACGTGTACGGCGTGACACGCAGGGGCGAGGTGTACGCGATGGCCCGCAACGCCCAGAACATCGGCACCCAAGACGCCCCCGAGTGGGGCGAGTTCGCGGGCGTCACCTTCTCTCCCGACGGCCGGACGATGTACGTCAACTGCTACACACCCGGCACGACGTTCGCGGTGACGGGCCCGTGGAAGCGGTAACCGGCGCCCTCTGAGCCGGACATGGCGGGCAGGCCCTAGCCTGTCCGCCATGAACGTACCGGGGGACGTGGTCGACGGCCGGTTCGAGCTGCTGGAGCGGCTCGGGAGCGGTGGGATGGGCACGGTCTGGCGGGCCCGGGACGCCGTGCTGCACCGCGAGGTCGCGCTGAAGGCGGTACGGGCCGACGCGGCGGCGACCGACGCCGTACGCGGACGGGTGCTGCGCGAGGCCCAGGCGCTGGCCCGGCTCAGCCATCCCAACGTGGTGACGGTCCATCAGATCGTCGACGACGACCCGCACCCCTGGATCGTCATGGAGCTTGTGCCCGGCGTCTCGCTCGACAAGCGCCTGGAATCAGGCCCGTTGACGCCGGTGGAGGCGGCGCGGATCGGCGGCCAGGTGCTGGACGCGCTGCGCGCGGCGCACGCGGCGGGCGTACAGCACCGGGACGTGAAACCGGCGAACATCCTGCTGCGCCCCGACGGCAGCGCGGTGCTCACCGACTTCGGGATCGCCGCGCTCCAGGGCGCGACGGCCCTGACGATGACCGGCGAACTCGTCGGCTCCCCCGAGTACATCGCCCCGGAACGCCTCCGCGGCCCCTCCGACGACCCGGCGGCCGACCTGTGGTCCCTGGGAGTCGTGCTGTACGTGTGCGTGGAGGGCGTGAGCCCGCTGCGCCGCGAGACCACGCTCGCGACACTGGCCGCGGTCCTGGAGTCCGAGGTACCGCCACCGTCCCGCGCGGGCGCGCTCACGCCCGTACTCGAAGCGCTGCTGGTACGGGATCCAGCGGGCCGGCCAGACGCGGCCCAACTGGCGGCGCTGCTGGGGCGGGTGGCCGCGGGCGGGACACCGAGTCCTGCTCAGCGGACGGTGACGGCGCCCCAACCCGTGGGCCACATACCGGAGTTCGGCAGAACACCACCGCCGACCGTTCCGAACTCGTACCCCCTGCCGTCGAGGTACCGTCGCAGGCGGGTGGCCCTGCCCGTCGTACTCGCGTTCCTCGTGGCCGTCGCCGCCACGTTCCTCACCCTGCGTTTCCTCGACGGGGACGAGAGGACGGACGGCGGCCCGGGCCCGGTGGCCGGTACGACGGCCTCGCCGACCCCGACCCCCACCGCCTCAGCCACCTCCTCAGCCACTGCCTCAACCACCCCGTCCGCCGCGACCGGCCGCTGGATCGCCCAGCTCTTCTCCGAACCGGTCGGCTCCGGGACCGCCGCCCGGGACGCGCGGCTCGCCAAGGTCAGGGAGTCGGTGCCGGAGGCGATGGTCCTACGGAGCGACGAGTACGCGTCCCTGCGCCCGGGCTACTGGGTGATCTACGCCCCTGGCCCGTTCGCCGACGGCCGTGCCGCACTGGCCTTCTGCGGCGAACGCGGCCGGACGACACCGAACACCTGCCTGGGCCGCTACCTGAGCACCAGCGCCGCCGACTTCGCCCTCCAGTGCCGCCCGCCCGCCGCCGGCCCCACCGGGCGCTGCACCCGCAGCTAGGGCCTGTCCGGCGGCCCGACGGCTGGCGCGCCCGGTTTCCGCGTCGCAGGATCGAGGTACCGGGGAGGAACCGGACCGGAAGAGGTGCCCCATGGCCAAGAAGGGCTCGAAACAGGACTCCGGGAAGCCCGCGGAGAGCATGTTGGGTGAGCTGCTGCGCGTGCCCGGCGGGGAGCGGGTCGACCTCGGCGCGTACGACGCCAGGGCCACCCCGGGCGGCCCCGCCGACAAGGTGGCAGGGCTCGCCGCCACCGCCCTGCTGGGCGAACGGCTCGCGGTCCTCCAGGAGCGTCTGTGGGCGGCTGGCTCGACCGGCGACCGACGGCGGCTGCTGCTCGTCCTGCAAGGCATGGACACCAGCGGCAAGGGCGGCACGGTCAAGCACGTCATCGGCCTGTTCAACCCGTCGGGCTGCCGGATCAGGGCGTTCAAGGCGCCCACCCACGAGGAACTGGGCCACTCGTTCCTCTGGCGCATCAAACGGGCGCTCCCCCAGCCCGGCGAGATCGGCATCTTCGACCGCTCGCACTACGAGGACGTCCTGATCGCCCGCGTCCGCGATCTCGCCTCCCGGGCCCAGCTCACCGCCCGCTACAGCCAGATCAACGGCTTCGAGAAGTCCCTCGCCGAGGACGGCGTGACCGTCGTGAAGTGCTTCCTGCACATCTCCTACGACGAGCAGCGGCGCCGTCTCCTCGAACGCCTGGACAACCCCGAAAAGTACTGGAAGTTCAACGTCGGCGACATCGAGGACCGCGCGCTGTGGCCCGCGTACCAGGAGGCGTACGAGATCGCCCTGGAGCGGTGTTCGACCGGCGCGCCCTGGTACCTGATCCCGGCGGACCGCAAGTGGTACCGCAACTGGGCGATCAGCCGACTGCTGCTGGAGCACCTGGAGGCGCTGGACCCGCAGTACCCGAAGGCGGACTTCGACGTGGCGGAGTACAGGGCGCGCCTGCTCGCCACGTAGGCGGCTGCGGGGTGGGGCGGTCGCGGCCGGGCGGGTGACATCCGGGCGCCTCGCCCTCGCGGCGGGCCGCCGGGCAACTCCGGCATTTCTACCTTCGTACGATGATCACTCTCGTACGACGAGTCGTCACCGGCTGTGTCCTCGGCCCCGCGCTCACCGCACTCGCCGCCTGCGGCACCGCCCCCGTACCGCAGCGGGCCGAGCGGCCTCCCGCGCCCCCGTCCGCCGCCCCCTCGCGCCCGCCCACCCTCGCCCCCGGGCCCGCCGGTCTGACCCCCGTCTTCCGGAACGGCCCGCGCACCCCGGAGAAGGCGGTCGCCCTCACCTTCGACGCCGACATGACCGCCGGGCAGGGCGACCGGGCTGCGCGGGGCGAACGATTCGACAACCCTCGGCTGATCGCCACGCTGCGGGCACTGAAGGTGCCGGCGACCGTGTTCATGACGGGGCGGTGGGCCGAGCAGTACCCGCTCCAGGCCCGCTCCATCGGACGGGACCCCCTCTTCGAGGTCGCCAACCACTCGTACAGCCACTACGCCTTCACCGAGGACTGCTACGGCCTGCCGACCATCGCCGGCTCCGAGGCGCGGATGCGCGCCGACGTCGAGCGGGCCTTCGCCGCCTTCCGGGCCGCCGGGGTGCCCAGGGCCATGCCCTACTTCCGCTTCCCGGGCGGGTGTCACGACCGGCGTGCGCTGCGCGCGCTGAGCAGAGTCGGGGTCACCGCCGTGCAGTGGGACGTGGTCAGCGGGGACGCCTTCGCGACGGACGCCGACGCGGTGGCCCGGCAGGTGCTGGACGGCGTACGGCCCGGGTCGGTCGTCGTCATGCACTGCACGCGCAGTGCCGCCCCGGCGACCGAGCGGGCGCTGCGCACGATCGTGCCCGCGCTGCGCGAGCGTGGCTTCCGGTTCGTGAAGGTGTCCGAGCTGATCGGAGCCACGGGCGGCCGGCGGTGACCGGCTTAGGCTGGTCCCATGAGTGACGAGAACGAGGTCGCGTACGCGGAGTGTGTGCTGTGCCGGAAGCCGACCGAGTACCCGGAGTCGCGGAAGGGCATCACGCTCTGCCCGGTCTGTGAATGGCAGGAGGCGCAGCGCTCGGCCTGCTCAGGGTGAGCGGCGTGCGGTGAGCGCGCAGGCCCCGGCGGTCGCCGCCACCGTGAGCAGGGCCGCCGAGGCCAGCGGCAGCAGCGGTACCGGAACCGTGCCCGAGCGGGAGCCGGTCACCAGGGACGTGATCGCCAGCTGGGCCGGGGAGCCCGTCACCACCAGCGCCAGCAGCGCGCCGAGCATCATCGCGGGCACCGCCCGGCCGGGCGAACGCAGCAGCGGCCAGGTCGTGAGCGCGCCGACGGCCGTGCCGAGCAGGGCGCACACCAGCGCGGCGAGCAGCCCGGCGGCCCCGGCCGGGAGCGGCTCCACCCGGACCTGGTGATCGGCGCTCGCCGGGTCGCTGATGAGGGTCACCACGACGGTCGCGGCCGTGCCGAGCGCCGCCGCGGCGCCCAGCGCCACCAGGAGACAGGCGAGGTGCGCCCGCCCGGGACCGACGGCGGCGGCCACGGCGGCGCGGGCGGCGGGCGGCTCGTTGCCCGCGCAGATCCGCACCAGCCAGGCGGCCACCGGCAGTACGGCCGCGGCGGCGTACCCGAGCGAGTCGAGCACCGGCTGCCCGCTCTGCACCCCGACGCCCAGGAACACCGCGTACAGGATGAACGGCGGCAGCCAGCGCTGCGAACGCACGAGCAGGGCGGCCTGGTAGCGCAGGAGGGCGGTCATCGGGGGCTTTCGTCGGTGGTGAGCGGGGCGGGTGCGGTGGTGTCGTTCAGCGCGGCCGTTCCGGGGCCCACGCTCACGACGTGCCAGGGCGGGCGGGCCGTCAGCAGGGCGCGGAGTACGACGTCCGAGTGGGTCAGGGGGACGGTGAGCCGATGGCCGCCCGGGGTCACGGTCTCCGTCCTCGACGCCGTCCACTTCAGCGCCTCGGCCGGGGGTTCCGCACCCGGCGGTCCCTGCGCCTCGACGGCCAGGTGCGGGCCGACCGGTTCCGGTGAACCGGCTTGTGCTGTACGGATGTCGAGGCCACCCTCGGTCACGGTGTACGTCGCGTCGGGCGCCCCCGCCAGACGGCCCGGGTCGTGGTCGACGAACACCACCGAGGCGCCGGACGCGGTCCGTTCGGCGACGACCCGCTCCAACTCGGCCCGGGCTGCGGTGTCGAGGCCCGTCCACGCCTCGTCGAGGACGAGCAGCTCCGGGTCGGCGAGGAGGGCCTGGGCGACGGCGACCTTCTGGCTGCTGCCCTTGGAGAGCTGGGCCATGGGTGTGCGGGCGTAGGCGGCGGCGCCGAGGCGCTCCAGCCACTCGTCGGCGGCACGGGCGGCGGCCGTACGGGGGAGGCCGTGCACGGCGCCCAGGTGGGTGAGGTAGGCGTGTGCGGTGAAGGGGAGGGCTGTGGGGAAGCGTTCGGGGACGTAGGCAGTGCGGGGGTGGCCGGTGAGGGTGCCTTCTGTGGGGGTGTCTATGCGTGCGAGGAGTCTTAGGAGGGTGGATTTGCCTGTGCCGTTGGGGCCCTCGATGCGGGTGAGGGTGCCGGGGGTGAGGGTCAGGTGGACGCCTCTCAGGACCCAGGGGCCGCGTATGCCGTAGCGGCGGCCCACGTTTTCCAGGCGTAGATCGCTTTGCATGGGGTCATTCTGTCGTGGAGCGGCTGCGGGTCGGATGTGGCTGGTCGCGCCCACGCGGCGGAGCCGCAAATCGAGCACAGCCCCGCGCCCCTAGGGTGGCTGTCGTGAGCCATGATCAGAATGCACCCGGCGACAGTCCTTTTCGGTCCGAGCGGTCCTCGCGTGATGAGGCGCCCCAGTTCGTGCTGCCCCTCGTCGCCCGGATCGAGAAGGGCTCGCCGCCCGCTCGTACGGATGCGTTGGAGACCGCCGCTCGGGCCGTTCTTGTGCTCCTCGGGGACGAGCGGTCCGTCGGGGACGGGGAGTGGGCTCAGGTCATGCGGGACTGGCAGGATGCTCGGATTCGTAAGGTGGTGCGGCGGGCGCGGGGGGCCGAGTGGCGGCGGGCCGAGGCGCTGGACGGGATCACGGTCAGTGGGAAGTCGGCCGAGGTGCGGGTCTTTCCGCCTGTTCCGTTGGACGGGTGGCCCAAGGACCTGGCGCGGCTCCAGGTCTCCGGCACCGATCTGGACGATCCGGAGCCGCCGCTCGAACCGGACCCGGCGGTGCCCGTTCTCTGGCTGAACCCCGAGCTGGACATGTCGGCCGGTAAGGCGATGGCCCAGACCGGGCACGGTGCTCAGCTGGCGTGGTGGGAGCTGTCGGACGAGGCGCGGGCGGCCTGGCGTGACGCCGGGTATCCGCTCGCCGTCCGGACTGCGGAGCCGGATCGCTGGCGTGAACTCACCGGCAGCGGGCTCCCGTTGGTCCGCGACGCCGGTTTCACGGAGATCGCGCCCGGTTCGGCGACGGTTGTCGCGGACCACCGTCCCCTGGGACGCACAGGGTTCAAACATCTTCGTTGAACATCCCTGAGCTCCCGCCCGTACCTTCTGTCGCTGGCCAAGCAACATCTGCCCAACGACCAGTTGGTTTCCCCGGGAGGCTCCTTTGCCGCGCATCAACCACTCGGCCCTCGTCATCGCGGCCCTGACCACCACGATGGCCGCGCTCGCGTTCCCTGTGTGGTCCTACGCCGACCGCTCCGGCACCGGAGTGTCGAACACGGCCGCCGGCACGGTGAACACCCAGTGGGGGCCGCTGACCGCCTCGGACCGCAGCCTCATCGTGCGCGTGCGGCTGGCCGGGCTGTGGGAACTGCCCGCGGGCGAGAAGGCGATGGAGAAGTCCAGCAGCGCCACCGTCAAGGAGGCGGCGGACCACCTGCTGGTGGGCCACGGCGACCTTGACGAGCGGGTGCGGAAGGTCGCCGCCCAGCTCAATGTCGAGCTGCCCAACCAGCCGAACGAGGCGCAGCAGGGCTTCCTGGCCCAGATGGACGGCGCCCAGGGCAAGGAGTTCGACCGGGTCTGGGCGAGCATCCTGCGGAAGGCACACGGCACGATCTTCCCGGACATCGCGACGATCCGGAACCAGACCCAGAACACGCTGGTGCGTCAGCTGGCGACGGACACCAACCAGACCGTGCTCGACCACATCACGGTGCTGGAGAAGACCGGCGCGGTCGACTTCGACGCCCTCGCCAACGGCACGATCTGACACGTGTCGGTCACGTCCCGATACCGCTCACGTATCCCCCTCACTGGCCAAGTAACAGTCCCCAACGACCAGTTGGGTCCCTCCGGGAGGCTCCTTTGCCCCGCATGAACGGCTCGATCCTCGTCGGCCTGGCGATCGCCGGCACGATCGGCGCACTCGCGTACCCCGTGCTCTACTCGTACCCGCACCGTGACGACACCGCGAAGGCAGCCGCAGCCGCGCTCGTCGGCGACACGGTGAACACGCAGTGGGGGCCGCTGACCCCCTTGGACCGCGAACTCATCGTGCGCGTCCGGCTGGCCGGGCTGTGGGAACTGCCCGCGGGACAGCAGGCGATGCAGAAGTCCAGCAGTCCCGCCGTCAGGGAGGCCGCCCAGCACCTGATCACGGGCCACAACGACCTCGACAAGCGGGCACGGAACGCCTCCCAGATGCTCGGTGTCCCGATCCCCAACCAGCCGAACGCACAGCAGCAGGGTTTCCTGGACCAGATGACGGCGGCCTCGGCCGCGGACTACGACAAGGTCTGGGCGAACCTCCTGCGGCAGGCACACGGCAACATCCTCCCGGTCATCGCGACGGTGCGGAACCAGACCCGCAACACTCTCGTGCGTCAACTGGCCTCGGACACCAACCAGACCGTGCTCGACCACATCACGATCCTGGAGAAGACCGGCCAGGTCGACTTCCAGAAGATCGCCGAGAACGCCGCCGGGCCCAGCGCCAGTCCGACCGGTCCGCCGCCGCCGTCCCCCGGAGTGATACCGCCCGTCGCGCCCGCGGTGGAGCCGACCAGCGGCGTCGAGGGGTCCTCGAAGCCGTCGCCGACGACACCCGGCACGATCAACACCAACCGGCCGGAGGCACCGGACCCCAACGTCGTCGCCCAGGCCCAGTAGACGGCTGGGAGCCGGCAGGCGGGCGGAAGCTCAAATGTTGCTCTGAAGGTCTCCCGGGAGGGGTTCGATCCCGGGGGCCGGGGCCATCACTCCGTGGACCGACAAGGTCGTAGAAGGGACGGACGATGAAGCGACTGGAGCAACTGGAGCGACCGGGACGACTGGGTACGGGCATCGGGTGGCGGCCGGAGATCGCGGACGCCGTGGAGGCCATGCCGGGTATCGACTGGGTCGAGGCCGTGGCGGAGAACCTCTGCCCGGGGCATCTCCCCGAGTCGCTGCTGCGGCTGCGCGAGCGCGGCGTGACGGTGGTTCCGCACGGTGTCTCCCTGGGCCTGGGCGGCGCGGACCGGCCCGCCGAGGACCGGCTGACCGCACTCGCCGAGCGGGCCGAGGCACTGGGTTCGCCCCTGGTCACCGAGCACATCGCGTTCGTCCGCGCGGGCGGTCCGCTGACCGCGTCCCCGCTGCTGGAGGCCGGGCACCTGCTGCCCGTCCCCCGCACCCGGGACGCGCTCGACGTGCTGTGCGAGAACGTCCGTATCGCCCAGGCCGCACTGCCGGTGCCGCTGGCCGTCGAGAACATCGCCGCGCTCATCGCCTGGCCGGGCGAGGAGCTGACCGAGGGCCAGTTCCTGTACGAACTGGCCGACCGGACCGGCGTACGCCTCCTCATCGACGTCGCCAACCTGCACACGAACCACGTCAACCGGGGCGAGGACCCGGCGAAGGCCCTGGCCGAACTGCCCGTCGAGGCCATCGCGTACGTCCATGTCGCGGGCGGTTTCGAACGGGACGGCGTCTGGCACGACAGCCACGCCCACCCGGTCCCGGACGCCGTCCTCACCATCCTCACGGACCTCGCCTCCCGCGTCACCCCGCCCGGCGTCCTGCTGGAACGGGACGACAACTTCCCCGAGCCGGACGAGCTGGAGCGCGAGCTGGGGGCGATCCGGGGAGCGTTGGCACGGGCCGCGTCCGCGCGGGCGCGGACTTCGGAGACGGCCGAATCAAAGTCGCCTAGTGGCGAGATGCGGGCTTCGGTGACGGCCGCGCCGGAGGCCCCGGCTGGGGCGGAGAGCGCCGCGTCAAAGGCACCGGCCGCCTCGCAGGCACCGACCAGCCAGGCGCAGGCCGCTGCGACAGCCACACCGCAGGTGCCTGCCGCAGCGGTGGCGCAGGCCGCATCGCAGACACCGACCAGCCAGGCGTCGGCGACAGCCGAACCGGAGGTCCCTGCCCCAGCGGCTCCGGAGGCCGCCGCCTCGCAGGAACCGGCCGGTGAGGCGACCGACAGCAGTGGCTCCGCCCCCGGCGACGCCTCCGACTCGGACGACGGCTCCGTCACCGCTCCCGAATCCGCCCGACAGCGTCTCGCCCTCGCGCAGGCCGCCCTGCTCTCCGCGCTCGTCGCGGGGACGCCCGTGCCGGAGGGGTTCGACCGGGTGCGGCTCGGGGTGCAGTCGCGGGCGCTCGGGGCGAAGCGGGCCGATGTCGTGGCGAAGGTCGCGCCGGAACTGCCCGAGATCCTCGGGGCCGGATACCGGCCCGCCTTCCTCGCGTACGCGCACGGGCACCCCATGGCCGACGGCTACCGGCACGACGCGCTGGACTTCGCCGCGCATCTGCTGCTCGGCGGGCAGCCAGAGACCGCCGAGAACACAGAGGCCCGTCGGCGGCTGCGCGAGTGGTGGCTGGACCGCTCGGGCCCGGCCCCGCGCTCCCAGCGCCCGACGGCCCGGCTGGCCCGCGCCACCCGCCGCGTACTCCTGCGCCGCTGACCCGCCCCGGCCCCGACCGCCGCGAACTGTGCGGGGGTTAACAGCGCGGCCCACACATCTCGCACGCGAGACGAGCTTGTCGGCGTTTCGGGCGGTATGCGCGGGGCGTACGCTCCCCCATCCGTCGTCCGCCCCCTCCTCCGCAGCCTCTCCTCCTCGTACGGCGGTTGGCGTAGCGCCCGCAGTAGGATGCGAACTTCGCGTCCGAAGCGCATTAGCGTGCGGTGCCGCAACAGGAGGCAGAAGGCACCATGCGATCCATCCATCGTCCCGGGCTGGGCGGCACCGGGCTCATCCTCGCGGGACTGGCGGCGACCCTCGTCGCGCTGGTCTTCCCGGTCTGGTCGTACACGGACCGCTCCGGGACCGGCGCGGCCGTGCTCAACGCGCAGACCGTGTCGACGCGGTTCGGTCCGCTGTCGGCGCTCGACCGCGAGTTCCTCACCAAGGTCCGGCTGGCCGGGCTGTGGGAACTCCCCGCAGGTCAGCAGGCCCAGGAGCGCGGCACCACCGAGGCCGTGCGGATCGCGGGCCGGCATCTGATCGAGGGGCACACGTTCCTCGACGAGCGGGTCCGGGACGTGGCGTCGCAGCTCGGGCTCGAACTGCCCAACCAGCCGAGCGAGCAGCAGCGCGGCTGGCTCAGCATCATGAACGCGTCCCACGGCGAGGACTTCGACCGTGAGTTCGCCAACCTGCTGCGGATGGCGCACGGCAAGGTGTTCTCCGTCGTCGCCCAGGTCCGTGCGAGCACCCGCAACTCCCTGGTCCGCGCCCTCGCCGACGACGCGAACACGACCGTGCTCGACCACATCCAGGTCCTGGAGGCCACGGGGTACGTCGACTTCGACGCCCTGGCCACCGACATGGCCGCCGCGAGCACCCCGCCGCTCACCAACTCCCCGGCCCCGCCCGGCCCGACGGCCGCCCCCGCATCGGCCGTCCCGGTGACGCCCTCGCCGGTCGCGACCTATCCGCTGCCGCCGCCCGCGACCAGCCCGCCGCCGGAAGTCGGGGAGGTCGTGGAGTTCACGGAGCCCGCAGGCCCTGCTGAGCCCGCAGAGCCTGCTGAGCCTTCCGAGGAGCCCTGATCCGGCCACCGCCCATACGTCACGTACCGGCCATACCTCGTCCATATCCTGAAAGCCCATGGCGTTTCGGGACCCTGTCGCATAGAACAACGGCATGTTCTGGTCCTTCCTCCTGCTGCTGGCCTGGATCGCCGCCGGTACGGCGTGCACCCGGCTGTGTCTGGCCGCCGTCCACGCGGCGGCCGTCGATCCGGACGCGGGCCCCGGCGGACGCGGGCGTGATCTGACGCTGTACGAGGCGGCGTTCCTGTCCGGCGGACCGGCTCGGGTCGCCGATCTCACGCTGGTGTCGATGGCCCGCCAACGGCGGCTGCTGCTCGCCCACACCGGCTGGGCGACCGTCGTGGACCCGAGCGGGCGCGACGAGATGGAACGGTCGGTGATAGGCGCCATCGGGCCGGAGGGCCAGTCCCGCATCGCTCCGGTGCGGACGGCCGCCGCCGCCACGGAGGCCGTACGGGGGCTCGCGGACCGGCTCGTCGCGGCGGGCCTGGCCGTGCCCGACGGGGCCAGGCGCGGGATCGCGTTCGCGGTCCGCCAGGTACAGGCCGCCGCACTGGCCGTCGTCGCGCTGGGCGCGGTGGCGCTGCTGCTGCCAGGTCGGGGCACCGTGCCGCGCGACCTGGTCGCCCTCTGGTTCGCGCTCCCCCTCATCCTCACCCTGAGCTGCCTCGCGGTCGCCCGGATCGAGGTCCACCCGTACTCGCGCTGGGCGTCACCGGCCGGGCAGCGCCTACTCACCGGCCTGACCCGGCGCACCAGGACCGCCGGCCACCGCGGCGCGGGCGACGACCGGACGTACCTCACCTCCGTCGCCGTACTCGGGGTCCGCGCGGTCGGCGAGCCCGATCTGCGCGCGGCTTTCGCGCACCGGGAGCCGCAGGACACGACCCTGCGCGAACGCCTGCGCTGACCGGCTTCCCCGCTGTCCCCGGCGCTCCAGGAGTGTGCGGGGGCGCATAGGAGTGCTCGCGGCGACACCGGGCGGCCGGTGCTTGCCTTCGCCCACCGGCGCCCGAAACATCCCTTCTGTTGCCACCGAAGGGATACGCGATGCGAGCTGCCGCCCTCTACACGGCTGCCGGGTCCTTGCTGCTGACCACCCTGGCCGCCGCCCCGGCGGACAGCGCCCCGGGCCTGCCCGACCGCCCGGGCGGCCCAGGGTCGGCCGAGTTCCGGGGTTCCGTGCTGGCCGCCGCGCGTGCCGGGGCGACCGGTATCGACTTCGGGAAGTGCGCGCCGGAGGAGGAGCTGCCGGACAGCCTGCGCTGCGGCACGGTCACCGTGCCCCTCGACTACGCGCACCCCGACGGCAAGCAGATCAAGCTCACCGTCAGCCGGACGGAGGCGACCGGCAGGGACCCGCGCAATCCCGAGCACAAGGTGGAGCGCCAGGGCGCCCTCGTCTACAACCCGGGCGGCCCCGGCGCCTCCGGCATGTTCTTCCCGCTGATCGGCGTCATCCCGGAGTGGAAGCGCATCGCGGGGGCGTACGACCTGGTCGGGTACGCCCCGCGCGGGGTGGCCCGGTCGGCGCCGCTGTCCTGCAAGGACCCGAAGCACTTCTTCAAGGGGCCCACACAGGCACCGGCGCGCCCCTCGGAGTCGTACAAGCGGGAGCGCATCGCCGAGGCGAAAGCGTACGCGCGCGGGTGCGCCGAGCGCTCGGGCGACGCGCTGCGCCACTACCACTCCCTCAACAACGCCCGTGACCTGGACGTTCTGCGCGCCGCACTCGGCGAGGACCGGCTGACCTTCATGGGCGCCTCGTACGGCACCTACTTCGGGGCGCTGTACGCGACGCTGTTCCCCTCGCACGTACGGCGGATGGTGTTCGACTCGGTGGTGAACCCGGACCCGGGCGGCATCTGGTACCGCAACAACCTCGACCAGTCGGCCGCGTTCGAGGCCCGCTGGGCGGACTTCCGGGCCTGGGTGGCCAGGCACAACGACGTGTACGACCTGGGTGCTACGCCGGATGCGGTACTACGGAGCTACGAGAAGGCCGCGGCGCAGCTCGCCGCCGAGCCGGCCGGCGGGAAGGTGGGGCCCGGTCAGTTGCAGGGCGCGTTCCTGCAGGCCGGGTACTACGACGACTACTGGCCGCACCGCGCCCACGCCCTGTCCGCCTACCTCAAGGGCGATCCGCAGCCGCTGATCGACCAGGCGGCACCGGTGACGGAGGCGGCCGTCGAGGCGGAGAACGGCAACGCGGTCTACACGGCCGTCGAGTGCAACGACGCGTCCTGGCCGACGAGTTGGCGGGTCTGGGACCGGGACAACACGCGGCTCGCGCGCACGGCGCCGTTCGAGACCTGGGACAACGTGTGGATGAACCTGCCGTGCGCCTACTGGCCGGCGCCCCGGCAGACACCCCTCGACGTGCACACCGGCCCGGGTGAGCTGCCACCGGTGCTGATCCTGGCGGCCGAGCGGGACGGTGCGACGCCGTACGCGGGCGCACTCGAACTGCGCCGCCGCCTGTCCGGCTCGGCCCTGGTGACCGAGCGGGGCGCGGGCACGCACGGCGTCGCCGGCGGCCCGAACGCGTGCGTCAACAACCACCTGGACACATATCTGCTGACGGGCCGCCTGCCGGGCCGCAGCACGGACTGCGCCCCACACCCGGAGCCACGGCCGGCGGCCCCGGTCGGCCGTTCCCAGCAGACATCCAACGGGAAAGCCGCCCGGGGCGCGTGAAGCAGGGCGCCCGTCGAGCGAGACAGGCGACCGGCCGCCCGATGCCCTCGCGGCGCCAGGTGCCGCGTCCCTCGGGAGACGCGGCGCCCGGCGCTACGTCTCCCGGCCGCGCCACATCCGGCCGCGCCGCCGCGCGGCGGGCCCGGCCCCCCGGCCGACCGCAGGGCACCGCCTCCGGTCAGGCGAGACCGGCGACCAGCTCGGCCACCGACTTGCGGCGGCCCGTGTAGAACGGGACCTCTTCGCGGACGTGCATCCGGGCCTCGGAGGCGCGCAGGTGGCGCATGAGGTCGACGATGCGGTACAGCTCGTCGGCCTCGAAGGCCAGCAGCCACTCGTAGTCGCCGAGGGAGAACGAGGCGACCGTGTTGGCGCGCACGTCCGGGTAGCCGCGGGCCATCTTGCCGTGGTCGGCGAGCATCCGGCGGCGGTCCTCGTCGGGCAGCAGGTACCAGTCGTACGAGCGCACGAACGGGTAGACGCTGATGTAGTTCCGGGGCGTCTCGTCGGCCAGGAACGCGGGGATGTGCGAGCGGTTGAACTCGGCGGGGCGGTGCAGCGCCATGTTCGACCACACCGGCTCCAGGGCGCGGCCCAGCTTCGTGCGGCGGAAGAGGTTGTACGCCTCCTGGAGCTGGTCGGCGGTCTCGGCGTGCCACCAGATCATCAGGTCGGCGTCGGCGCGCAGCCCCGACACGTCGTACGTGCCGCGGACGGTCACGTCCTTCGCGGCGAGCTGGTCGAACAGCTCCTGGACCTCGTCGGCGTAGCCCGCGCGGTCCTCGGGCAGGACGTCCTTCAGCTTGAAGACGGACCACAGGGTGTAGCGGATGACCTCGTTGAGGTCCTTGGCCAGCTTGCCCTTGTTCGGGATGCGGGCCGCGTCGGTGGTGGGGGCGTCGTCACTCATGCGCCTATTCTCCCGCTCCGCCGGGCGCACTCCGCACCGGGTTGGTCTCAAGCTGCTCTAGGCGGCTCGCTCGCGCCCCAACGGGGCGCGGGGCTGTGCCTATGTGCGGCTCCGCCGCGTGGGCGCGACCAGCCACGACGAACCCGCAGCTTCAAACCCGCACTTCCCGCGAAGCGCTGAGCGCGTCCACCGCCGCATACGCGCTCGCGATGCACGCCGGGATGCCGACCCCGTCGTACGCCGCGCCGCACACCGCGAGGCCCGGGAGCTTGGCGATGTGCTCGCGGATGCGGTCCACGCGCGCGTGGTGGCCGACGGGGTACTGGGGCAGGCCGTCGTCCCAGCGGGTGACGCGGGTCTCGACGGGGGCCGCCGTCAGTCCGGTCGCCTCCTTGAGGTCGTGGCGTGAGACGTCCACCAGGTCGGCGTCGGGGCGCTGGAGGATCTCCGTCTCGGCGTACCGCCCGACGGAGGTCCGCAGGACCAGCAGGTCCGGGTTCTCCTCCGCGATCCAGCCCCACTTCTGGGAGGCGAACGTCGACGCCTTGATGGTGCGTCCGTCGACGGGCGGCACCAGGAAGCCACTGCCCTCGGGGAGGCTGACGTCGGCGCGCCGGTAGGCCAGGGTGATCAGGGCCATCGAGGCGTACTCCACGCCCGAGAGTTCGGCAGCGGCGGCCGGCGCCTCCGCGCGGAGCAGACCGGCGGCCACCGGGGTCGGTACGGCGACGACCACCCCGTCGGCGTCGAACACCCGCTCCCCGGCCACGACCCGCCACGCCGCCGAGGTCCCGGCCGTCCGGCGCAGCTCGGTCACCGGTGCCCCGGTGACGATCTCGCCGCCCCGCGCGCGCACCGACTCCGCGACGGCGAGCGGCAGTTGGCCCACACCGCCCTGGATGCCCATGAAGACCGAGCCGGTCTGCTGGGGGGCGGCGGCCAGCCGGGCCTGGATGCCGCGCACGCCCT
This sequence comes from Streptomyces sp. NPDC000878, assembly GCF_053599695.1. Classification (NCBI taxonomy): domain Bacteria; kingdom Bacillati; phylum Actinomycetota; class Actinomycetes; order Kitasatosporales; family Streptomycetaceae; genus Streptomyces; species Streptomyces sp. NPDC000878. Next base: position 7,745 of record NZ_JBSFMT010000091.1, on the reverse strand, counting down.
CCGTGAGGGACGCCTGCTTCTTCGCCACCTCGAACAGCTGGGGTACGGCCGAGCGCATCGAGATGCGGTAAGCGTCACCCGCGTACACCCCGCCCAACAGCGGCTCCACCAGCCGGTCGACGACCTCGCGGCCGAGACGGGCGGCGACGAACTCCCCCACCGCCACGTCGTCCCCGACCTCCGTGCGCGGCAGGTCGGCGTCGCGCTCGATCCGGGCCAGCCCCTCGTCCGAGAGGACGCCGGACAGGGCCGAGGCGCTGCCGGGTACGCCCATGACGTGCCCCTTGGGAAAAGGCCGCAGGGCGCCCCGGGTCCAGATCGAGGCCGTCGAGGTGGCGGGCGGCTGGAGGCGGTCGTCGAGGCCGACCTCGCGGGCGAGCGCGACGGCTTCGGGTCTGCGCGCGAGCATCGACTCGGCGCCGAGGTCGACCCGCGCGCCCGCGATCTCGCCGGGCAGCAGCTTGCCGCCGACACGCTCGGACGCCTCCAGGACCGTGACTCTCACGCCCCGGTCAAGCAGCCGGTGGGCGGTGGCCAGACCTGCGATCCCGCCCCCGATGACGACGACATGCCCGGCACCCGCACGGGCCTCCACTGCGCTCATGCCACCACCCTCTCAGACCCCACTGACACTCCCGTCGGCGCACACCGCTCCCCGGTGTCCGGCACGAGTCCCGACCGTGACCTCATCGGGACCACAACCGGCCAACGTCCCGAACCTCTCGGGCGTCGAAGGAACGTCAGCCGTGCACCACGGCGGTCCAAGACGGTCCGACGACAGCCCTCGGGGGGATCCGCAAAATGAACACCCTGCACACAAACCGGACACGACGCTCCGTACGTCCCGTACGCCCCGTCCAGGCCCTGGCGGGACTCCTCCTCGCCGCAGCCCTCGCCCTCACCGGCTGCAGCGGCCTCGGCGACGGCGACAGCTCGACCAGCGATGCGGGCGGCGAGGCGGCGCAGCCCGCCTCGGGCGCCCTGGCGGACCAGGACCAGGCCGAGGCCCAGGCCGACAGCAAGGCGGGCAGCGCCAAGGACAGCGGCTCCCAGGCCAGCACGGCGCCCCAGCCGGCCGCGGGCGCGCACATCATCCGTACCGTGTCCGTCTCCGTGCAGGTCAAGGACGTGTCCAAGGCCCTGGCCAAGGTCCGCACCACCGCGCAGAACGCGGGCGGCTATGTCGGCAGCGAGACGACGACCCTGAACGAGGAGGAGGGCGGGGAGGGCAGCGAGAGCACCGAGATCGTCCTGCGGGTGCCCGTCGGCGAGTACGAGAAGGTCCTCGCGGACCTGGAGGGCACCGGCAAGCTGCTGCACCGGGAGGCGGAGGCCCAGGACGTCACCGAGCAGGTCGTCGACGTGGAGAGCCGCATCACCACGCAGCGCGCCAGCGTGAACCGCATCCGCGAGCTGATGGACCAGGCCACCAAGCTCTCCGACGTGGTCACCCTGGAGGGCGAGTTGAGCCGCCGCCAGGCCGACCTGGAGTCGCTGCTCGCCCGTCAGACCTCCCTGAAGGACCGTACGACCCTGGCCACGATCAACCTCTCCCTCTCCGAGACCCCGGCCAAGGAGTCCGCCGAGGACGACGACCCGGGCTTCCTGGACGCCCTCTCGGGCGGCTGGAACGCGTTCGTGACGATGCTGCGCTGGATCGTGGTGGCAATCGCCGCCGTACTGCCGTTCGCGGCGGTGGCGGCCCTGCTGCTGTTCGCCTGGCTGCGCCTGACCCGCACCCGCCGCCACCGTCCCACCCCGGCGACGACCACGGGCCCGACGGCGCAGCCGAACAGCCCCGACGAGAACTGATCAGAACTGACCGGGACTGAAATGCGAGGCCCCCGTAGCGTGTTCGTATGAGCATGAGCGCGAGCGATGACCGTACGAGGGACACGAATCGTGGGACCGAGCGGCTGGTCGTGATCGGCGGCGACGCGGCGGGCATGTCCGCCGCGTCGCAGGCACGCCGGTTCAAAGGCCCCGACGAGCTGGAGATCGTGGCGTTCGAGCGCGGCAACTTCACCTCCTACTCGGCGTGCGGCATCCCCTACTGGGTGAGCGGCGACGTCCCTGACCGGGACCAGCTGATCGCCCGTACGCCCGAGGAACACCTGGCCCGTGACATCGACCTGCGCATGCGGACGGAGGTCATGGAGATCGACGTCCCGGGCCGCCGGGTACGCGCGCGTGCCCTGGAAACGGGCGCCGAGTCATGGACGTCGTACGACAAACTGGTGATCGCCACGGGCGCCCGCCCGATCCGCCCGGAGCTGCCGGGCATCGACGCCCCCGGGGTGCACGGCGTACAGACCCTGGACGACGGCCAGGCGCTTTTGGACACCCTGACCACCACCGAGGGCCGGCGCGCGGTCGTGGTCGGCGCGGGCTACATCGGCGTGGAGATGGCCGAGGCGCTCATCAACCGCGGCTACGAGGTGACGGTCGTCAACCGCGGCAAGGAACCGATGTCCACGCTCGACCCGGACATGGGCCGCCTGGTGCACGAGGCGATGGAGGGCCTGGGCATCACCATGGTGAACGACGCCGAGGTCACCAAGCTGCTCACCGGCGAGGACGGCCGCGTACGCGCGGTGGTCACCGACGACGCCGAATACCCGGCGGACGTGGTCGTGCTCGGCATCGGCGTCCGCCCCGAGACGACGCTAGCCCGGGCGGCGGGACTCCCCCTGGGCGACCACGGCGGCCTCCTCACCGACCTGGCGATGCGGGTGCGCGGGCACGAGAACATCTGGGCGGGCGGCGACTGTGTGGAGGTCCTGGACCTCGTCTCCGGCCGCGAACGGCACATCGCCCTGGGCACGCACGCCAACAAGCACGGCCAGGTCATCGGCGCGAACGTGGGCGGCGGTTACGCCACCTTCCCCGGGGTCGTCGGCACGGCCGTGAGCAAGGTCTGCGACCTGGAGATCGCCCGCACCGGCCTCCGCGAGAAGGACGCCCACCGGGCGGGCCTCCGCTTCGAAACGGTCACCATCGAGTCGACGAGCCGCGCGGGCTACTACCCCGGCGCAGCCCTGATGACCGTGAAAATGCTCGCCGAACACCGCACAGGCCGCCTCCTCGGCGTCCAGATCGTAGGCCGCGAGGGCGCGGCAAAACGGGTCGACATCGCGGCAGTGGCTCTAACGGCACGCATGACGGTAGAACAGATGACCGCCCTGGACCTGGGCTACGCCCCACCGTTCTCCCCGGTCTGGGACCCGGTACTGGTAGCGGCGAGGAAAGCATCCACAGCGGTACGCAAGGGTGCGTCGTAGACAGGCGCCCAGGGAACCCACCTAGGGGCGCGGGGAACTGCGCGACCAGCCACAACGGACCCGCACCCGGCAACGAACCGCACCCCCTACCGCTAGGCCGTCCCGTTGATCCGATCAATAGCCTGCCGAGCCTGCTCAGCCGGCGGCCGGGACGGCAACGAAGACACAGAAGCCGACGCCGAAACAGCCGGCGCCTGCACCGGCTGCGCCCCCGGCGGCTTCGCGTGGGCGCCCAACCCACTGGACCGCAGCCGATGGCTGACAGCCTCGTCCAGCGACACCGGCCGCTGCATCTGCGTGGCCAACCGCCCCGCCTCCTGGCCGAGCCGTGCCACGTCCTCCCAGGGCAGGTGGACCACCAGGGCCAGTTCAGCCTCTCCGTTGGGCAGAGCCACCATCGGAGGAGTCACTCGGTCGTTCATCGCCTGTTCCTCACGTCGTCCCCGCGACGCGCCTTCGCCGTGCCGCGGACGTTGAGGACAGATACGGACACACGGACAGTCGCGTTCACCGATTCGCGGGACGCATCGCGGGCACTAATTCCTTGTGGTCATCCCCGTCCATGACGTGAACCCCGCAAACCGCACCCCTTGGGTCACGTACGCCCTGATCGCCGCGAACGTCCTCGTGTTCCTCTCCATGCCCGGGATAGCGGGCTCGGTGACGGGCGAGAGCGGCCTGGCACAGCTGTGCCACCTCCAGGCCTTCCTGGACCAATACGCCGCCGTGCCCCGGGAACTGATCCACCACCAGCTGCCACGGGTGGTGCCGACGGGCGACGTCGGGATCGGCACCGGAGGGCCGGGCTGTGTGATCGGCCCGCCCGCCTACGACAAGTCACCCGTGCTGTCCGTGTTCACGGCGATGTTCCTGCACGGCGGCTGGCTGCACCTGCTGGGCAACATGCTGTTCCTGCTGATCTTCGGCAACAACATCGAGGACCGCCTCGGCCACGTGCGGTACCTGCTCTTCTACGTCGTCTGCGGCTACGCGGCGTCGTACGGCTTCGCGCTGGTCAACGCCGACTCGGGCGACCCCCTGATCGGCGCCTCGGGGGCCATCGCCGGTGTCCTGGGCGCCTATCTGGTGCTGTTCCCGAAGGCCAGGGTGTGGGTCCTGGTGCCCTTCCTGGTCTTCCTGCCGCTGCGGCTGCCGGCCTGGATGGTGCTGGGCTTCTGGTTCGTGCTGCAGGCGGTGTACTCGTCCGGCGAGGGCGTCTCGGAGGCCGGCACCGTGGCGTACGCCGCCCACATCGTCGGCTTCCTCGCGGGCATGCTGCTCGCCTGGCCGCTCAGGGCCGGCACCCCGCCGCCGCCCGACCCGGGCCGCCTGCTGTGGGGCAGGCAGGCACGGCATACGTGGTGACGGGCGCCGGCCCGCGGCTCAGCGGGCGGTGTTGGTGTGGACGTACTCCACGAGGCGGGTCAGGGCGTCCGGGGGCGTGTTCGGCATGACGCCGTGGCCGAGGTTGAAGACGTGACCCTCCAGGCCCTTCGCGGAGTCGAGGACCTCGCGGGTCTTCGCCTCGACGGCCTCGGTGGAGGCGAACAGGACCGTCGGGTCGAGGTTGCCCTGGAGCGCCTTGCCGGGGCCGATCCGGCGGGCGGCCTCGTCGAGCGGGACGCGCCAGTCGACGCCCATGACGTCCACACCGGCCTCGCTCATGGGGGCGAGCAGTTCGCCGGTGCCGACGCCGAAGTGGATGCGCGGCACGCCGTACCCCTCGACGGCCTTGAAGACCTTCTGGGAGGCGGGGAGCACCGAGCGGCGGTAGTCGGCCGGGGCGAGGGCGCCGGCCCAGGAGTCGAACAGCTGGACGGCGCTGGCGCCCGCCTCGATCTGGACCTTGAGGAAGGCGGCCGTGATGTCGGCGAGACGGTCGAGGAGGTCGGCCCAGAGCTGCGGGTCGCCGTACATGATCGCCTTGGCGTTCTCGTACGTCCGGGACGGGCCGCCCTCGACGAGGTAGCTCGCGAGGGTGAAGGGCGCGCCGGCGAAGCCGATGAGCGGGGTGGCGCCCAGTTCGCGGGTGAGCAGGCCGAAGGCCTCAGTGACGTACGAGACGTCCTCGGGGGTGAGGTCGCGGAGCTGGGCGAGGTCCGCGCGGGTGCGGATCGGCTTCTCGACGACCGGGCCGACGCCGGGCTTGATGTCGAGGTCGACGCCGATGGCCTTGAGCGGGACGACGATGTCGCTGAAGTAGATCGCCGCGTCCACGTTGTGCCGGCGCACCGGCTGGAGGGTGATCTCGGTGACCAGCTCGGGCCGGGTGCAGGACTCCAGCATGGGGATGCCCGCGCGGACCTTGCGGTACTCGGGCAGGGAGCGCCCGGCCTGGCGCATGAACCACACGGGTGTGTGCGGCACCGGCTCGCGTCTGCACGCCTTCAGGAAGGCGGAATCCTGCACGGCGTCGTTCTTGACGGCGGCGGACGTCGCTGTCGGCTGCTGGCCCGCGGGGCTCTGGTTCGCGCTCACGACCCAAAGTCTCGCACGCCCCACCGACAGCTCCGCCGACAGTCCCGAGAACAGCCCTGCCGACGGCTCCGACCGTACTGTGGCCCGTCCCACGGGTGTCCCTCCCCGCACGGAGGCCCGCTTCCCTTTAATCTTCCCCGCATGGCTGCGGCTCAGGGACGACTGTCGGACGGCGCTGGCGGAATGGACGACGCGAAGGAGGGGGACCGGGATGCGGAGACGGCTCCGTTGCCCTTCCGGGCTGCCGTCGACGCGTTGCGGTCCGCGCGGCTGAGGCCGCAGATCGAGATCGAGCCGACGCGGGCGCCCCAGCGCCTGGCGCCGTTCGCGTACGCCCTGGAGGCGGCGGTCGTCGACGGCGAGGAGGATCTGGCCGACGGCCGGCTCGTCCTGCTGCACGACCCGGCCGGGCACGACGCCTGGCAGGGCTCCTTCCGGCTGGTGACGCTGGTGCGCGCCGAACTGGAGCCGGAGATGGCCGCCGACCCGCTGCTGCCCGACGTGTGCTGGTCGTGGCTGACCGGGGCGCTCCAGGCGCGCGGGCTGTCGTACGGCGAGGCCAGCGGCACCGTCACGCGCGCGAGTTCGCACTACTTCGGCGGGATGTCGGAGCGGCCGGCCGCCTCGCAGATCGAGATCCGCGCCTCCTGGACGCCCCGTGAGGGCCTCGGCGGCGTCCCGGACACCGCCTCCCACCTCGCCTCCTGGTGCGACCTCCTCGCCCAGATCGCGGGCCTGCCACCGGCCGCCCCCGGTGACGCGTCGGTGGTGACGCTGCCGCAGCGACGGGGGCCTCAGTCCCGCTGAGCGCTCCGCTGGACAGGCGGAGATTGCTGCGGGTCCGTTGTGGCTTGTCGCGCAGTTCCCTGCGCCCCTTACGGGGCGCTGTACCGCAGCGGAGTTCAACGGCCCCGCCCAGTCCCCCGTCGAACCGACTGAACGGCCTTGCGGTCCCCGTCCGGGGACCGCAAGGCCGTTCCTTTTTTCCTCGCAGCGGCACGCCGTCTTTAGTAGCTCTTTGTCGATACGGCCACTTTCGGCCGCGTATCGACGCAGAGCGAAACCGTTCGGTCTTCGGATGATCGATCGCGTGTCCGAATTGCTCGGATTGTTACTCACCAGATCGTGATCTTTCTCTAAAGGAGCACAGGTTTGATGCCGAAGACCTCTGTGACCTTGAAAGCACGCCGCACTCCAGGAGGCCTGGTGTCCGTTCTTCTTGAGCAGCCCGCAAGCCTGGTCGCCTACCGCCCGAACAAGCCGACCGCCATGGTGGTCGTGGCCGACCCCCGCGTCCGCTCCACCGTCACCCGCCATCTGTGGGCGCTCGGTGTACGCGATGTGATCGAGGCCTCGTCCATCGCGGAGGCTCGTCCCCGCATCGGCAACCCCCGCGACATCTGCGTCGCGGACGTCCACCTGCCCGACGGCAGCGGGCTCACCCTGCTGTCCGAGACCCGTGCCGCGGGCTGGCCCAACGGCCTGGCCCTGTCCGCCGCCGACGACATCGGAGCCGTGCGCAACGCCCTCGCGGGCGGTGTGAAGGGTTACGTCGTCACCGGCACCCGCAACAACGTCGGGCTTCCCAGCCGACCGGGCGCCGCCCCCATCGGCGCCGGCGCCCGTATGCACCGCCGTCCCCCGGGTGCCCCGAGCCACCCGGGCGGCTACCGCGAGCTGTCCGGCCGCGAGGTCGAGGTCCTGCGACTGGTCGCGGAGGGCCAGTCCAACAAGGCGATCGGCGTCTCCATGGGCCTGTCCGCGCTCACCGTCAAGAGCCACCTCGCCCGTATCGCCCGCAAGCTCGGCACGGGCGACCGCGCCGGGATGGTGGCGGTGGCCCTCCGAACCGGGATCATCCACTGAACTCCACTGAACAGTGATCACCGACCATCACTGACCACTGATCACCGACCGAATTCACTGACACGTGTGACACGTGACTGGTTTACGACCCCAAGGCGCCCGCCGACGGAACGTTCCGTC
>NZ_JBSFMT010000090.1:0-36368 GCF_053599695.1 Streptomyces sp. NPDC000878 | reverse complement strand
GGACATCACCTCAGGGCAGTGCGGGCCGACCGTCAACAGTCGCAGGGTGTCGCCGACCAGCATGAGGGACAGCCCGACGATCCCGACCCACAAGGAGACTCTCCGGTCACTCCGTACGAGACGGCGCAGGGCGAACAGAAAACTGAGCTTGTTCTTTAACCTCCGTCCCTACTCTGACGCTCCCCCTTAATGGGGTGATCATGACGAGCTGATCCGACACACTGGTTCGATGCGGCACGATGATGAACAGCCTTTGTCCGGTGGCAACGTCAGTGATGGTGTCGTTCGCGTCGGGGACACCGTTCGCCGTCCGGCCGGACCATGGACTCCCGCTGTGCATGCCCTGCTTGCCCACCTGCACGAGGTGGGATTCGGCGCGGCGCCTCGTCCGCTCGGCATTGACGATCAGGGGCGTGAGGTCCTGACCTTCATGCCGGGAGATGTGGTCTGGCCCGACCGGTTCTCGCTGATGGAACCCGCTCGACAACTGGCTCGCGTGGCACGGCTGATCCGGGACTTCCACGACGCCGTACAGGACTTCACGGCGCCCTCCGATGCGCGGTGGCAGACGCTGATCCCCGCTGAGGGCAGTGACATCATCGCCCATAACGACCTGGCCCCCTGGAACCTCGTGGTCGCAGACGAGGCGCGGTGGGCCTTCATCGACTGGGACGCTGCAGGTCCCGGCTCGTGCCTGTGGGATGTCGCATACGCGATTCACGGGTTCATCCCGCTGTCCGCGCATCCGGACTGGCAGAGCCCGGAGGCGGCGGACCGACTGCGAGTCTTCGCCGACGCCTACGGTCTCGCTGAGCCCGAACGTCGTCGGTTGGTCCCTCTGCTGGGGCGCCGTACGCGCTCCATGCACGACTTCCTGCGCGACCAGGCAGCCCAAGGTGTCCAGCCCTGGGCAAGGCTGTGGGCTGAAGGCCACGGTGACGCCTGGCGAAGCGACGCCGAATACATCGAGCAACGCGAAGACCAGTGGATGCAGGCCCTGCTCGCTAGCTGAGGCAGCAGTGCCCGTGCCTGGCTCCCGGCGTCGAACGACCTCTCGAACTGGATCACTCACCTGGGCATTCACCGGACATTGAGGCGGCCTTCGCTTAATCATGTGCTCAGGCCAAGGTGCACCGATCGAGACGAAGGCCGTGAGGGTGAGTCCGCTGCCTGATGCCGGTCCCGGGGAGGCGTTCGCGCAAGCGTCACGCTTCCGGGAGGGCTTATTCGACTGTCTGACCGTGCGCGGGGACGAACTGTTCGAACTCGTGGACGCGTTGTTGTGCGCGGACGGTGCGGTGACCTCGCCGGTGGACTTGACGCTGGTGGCCGAGCACCGGCGCGGGCACGGCGCGATGTACGAGGCGTTGAGCTGCGGGAACGTGGACGTGCCCCGGCTGCGGCAGGTGCTGGCCGGTCTGCCGATGCCGCAGGCCGCCGACGGCCGCCTGGTCCTGGCGGTCGACGTCAGCAGCTGGCTCCGTCCTGACGCGCCGACCAGCGCGGACCGCCTGTTCTGCCACGTCTACGGCCGCAGCGGACGGTCCTCGGACCAATTCATCCCCGGCTGGCCGTACTCCTTCGTCGCCGCCCTCGAATCGGGCCGCACATCCTGGTGCCAGCTCCTGGACGCCGTCCGTCTCGGTCCCGAGGACGACGTCGCCGAGGTCACCGCCGCGCAGCTCCGCCGGGTGGTCACGAAACTGATCGAGATGGGCCGCTGGCACTTGGGCGACCGCGACATCCTCATCGTCTTCGACGCCGGCTATGACGCCCCGCGCATGGCCCACCTCCTGGGCGGCCTTCCGGTCGAGGTGCTGGGTCGGATGCGCTCCGACCGCGTCATGCGACGGCCGACGCCCTCCCTCAAGGAGTACGCCCTGTCCTACCCCCAGGGCGGGCGACCGCCGAAGCACGGCAAGGAGTTCCGCTTCGCCAAGCCGGAGACCTGGGGCGAGCCTGACGGCCACGACGCAGGTCACCGACCGGTACGGCACCGCCCGCGCGATGGCCTGGACCGCGTCCACCCCCGCCTGACCACCCGCTCCGCCTGGATCGAACACACCAGCGAACTCCCAACCCGACCGGTCCTCCCCCGCCGTCGTGACCTCCGCGTCCATCACATCGAGCGGCAGCATGACCGTGCGCACCGGGTGGACGTCACGTCGCCGAGGTGCCAGGCCGCGCGGCGAGGCCAGAGCGCCCACAGGCATGACGCCTGGCGTACCTCCACCACCTGCGTCCTCGCAGCAGTGCGCAGCTTGTCACCCGAGCGGTGGGAGGCGAGGACGTCCGCAATGGCCAACCGGCGGCGACTGTGAAAATCGCTGTCCGATCACCGGAGCACGGTGATAGACATCCGGCGTGGAAGAGAATCTTGAGTTCCCCGACCTGTTGCGACTGATCGATGAACGGTCGACCGCCTTCCGCGCCGTGGTCGCCGCCGCGCCCGGTCTCGACGCACAGGTGCCGACCTGCCCTGGGTGGACGCTGTTCGATCTGGTGAAGCACCTGGGTGGGGGAGACCGCTTCTGGGCCGCCATCGTCGGCGCGGGGCCTGCCGACGCTCCCCCGGCCGAGGCCGTCGCCGCGCGCGCCGCTCTGGAAGTGCCGCGGGAGCGTGAGGCCTTGCTGGCCTGGCTGGCCGCGTCGACGCAGCTTCTGCTGGGCGCCCTGCGCGCGGCGGGACCGGAGAGCGGTTGCTGGACGTGGTGGCCCGCGTCGCAGTCACCGCAGACCGCCGGCGGCACCGCCCGGCACCGGGTCCAGGAGACCGCGGTGCACACCTACGACGCCCAGCTCGCCGGGGGCGCCCCGCAGCCGCTGCCGGTCGAGTTGGCACTCGACGGTGTGGAGGAGTTCCTGTTCACCGTCTGCGCAACGCCGAGTGCCTGGCCGCACAAGCCCACGGCCTTCGACTTCCAAGCCGCCGAGGGCCGCTCCTGGCGCCTCACCGTCGACGGCGACGGCGCACGCACCACCCGCATCCCCGCGCCCACCGCCGCGACCGGCGAGGACTCGGACGCAGCCGGCGCCTCCGTCCACGGCACGGCCAGTGAGCTGGTCCTCTACCTGTACGACCGGATCCAGGCCGACTCCTTGCACGTTGACGGAGACGCAGGGCTGCTCGACCTGCTCCGCGCCTGGGAGCCGGAGGAGAAGTAGGACGTAGCGGGGGCGGTTGGCCGCGCCTCGAGCCGGTAGGACACGACTCTTCGCCAGACTCGTCAGTCGCGACACCGGGCTCAAACCCGCGAGGCGGCCTCGGGCGTCACCAAGCCGACCGTCTACCTGGAGGGCAGTGCGAATTTGTCCGTCCCAGCGATCACGAGAAGCGACGCGACAGCCGTCGTCCCGATCTCGTCGAGAAGTCAGTTGATCGGGTGACTGCGGCGGCTGCCGTGCATGAGAGCAGGGCCTCTTGGTAGCTCGAAGGGTGTCGAAGCCAACGTGCGGTCCAGGAGGCCCTGTTGTCGCATTTCTACGGCAACGCGGGAGTGGGGTCCACTTCGGCCACTCTCGCGTGTGACTGTCTGGCTCACAGGTTCGGGAACGCCAGAGACCACGGGGCGCGCGAGCATCGGTATCCCACCGACATGTCGGACGCCGAGTGGGCCGTGGTGTCCGAGGGATACCGTCGAACACGTTCCGGGTGATCGGCCGCGTTTCCGAACCGGTGAGCGACACAATCACACGTCGGTGCAGCCGAGTCGAACTCCACCGGCGCGAGCACGTACAACTGCGGCAACAGGGTCTCCTGGATCTCCGTTGGCTTCGCAACCCCGAGCTACCAAGAGGCCCTGCCTTCATGCCCGCAGCCGGCGGCAACCACCCGATCGAGACTCCCGTTCGACGCCCACCCCTCAAGATCGGAACGACAACAGCCACTTACAGGCTTCCCACGCCTGCGCGCGCAGGCGCTCACCCTGACAAGCGCCAACCGCAGCTCCAGGCGTCAGGGCTCACGCAGGACCCGACCGAAGCAGCCCTAAGGTCTTGCCGGATTCCGAATCATCTCTTCGCCTGGGCCTTCAACGGGCTTACCCCTCACGCTGATGTGAGGTTTTAGCGTGAGGGGCCGGTCGGCGATGCGCGTCGGGTACCCCGAAGCACTCTGTGCAGGAGTTGACGCATGACTTACGACGGTTACAAGGCCCTGCGGATCCAGGTGAGCGATCGCATCGCGCAGGTCACGATCGACAATCCGCCGATGAATCTCGGCGATCACGTGTTGCTCTCCGACCTTGCTCGGTTCAGCGCCGAGGTCCGGACCGACGACTCCGTGGGCGTCATCGTGTTCGGCAGCGCCGATCCTGACTACTTCTACGCCCACGTGGACATAGAGGACAAGGCCGTGTTGGAGCAGCTGCTCCAGGACGGTGCACTGAATTTTTTCGAGGAGCTGCACGAGAGCTACCGGACCCTGCCGCAGGTGACGATCGCGAAGATCGCCGGACGGACACGCGGTGGCGGCACCGAGTTCATCATGGCCCTCGACCTCCGTTTCGCGGCGCTCGAAAAGGCACTGTTCGCTCAGAATGAGGTGAGTCTGGGCGTCCTTCCGGGCGGCGGAGGCTCACAGTACCTGCCACGTCTCCTGGGACGGTCGCGTGCGCTCGAGGTGATCATCGGCTGCGGTGCCTTCGACGCCGCACTCGCCGAGCGGTACGGGTTGATCAACCGGGCGCTGCCCGCGGACGAACTCGACGGGTTCGTGGAGCGACTCGCTCGGCGGATCGCCTCCTTCCCGCCCAAGGCGGTCTCTCTGGCCAAGCAGGCGGTCGACTTGGGCTTCGGTCTGTCAGTGCCCGACGGACTGCAAGAGGAGAACAAGCTGTTGCGGCAGGTTGTAAACCCGCAGGTCACCGAGTTCTTTCACGCTGCCGTCGTGGCTGGGGCACAGACTCGTCAGGGCGAACTCGACATGGAAGGTCTCATCGAGGGCCTCCGCTCGCTGCCTTCTCACGGCTGATACCCGCCGTCCGAGGACGGAATGTTGTCCAGGAGCCGGCCTGGCGCCAGGGCCGGTCGTTTGAATACGGAGGCGGAAAGCATGGGCGCCCTATCAGCAGCTGTGCCTGACAGCCTTACGATCACCGCCAAGGCGACATCCGTACGCAGGTCAGGAACCCATCGCCAGCAGAAGCGCCGTCACCAGGGAGGACCGTGGCCCCTTTCTGGTTACGTCGGCCGGTCGAGGGGGCGCAGCATCCGGAGCAGCATGTCGACGGTGCGTTCCAGGGGGCGTTGGCGCGTAGTGACGGGGAGCAGGAGGGTGCGGGCGAGCACCGCGCCGAGGAGCATGTCGAAGACGTCGTCCGGGTCCACGGCGGGGTCGACGCTGCCGGGCGGTGCGGCCCGCAGGATGTCCTGGAACTGCGGCCGCGCCGAGACCCGCAGGTCCCTCTCCGGCGTACGGGGGCGCCCCGACGTCTGGTGATGGGCGAGGAGACCGGCCGCGGCCGCGCGTGCCGCGGGCGCGCCGAAGGCCGCCAGGTAGGCGCGGAGGAACCGGCGCAGATCGCGGCGGAGATCGCCCGTCGGCCGGACGCTCAGCGGGCTGAGCCCGGGGAACGTGGCCTCCTCGATCAGTTCGATCCGGGTCGGCCAGCGACGGTAGATGGCGGACGCGTGCACGCCCGAGTGCTCCGCGACGGCCTGGATCGTCGTCGCGCCGAAGCCGCGCCGGACGAGCAGTTCGCGGGTCGCCGCGAGGGCCCGTTCGTCGATGCTCGTGTCACGTGGACGCCCCGGGCGCCGGCGGGACTCTGTCATGCTCTCAATTATAGGAGTCAGTCTTCTATAAGTAGCTCGGCGTCGCTACAGTCCCATGAGGAGACGAGAACCGGCTTCTCGAACGGGAGAACCTGATGCGTGCTGCGGTGCTGCGGTGCGGGACGGTCAAGGTGCGGATCGTCGATGATCCGATTCCTGGCCCCGGCCAGCTCTTCGTCCGGTCGCTCGCGTGCGGAATCTGTGCATCGGACCTGCACTTCATGGACCATCCGGAGGCCGGCGCCGACGACGACAGCGGGATGTCGACGTACGACCAGGACGTCGACATCGTCATGGGCCACGAGTACTGCGCCGAGGTGGTCGACCACGGCCCCGGCACCGAGCGCCGCATCCCCGTCGGCACCCGGGTGAGTTCCCTGCCGGTGCTGTCCACTCCCGCCGGGCGCCGCATCATCGGGCAGAACCCGGATTCGCCCGGCGGATTAGGCGAGTACTTCCTGCTCACCGAGTCCATGACCCCGGTGGTGGACTCCGACCTGCCCAGCGAGGTCGTCTGTGTCGCCGACGCGATCTCGGTGGGCTGGTCGACCGCGACGCGGGCCCAGGTCACGGCCAGGGAGGTGCCGCTGGTTATCGGCTGCGGCGCGGTCGCCCTCTCGGTGATCGCACGACTGCGGCGTCTGGGCGTCGGCCCCATCCTGGCGGCCGACTTCGTGGCGTCGCGGCGCAGGATCGCCCTGGCCATGGGGGCCGACGTGGTCATCGATCCCGCCGAGGTCTCGCCGTACGGGGCCTGGCGGGACGTGGTGTACGGGCCCGCCGACTCGACGAAGGACATGATGACGGCGATGGCCGGCTGCCTTCCGGGCTGCGTCGTCTTCGAGTGCGTCGGCGTCCCCGGCGTCCTCGACGCGATCATCAAGGGGTGCGAGCGCGGCACCCGGATCTTCTCCGCGGGCGGTCCGCCGGACGGCGACCACCCGCACACCCTGACCGCCAAGCGGAAGGGCCTCAACATCCAGTTCGGCGGCGGCCCGTCGATGACGCACTGGGACGAGGCGTTCCAGGCGGTCTGCTCCGGCAGCCTCGATGTCGGGCCGATGCTGGGCAACACCGTCGGCCTCGATGAGGTGCCCGCCGCGCTCCACGCCGCACGCGACGCCAACGGGCCGCCCCGCATCGTCGTCGTGCCCTGAGCCGAGTTCAGGACAGCGCAGTACGTCCCGACGACCGTACCTTCGGAAAGGGCCATGACGGATGAGGGAGACCGACGAACTCCGGACCGCGGTCGAGATTCTGGCGGCGAAGGTGCGCGCCCTTGAGGATCAGGTGGAAATCATGCAACTCGTCGCCCAGTACGGACCCCCTGTGGACAGTGGCTCGGGTGAAGCCACGGCGGCGCTCTGGACCGACGACGGTACGTTCGACGCTGTACCCCACCTGCGGATGCGGGGCCGGGATGACATCACCGGCATGGTCCACGGCGACGGCCATCAGAGTCTGATCCGCAACGGCTGCGGCCACGTCCTGACCGTGCCGCACATCGCGGTCGACGGCGACCACGCGACCGGTCGCAGCTATGCGCTGAACATCCGCTGGGACGCGGACGCCGACCGGTTCTGGGTGGCCAGGGTCTCCGCGAACACCTGGCGCTGGGCGCGCACCCCGCAGGGCTGGCGCATCACCGAGCGGATCAACGCCAACCTCGACGGCACCGCCGAACACCGCGACCTGCTGGCCCCGCCCGCCACTGACGACGGCCACCTGGAGGACAAGTGAAGATCGGATTCATCGGGCCGGGCCGAATGGGCCGACCGATGCTCGACCGCCTGGTGGCCGCAGGTCACGACGTCACGGTCCGCGTACGGCGCCGGGAGGTCCGCGCGGCTGCGGAGGTCTGCGGTCTGACCTGGGCCGACACGGTCGCCGCGACGGTGGGCGGCGCGGACGTGGTGTTTGTCGTCGTGCTGACGGACGAGCAGGTGCGGTCGGTGTGCCTCGGTCCGGACGGCGCGATCGCGGCCATGAAACCGGGGGCGACGCTCGTACAGCACACCACCTCCGATCCCAGGACCGCGCAGCTGCTTGTCGGGGTGGGTGCGGATCGTGGGATCAGGGTGCTGGACGCCGCGCTCTCGGGCGGCCCGCACGACATCGCGGCGGGCAGGCTCACCCTGTGGGTCGGCGGAGACGAAGCCGTGCTGGAGGAGACGCGTCCACTGCTGGAAACGTATGCGTCGCCGGTCATGTTCGTGGGCCCGGCCGGCAACGGTCAGCGGGTCAAGCTCGTCAACAACGCGCTGTTCGTGGCACAGGTGGGCCTCGCGATCGACGCGGTGCGCCTCGCGGGCTCGCTGGGGATCGAGGAGAGAGCGATCCTGGCCGCCGTCCAGCACGGCAGCGGCACCAGCCGCGCCTTCGGCGTGGTCGCCGGGGGTGGGTCGGTCGACTCGCTCGCGGAACGTCTTGGGGACTTGATGCGCAAGGACATCGCCGTGGTGTGCGAGGTCGCGCGCAGCGCGGGGGCGGACCTCGGGATCATCGGAACGGTCCTGTCGTCGGACGCGGTCGAGAAGACCGTACTCCGTCCGGCCGGGGCGCCCTACGGAACGTCATGACCGTGCGGGGCCACCAGGCGCCGCGGATCCAGTTCCAGAGACGTAACCCTTTGCGAGGAGCGCAAGATGGCTGAAACTCTGACAGCCAAGTACGGGGCGTGGGGCATCGTTGCCGGCGGGTCCGACGGCGTCGGCGCCGCGTTCGCCCACCGGATGGCCTCCCGGGGCATGAACGTCGTATTGGTGGCGCGGCGCTTGCCGGTACTCCAGGCGTCCGCCGACGACATCCGGGCGCGGCATGGCGTCGAGGTCCGAACGGTTGCGCTCGACCTCAGCGTCTCGGGCGCACTGTCGCAACTTGAGCGCGCGACCGCGGACTTGGAAGTCGGGCTCTTCGTATACAACGCCGGCGGGGACGACCGCAGCATCGCATTCCTCGACAAGGACCTCGACACCCACTTGGCGTTGGTCCACCGCAACCGCGCCGGAGTACTCGAAGCGGCGTACCGCTTCGGCGCTCCGATGGTGGCGCGGGGACGAGGAGCCATGGTGTTGGTGACGTCGGGCGCGGCCTGGGCGGGCGGCGCCACACTCGCCACCTACGGAGCCACAAAGGCGTTCGATCTCATCCTCGCGGAAAGCCTGTGGGCGGAGTGGCACACCAACGGGGTGGACGTCCTGGGCCTCGTGCTCGGCAGGACCGACACCCCCTCCCTGCGCCGAGTGCTCGACGCCAAGGGCGAATCGTACGGCGAGCTCCCCGACCCCGACGACGTCGCCGCGGAAGCCCTCGACCACCTCGGAGACGGACCCACCTGGATCTGCGGCAGCGATGCCCCGACCGGCGGTTCACCGTTCGGCGCACTGAACCGCCGCGACGCGGTGCTCGCGATGAGCCGGGCCGCGTCCCGGCGATGGCGACATCGGTGGTGGCCGCGCGGAAGAAGGTCTGCACGGGCGACTGCCACCGCACCGCCTCGTCGAACGCCACCCGCGCCAGTTCGGGACGTTCACGCAGCCGCTGTCACTGGACCCGGCGGGTGGTGAAGGCATAGAGGGCCGCCGCCAGACCGTGCACGGTGGTGTGGCGGACGGGGCTTGTAGAAAACCTTGTTGAAAATCCAGGGCGTGGATCTTCGACAAGGAGCACGAACCGGACCATCTGACACGGCGCGGGTCGCGCCGTTAGGACACGGCTAAACCTGCGGACGCCATTGAAGTGACGTTAATACGCGGCTACGCTCATCTCGCTCCACGACCCAGTATTAGACCAGTCGGTCGAAAAGTGTCTGCACCTATTGGCGGGAGATTCCATGCACGGGCACGATGTCCGCTTAGGCGGGCCCACAGCTGTGCAGGCTGCATCATGAGCGCCGAGGGCACCGCGTTCGCTGACCACTACGGCCCATGGGCGATCATCGCCGGGGCATCGGACGGGGTGGGCTCCGCCTTCGCCCACGCCGTGGCCGAGCGCGGCCTCAACGTCGTCCTCCTCGCCCGTCGCCAGGCGCTGCTCGACGAGGTGGCCGAGGCCATCCGCCACAAGACGGGGGTGGAGACCCGGACGGCGGCAGTCGACCTGTCGCTCCCCGATGCCATGGCGAAGATCGCGTCGGCCACCGACGGCCTCGACGTGGGCATGGTGATCTACTGCGCGGGCGCCGACCCACTCTACGAGCCGTTCCTCAACCACCCCGTCGACATTCCCGTGGCCATGATCCAGCGCAACTGCGTCGTGCCGATGCGGATGTTCCACCACTTCGCGCAGCCGATGGTCGAGCGGGGCCGGGGCGGTCTCATGCTGCTCTCTTCCGGGGCCGGGTTGCGCGGCGGCGCCAACATGGTGGGCTACGCCGCCACCAAGGCGTTCGACATCGTGATGGCGGAGAGCCTCTGGGCGGAGCTCGAGAGCCGGGGCGTCGACGTGCTGTCACTCGTACTCGGTGGCACCGACACACCGTCGCTGCGCCGGGTACTGGCCCGTCACGGGCAGATCGCCGGTGAGGACGACCCCGTGCCGATCCCCGGGATCGCCACGCCGGAGCAGGTGGTGCAGGAGGGGCTGGCCAACCTGACCAACGGGCCCACGTGGCTCGTGAGTGAGGAACAGCGCGAACACGCCCGGCAGCTCGGCACGATGACTCGCAGCGAGGCCGTCAGGGCGATGCAGGAACGCGCTGCGGCGTTGATGGCCACCGAGCACAACCCTGAGGCGTCGTCGTGAACTCCTCACTGACCCAGGATGTGAGCAACGTGCTCGTGCGCTACGCCACCGGCATCGACCGACGCGACTGGGCCCTGTTCCGGACCTGCTTCACCGAGGACTGCGACGCCGACTACGGCGACATCGGCCGGTGGCACGGTGCCGACGCCATCACCGCGTGGATGGACGAGGCGCACCAGCGGTGGGGCACCACCATGCACCGCATCACGAACCAGGCGGTCAGTGGCGAGGGCGATCGCGCCACCGCCCGCTCGTACGTCGACGCACTGTTGATGAGCCCGGACGGCCGCACGGGCACCCGGGCCGTCGGCTACTACGACGACAATCTGGTGCGCACCGACGAAAGCTGGAAGATCGCCCGGCGTCAATTCGTGATGGTGTCCTTCCGTCCGGAGCCCGGCCTTACGGATGGCGCGCCGTGACCGCGGCCGAGAGGGCGGGCGCCAACGCTCCCTCGGCCAGCGGGATGCTGCGGGCCGGCGTCGCGGGAATGCTCATCCCGCCGCTTCCCCGCTGGCGTTCACCCTGCCACCGGAGCTGTCGACGGCCTGGGTGTCCGAGGTAAACACCACGGGTTGACGCGTCACTCCTTCATCGCCCTGCTGCCCCAGCGCTCGGCCTACGAGGACTCGGCCTACGAGGACCTGGTGTCGGCACCCTCCGGGTCCAGCTCCCCCAAGTGACCGTCCCCGACCGCCCCTTGTACGCGATCTACGGCCCCGGTGACACCGTGCCGCGAAGGATCGTCATCCTGCTCGAATTCCTCACTCGGTGGTTCAGGGAGAATCCGATCCCCGCGATCGGGACGTGAAAGGGCGCGGTCTGGCGGGCCCCCGGTGTGCTGAGGACAGGAGGTCCCTTGATATTCCAGCTGCGCATCTCCATTTGTCCTGGTCAGCGTCCCTGTTTCGGGTCAAGCGGGCTGACGCCGCATCAGGGCGGTGGTGGTTCGTGCCCCACCCGGCCGGGGTGCGAGCGGCACCGGTAGTGGCAGTCACGGGCGACGGCTTGATGCCGTCGACGCCAGTGTGACCAGTGGAGCCCGGGCCCGGGCCGCAGTAGCCGGCCTGCTGGGGAACGGGCAAGATCCAGGAGCCGTCGACTTCTGCCACGGTGAGGGGAACGAGACTGCTCGTACCGTTTCTTCGGTCCCCTTCTCGAGGGCGTGGGCGGCCATCGCGGCCAGGAAGGCGTGTGCAAGCACGGCGGTCCCTTGCCGCTTGGGCTCCTCATGTACCGCGCAGCTTCACGCCCGGCGTTTCCGGCCCCCGGATCCGGGCCCTCTCCAGGGTGAACCCCACCTCCGCTCCCCCTCCCGGCCGGGTCCGCGCGAAGACGGTGCCCCCGTGGGCCTCGGCGACATCGCGGACGATGGCCAGGCCGAGCCCGGAACCGGGCAGAGATCGAGCGGTGTCGGCCCGGTAGAACCGGTCGAAGACGCGCTCGGCGTCGGCGGCATCGATGCCCGGCCCGTGGTCGCGCACGGTGATCCGGCCCTGCCGGACATGCACCTCGATGGGGTCATCGCCGTCGGGGTCGAACTTGGCGGCGTTCTCCAGCAAATTGCCCACCGCCCGTTCGAGCCCCTGGCGGCGGCCCCTGATCACGGAGTCGTCGACGTCGAGCAGGACGAAACGCCCGGTGCGCCGATGCACACGCTGCGCCACGCGCCGGGCGAGCGCGGCCAGCTCCACCGTCTCCTCGGCCTCCTCCCGGTCCTGGGCCATGGCCAACTCGACGAGTTCACCGACCAGTTGACCGAGTTCGTCGGCCTCGCCCTCCACATCGTCGAGGAGCCGGTCACGGTCGTACGGGGAGAGCTCGGTGACCCGGCGCAGCACACTGGCGTTCGTGCGCAGGCTGGTCAGCGGGGTGCGCAGTTCGTGCGCGGCGTCCTGCACCAGACGGTCCTGGGCCTCGCGTGCGGCCGCCAGCCGGTCGAGCATCCGGCTGAACGACGCCGAGAGCCGCCCGACCTCGTCGCGTCCGTCGGCCAGGATCGCGCCGTCGGCCCGGCCGTCGACGCTGATCTTCTCGGCGACCCGGGCCAGGCGTTCCAGGCGCCGGGTGATGCGCCGGGCGAGCGCCCAGCCCACGCCCGCCGCCACGAGCATGACCGCGAGACTGGCACCGGCGATCTCCCGGGCCATGCCGCCCAGCACACGGTGGGTCTGGTCGATGTGCACAGCCGCCTGCAAGGCCCCGCGATCGTCCCCGAGCGCGGTGCTCAGCAGGCGGTACGTGCGGACGCCGACCTTCACCTCGGTGATGTCCGTCTGTCCGGTGGTGCCGGAGACGGCGAGGGTTCGCATGGTGTCGGACACGGGCAACCGCACTGTCGGGCCGCTCAGGTGGGTGGCCGTGCCGTCCTGGCCCACTGCACGCGTGATCACGGTCCGCACGCCCTCGTCGCCAGGTCCTGGCTCGTTGGTGCCGGGGTAGAGGTCCAGGGTCGGCGCAGGCGTCCCGGAGCCGGGCAGCGCCCGGTCCTGATCGCCGGCCGCGGCCACCGTGGCCGAGCGGAGCGTACTGTCGATCTCCGCCATGATGCGGTCGGAGGCGGCGCAGTAGCTGAGCCGGCCGACAACCGTGGCGACCACGGCGCCGACGACCGCGAAGGCGAGCGCGAACCGTAAGCACAGACTCAGCTTGAAGCACACCCGCAGACTCCTGAGCCTCATGGCCGCCGCACCGCGTAACCCACGCCACGCACGGTGTGGATGAGCTGAGGCGCCCCGGCGTCCCCCAGCTTGCGCCGCAGATAACCGACGTACCCGGCCAGGTTCTTGGCGTCCACGGTGAGAGCGCTGCCCCATACCTCCCCGTAGACGGTGGCGTGGTCGAGCACGATGCCCTCGTTGCGCACGAGCAGCTCCAGCAGGTCGAACTCGGTCTTGGACAGCCTCAGTTCGGCCTCGCCCCACAACGCCCGCCGCCCGGCGGGATCGATCCGCAGCGAGGCGATCCGCAGCTCGGCCCCGGGCTTGTCGGCTGCCGCGGCGTCCGTGGCGTCCGGTGCCTGCGCGGCACGACGCAGCAGGGCCCGCAGCCTTGCCAGCAGTTCGGGCACCGCGAACGGCTTGGGTAAATAGTCGTCGGCGCCCGCGTCCAGGCCGGCGATCCGGTCCGGGGTCCCGGCCCGCGCGGTGAGCATCAGCACCGGAGTGCGGTCGCCGTCGGCGCGCAGCACCCGGCACACCCCGACGCCGTCGACGTGAGGCATCATCACGTCCACGACGAGCGCGCTGAAGGAGTCCTGGCGCGCCCGAATCAGCGCCTCCACTCCGTCGACGGCGGTGACGACGTCGTACCCCTCCAACTCCAGTGCCCGCTCCAGGGATTCACGGATCGCGCGGTCGTCGTCGGCTATGAGGACACGGTTAGGCATGCGCTCATGATGCCGCACGGACTGTCGACGAAATCGTTGTTGATTCTCATCCGACTCCCGAAAACCTCCCGCCAAGGTCTGAGGAACGTCGCGCACGATGGGGAACTCCCGATCATCCGCTCACAGGAGTTTCCATGCGCCGCACCATGACAGCTCTGGCCATATGCGTCAGCCTGGGCGTCACCGGTTGTTCCGCCGCCGAAAGCACATCCTCGTCCTCCACCGCGGCCCTGACCACGGGCCGGAACGTGTCGAGCATCAAGGGCCCCGGAGGCGCGAACACCGCCCAGGTCGTGGCCGCCGCCAACGCGTTCCTAGCGACGCTGTCCGACGAGCAGAAGGACACGGCTCTGTACGACTTCGGCGACGAGGTCAAGAAGAGCGGCTGGACCAACTTCCCGGACGGCGTCATCCAGCGCAACGGCCTCATGATGGGTGATCTCACCGACGAGCAGCAGGCCGCAGCGATGAAGGTCATGGAGGCCGCACTCAGCAAGAAGGGCTACGAGGAGCTCGTCGAGATCCGTGAGGCGGACGACTACCTGGCCGTGGCCGAGGACTCCGGCGCCACCGCCTCCCCCAGGCCCACGCCCACCGGCACTCCCAGCGGTGGTCCCAGCGGTGGTCCCGGCGGAGGCACCGGGGGCGGTGCCGTCAACTTCGGCTCGCAGTACTACTACCTCTCCTTCTTCGGACAGCCCAGCAAGAACGGGCAGTTCATGGTCCAGTTCGGCGGCCACCACGCCGCGTACAACATCACCTACGCCGGGAAGAACGTGAGCATCTCGCCCACCCTGACCGGCGTCGAGCCGATGCGGTTCGACTGGGAGGAGAAGTTCTACCAGCCGCTGGAGGACAAGCGGTCCTCGACCATGGCGGCCGTCCAGTCGCTGACCGAGAGCCAGTCGGCCGCCGCCGAGATCGACGGCAGCTTCGACGACCTGCTGCTCGGCCCCGGCAACGACGGCCCCTTCCCCGCCGAGCCCGAGGGCGTCCTCGTCAGCAGCCTGAGCAAGAAGCAGCGGGCCAAGGTCACCGCGATGCTCACCGCCTGGGTCGACGACCTGGACGAGAAAGCCGCCGCGCGGCTCCTCGCCAAGTACGTCTCCGAGTACGACAAGACGTACATCGGCTGGAGCGGCGGGACGACCATCGACGACGTCAACACGTATGTGCGCCTCGACGGCCCGTCCGCCTGGATCGAGTTCTCCAACCAGTCCGCGGACGAGGAGCCCGGCGTCCACCAGCACACGATCTTCCGCGACGAGACCGCCGACTACGGCTGGAACTGACGGAAACGACGGGTGAGGAGGAACGCGAGAAGACCGGAAGGACCATGACCAAACCGACGTACCGCCTGCTGACCGCGTTCCTTCTCGCGGCCCTCCTGCTGGCCGGCGTTCTCGCGCCGTCGGCCGACGCACACCCGATGTCCACCTCGGCGGTCCTGCTGGACATCGGCGACGAACGGGTGGACGGGGAGGTGCAGTTGCCGCTGGACCGGCTGTCCATCGCGGTGAGCCGCGACCTGACCCGGGAGGGCGTCCTGGGCGCCGACCGTGCGTTCCTGAAGAGCTACACGGAACAGCACATCAGCGCCGTCGGCAAGGACGGCGAGCCCTGGACTGTGGAACTCGGCACCGGAACGGTCAGATCGATCGACGCCACGCCTCACCTCGTCTACCCGCTGCAGATCAGCCCGCCCGACGGCGAGGTCACCGCCTTCGATCTGCGCTACGACGTCATCGTCGAGGAGCTGCTCACGCACAAGGTCATCGTCACCGTCCGGTACGACTTCGATCGGGGCATCCTGAAGACGGACGACGCCGAGACGCTGGGCGTCTTCGACTACGAGACGAAGTCCCTGTCGGTCCCGGCGGATGAGGGCTCCTGGCTGCGGGGCTTCGCCGCGACGGCCGGGGTCGGCATCGAGCACGTCGGCGAGGGCGCCGACCACCTCCTCTTCCTCCTCATGCTGCTGATCCCGGCGCCGCTGGTGGCGACAGGCGGCCGATGGCAGGTGGCGTCGTCACGCCGGCGGGCGATCACACGGATCCTGCATGTGGTGACGGCGTTCGCGGTGGGTCACTCACTCACCCTGGCCCTGGCGGCGACGGGCTTGATCGATCTCCCGACGCGGCCGGTGGAGACGCTGATCGCCCTGTCGATCGCGGTGTCGGCGATCCACGCGATCCGTCCCCTGGCAGCACGCGGCGAAGTCCTGATCGCCACCGGCTTCGGCCTGATCCACGGCCTGGCCTTCGCCTCCCTGATCACGGACCTGGGCCTGGACCGAGGCTCCCTGCTGACGACACTGCTGGGCTTCAACCTGGGCATCGAACTGACCCAGCTCCTGGTCGTGGCCCTGCTGATGCCGTCACTGCTGGTTCTGGCCCGCACGCGCTTCTACCCTGCCTTCCGCACCGCCTTGGCGGGCATCGGCCTGGTCTTCTCGGTGTCCTGGATGCTCGAACGCGCGGCCCTGACCTCCACCGACCCCTTCGAGAGCGTCCAGACCTGGCTGGTGGGGCACCCGCTGTGGGTGGCGGTGACGGTCGCGGGACTGGCTGCCGCCGCCCATGTGGTCGGGGCACGGGCGCGTGAGGCGGCGGCCGAGCACTGACTGACCGACCGGGGTGCAGCCCGCCGCACCCCGGTTCGGGAACGTGGTCCCTCGATTCATTTCGCAAGGAGGATCGTGCTCGGACGTCAGGGTTACCGGGATGGCTCGCCGGTCGGGATGCCGGCACCTTCCCCGCTGGAGGCGGGCGGCAGGCGGGAGGACACCCCGTGAGGGTGCCGGCATCCCTGTCGGGTCAGCTCGTCACACGGAACGTGGCGTCGCTGCGCGCCGTCGCCGTGGAGATGGGGTCGAGCTTGAGTTCATACGCGTAGTGGCGGATGTACCGGTCGGGGTAGTTGTACGACTGGAACGACGACCATGTCGTGTCGGCGAGTCCGGCGACCTGGCGGAAGGTGGCGTCCTGGGCGAACCCGGTGGTGCCGTCGTTGTAGGCCAGCTGGAAATCGAATGCGGAATGCCGCAGGAAGTACCCGGGGAAGTTCACCGACTCGAAGGAGACGGTGCCGGAGCCCACCAGGCCGGTTCTCATCCGGAACTGGGAGTCCTGGCTGGTACTGGCGTTCTGGTCGATGCGCACGTCGAAGTTGGTGTGCCGCACGTACCGGTCCTGGAAGTTGTACGACTGGAGCCGGTTGGCGGTCGTGTTGGGCCAGCGTGCGAGCACGCGGCTCTCCTCGGCGGCCGTCATGTTCAGGATCCAGCCGTGGCGCTTCTTGGTGCCGCCCATGTCGTAGCTTCCCGACGCCGGGACCTGATAGGCGCTGGGATCGGACGGGTCCGTCGTCACGACCGGCATGTAACCGCCACCCGTGGCGTACTGGTCAAGGTAGAGGGCCCACTTGTTGCTGCCGTTGAACTTCATCCACATCGGACCTTCGACCTGTGACCCGGTGAGGCCGACGCCGGAGAGGTCGCCGAGGGTGGTCCACGTCCCCAGGATCGAGTTACTGCCTTCGAGCGTGATCTGACCATCGCCGGAGGCCCGCACGTAGCGGTAGTCGCCGACGCCGGACGGCGTCTCGATGATCTGGGTGTCGATGATGCCCTGGGTGCCGGGGCGGTCGATGTAGAGCTGCGGGGTGGTGATGGTGCGGAAGTCCGAGGTGCGGGCATAGTAGATGCGGTGCTTCAGCACGCCGTTCAGCGTCGCGTTTGTCGCCCAGTACAGGACGTAGTCGTTGGTCGCCGGGTTCCAGATCGCCTCGGGCGCCCACGCGTTACGTCCGTCGGGGATCGCGCCGGCGACGTTGAGCAGCCACGGCTGCGACCAGGTGACCAGGTCCGTCGACTCCCACACCACCAGGTTGCGGCTGCCGTTGGTCTGGGAGTCACCCCATCCCTGCCCGCAGCCGATACACAGGTCGGTCGCGACGATCCAGTACTTGCTCCCGTCGGGGGATCTCACCAGTGCGGGGTCGCGCACCCCCTTCGTACCGACCGTGGAGCGCAGGACCATCCCTCCGCCGTTGAGGTCGTTCCAGTGCAGGCCGTCCGTGCTGTGCGAGAGGTACATCTGCTGATTGGTCGACCCCTCCCCGGTGAAGTGCACCATCAGGTAGCCCGGGTCGGCGGCAGCGGCCCGCTCGGGTGTGGTCAAGGCTTGGGACGTGAAGAGTAGGCAGGCGGCGACCAGTATCGCCGCCAGCCGGGAGAGAAGCCTGGCCATGTACGTCTCCTGTCTTACTGCGGGGTGCCGCGATCGGGTGAAGGTGGGGTCGAGGGTGAAGCCGGTCTCTGTGCCTGCGGGACAGGACCTGCTGTCGCGTGACGCGGAACGTCTCGTCGGGCCGGTCAACGGCCGAGGAGCCGGAGTTTTCGCCTGAGCGTGGCGGCGACCGGTGACGCCGCGGCGGCGGGCTGAGTGACGAGTGGAGAAGACAGGGCCGGCAGGGGAGCCACGAGAGTGAACCAGTAACGGGTGCGGTACACCGCTGTCTCCTTTGACGGCCATCAAGTTCGAAACTTCGAACATCGTGCGCAACTTCGACCAGAAGATAAGTTTCGGCCAAGAGCACGTCAATGGAACCGGCCAGTTTGCTGCCAAGTAAATTTGTGGGTGCCAAAGCACCGCGACCTGGAAAAGGCCCCGTCGGCCGGACTCAGAAAGTATGGGGACTGCCCTCGGGCCCACCTCTGGGTGGCGTTGCCGGGCGTCGACCTCGCCGCTGCCGCGCGGCACTGTGCCGTCGGACAGCTAATTCGCCAGGTACTCGTCCAGGCAGGTGTTCCCGGTCACCGTGATGGCGTGGTTCCCGCCGCCCTGTCTGGACGCTGCTGCCCGGGGAGTTGGAGCCGACCGGAGTGACGAGCCTGGCGAGTCCCCGGGTGGTGTAGGCGCGGGTCAGGCCGGTGAAGAAGGAGCCCTTCCGGGTGGCGACCAGGTTGTACACCGGCCCGGTGTCACCGTGCTGCCAGACCCCGCCGATCTGGGCGATGAAGTCCTTCGGCCCGGCCGCGGGCCCGATCTGGCCGAGGTAGACGTGGTTGTAGTAGTCGATGCCCTGAAGGCTGTTGTAGTAGTCGTGGGCGGTCTTGGCGCCGCGGGCCCCGAAGGCGAGTTGGCCGTCGGCCAGGGTGGCGCGCTTGTCGGGGGCGGTGATGTCGACGGGCTTCGCGGCGCGGGCGTCGAGGGTCACCGTGGTGTCCTTGTCGACGACCAGCCCCGGCGCGACGAGCTGGGTCGCCTCTTCGGAGGTGTCCGTCTCCCGCTGGAACAGGGCGTCGGCCAAGTAGCAGCCCCTGAGCACGCGGAGGGTGACCGTGGTCTTCGCGCCCTGGCTGTCGCCCCCGCCGGAGCTGTCGTAGGGGGTCCACTGCCGGTCGTTGTCCAGGGCGACGAGGTTCGAGAGGTCGGGGACGGTCGGCTTCCCGTTCCGGCCGACGGCCTTGAGGGTCAGGTTGTACGACTCGGCCTCGCGGGTCACCCCGAAGGTGGTGCGGACGCTCTGGCCGGCGGCCGTCGTCGCCACGACGGTGCCGCCGAACAGGCCGTCCGCGCTGCCGGCCCGGGTGTCGGCGGTGAGAATGTCCGTCGCGGTGCCGCCTGCGGGGACGGTCAGCCGGGAGGCGGAGAGGGTGAACATGCCGGCCGGGGCCGACGCGCCGCCGGGGCCGGTCGCGGTCGCCGCCAGGTCGAGAGTGACGGGCTGGTCACCGGTGTTGCGGTAGGTGAGGGTCCGCTGCTCGGGCTTGTCGTCGGTGTGCGGCCAGCTCTGCGTCCCGAGGGAGAACGAGGGGGTGTCGGCGACGACCGTCTGCTGGACGGCGCGGGCCACGTCGACGCGGCCCGTGCCCTGCTCGTACGGCGAGGACGTGCCGTTCAGCGGCACGGCGGAGGCCATCAGCGCGGCCTTGATCCGCTGCCCCGACCAGTCCGGGTGCTCCTCGGCGAGGATGGCCGCGGACCCGGAGACGTGCGGGGTCGCCATGGACGTACCCGACAGGCTGACGTAGCCGGCGGTGGCGACCGGGTCGTCGTTCCTGCAGGCACGCACCGCGGGGAGGGATTGAATTCCTGACCTGGCCGCCAGGCCGCACTCCGGAAGTTCTCCTGTGTACCGGGCGGGACGTCGCTGTGAGCCGCCCATGAGGTCATATGGGTCCCCCATGAAACGAGCAGGATCGTTGGCATCATCGTCAACACTTCTCTACGTTCGCAGGAGCGGATCACTCAGTCCGCGACCATCTGTGAGCACCGGCGGGATACTTCCGGAGAGGGCATCAAGTTGAAGCACAAGGCAATCAAGCGTAGGTCGGTCGTTCTGGGGATCGGTGCGACCGCCGGTGTCGCGGCGGTCGGCGGCATCGCCGTCAGCGCGCAGGCGTCCAGTGAAACCGCCTCCGACTCGTCGTCCTCCTCGGGCGGCCTGGTCTTCGATCCGGACGGCTACACCGAGATCACGACGACCCTGACGGACACCGACGGCACCGCCCACGACGTGACCTACCACTTCTGGAAGGCCATCACGTACGTCTCCAAGCCGGTCGACGAGAAGTACCAGAGTCTGATCGTCAGCGTGCCCGTCGAGATCGACGGCAAGGCCGTGGACGCCTCGAACGCGCCCATCGTCCTGTCCAACGTCATCGCCGGCTACGTCGAGTCCTCCGTGGCGGCGGCCACCGGCATCGGCGGCGCGGCGGGGTCCGGAACGCCCCCCAACGGCGGCGGCCCCTCCACGTCGGCCTCTCCGTCTCCGTCCGCCTCCACGACGGCCACCCCCGCCCCGCCCGGCGGCGGCGGTGCCAAAGCCATGCCGCAGATGGCGCTCCTGGCCGGCTACGTCGTCGTCGAGCCCGGCGCCCGAGGCCGCACGACGACGAACTCCGCCGACGAGTACTACGGCACCGCCCCGGCGGCGATCGTCGACCTCAAGGCGGCCGTGCGGTATCTGCGCGCCAACAAGGGCCGCATCCCCGGCGACACCGACCGGATCGTCTCCGCCGGCGTGAGCGCGGGCGGCGCCCTGTCCTCGCTGCTCGGCGCCTCCGGTGACAGCCCGCTCTACGACAAGCTTCTGAAGGAGATCGGCGCCGCCGACGCCTCCGACGCGATCTTCGCCACCGGCGCCTGGTGCCCGATCACCGACCTGGAGCACGCCGACGGCGCCTACGAGTGGAACTGGGGCACGAACGTCACCCAGTCCACCGGCAAGGTCGTCGACCAGACGGTGTCCAAGGATCTCCAGTCGCAGTTCGCCGAGTACCAGGCGAAGTTGAGGCTGCGCGGTCTGAAGGGCTCGGGCTTCGGCACACTCACCGCCCGCAACTACGACGAGTACCTGGTCAAGCAGTACCTGGAGCCCTCCGCCACCACCTACCTCACCGACCTGTCGGACTCCGACCGCGAGACCTACCTGGCCAAGAACACCTTCATCACCTGGAAGAACGGCAAGGCGACCTTCGCCTGGGACGACTTCCTCACCCACGTCGGCACCCGCAAGAAGACCACCCCGGCCTTCGACGCCTTCGACCTGTCGGCCGGCGAGAACAACGAGTTCGGCACGGGCACCACCAAGGCCCGCCACTACACCGCGTACGGCGCCAAGAACGACACCACGGGCCTGACCACCAAGCGCGTCGCGAGCGACATCCCCGCCAAGCTCGACCTGATGAACCCGATGCACCACCTCGTGGGCAAGGCCAACCCGAAGCGGACCAAGCACTGGTGGATCCGCCTCGGCACCAACGACACCGACACCTCGCACGTCATCTCCGCCAACCTCGCCGCCGCCGCACACCGCCTCGGCGACCAGGTGAACCACCTCTACTACTGGGACCAGGGCCACGGCGCCAACATCGACCTGCCCGACTTCGTGGCCTGGATCACCGACGTCACCGGCTACAAGAGCAAGAAGAAGTAGCCGCAGCGCACAGCCGCCCGCCCGAGCCGGTCAGGACTCGGGCGGGCGGCTCCGTATGTTCGGCAGGCCTGGTCAGACCAGCGGCCACAGCGCCGCGGTGAGGGCGAAGCCGGCGCATCCCATGACGGTCGTCAGGACCGTCCAGGTGCGCAGACCCGCGGCCACGTCGAGACCGGCGAGCTTGGTGAACATCCAGAACCCGGCGTCGTTGATGTGGGACAGCGCGAGGGCGCCCGCGCCCATCGCCAGGGCGACCAGCGACAGTTGACCCGTCGACAGGTCGGCGCGCTGGAGCAGCGGGGTGAGGATGCCGGCGGTCGTGATGAGGGCCACGGTCGCCGAGCCCTGGGCCGCGCGCAGGGCGAGGGCGGACAGGAAGCCGAGCACCAGTACGGGCAGCCCGGTGCGGTCCAGGACGTCGGCGATCGCGTCGCCGATGCCGCTGGCGACCAGGACCTTGCCGAAGACACCGCCCGCCCCGGCCACCAGGATGACCATCGCGACGGGCGGCAGCGCGGAGCCCATGACCTCGGCGATGCGCGCGCGGTCCCAGCCGCGCCGGGCACCCAGGAACCAGCCGCACAGGGCGACGTCGATGAGCAGGGCCACCATCGGGGCGCCGAGGACGGTCAGTACGGCGCGCAGGGTGGAGCCCTCGGCGAGCGCGTTCTGGCCGATGGTGCCGAGGAGGATCAGCAGGATCGGGGTGACGATCAGCGCCAGGACCATGCCGAAGGACGGCGGGCGGACGTCGGTCTCCGAGGGCGCGGGCTTGGTGAGTACGGCGGTGCCGTGGCCGGCCGCCACGGGAGCCGGGGCGCTGCCGGCCCCGCCCTCGTCCCCGGCCTCCGGCTCGCCGTACACCTCCGCGTACACCACCGGGTCCATCGGGTACTCGCGGCGGGTCAGGCGACGGGACACGAAGTAGCCGAGCAGGGCGACGACCGCCGTGACGGGGATGCCCAGCAGCAGCATCAGGCCCTGGCTGGCGCCGATCGTCGCGGCCACCGCGACCGCGCCGGGGTGCGGCGGCAGGAAGGCGTGCACGGTGAGCATCGCGGCGCCCATCGGGAGCGCGTAGATCAGCAGCGGCTTGCGGGAGGCGCGGGCGACGCCGTACGCGATCGGCATCAGGATGATCAGGCCGACCTCGAAGAAGACCGGGATGCCGAGGACGAATCCGGCGACGGTCAGGGCGAGCGGGGTGCGCCGGGACCCGAACTTCTCGATGAGGGAGTGCGCGAACGCGTGGGCGCCGCCGGAGAGTTCGATGATCCGGCCGATCATCGCGCCCAGCGCGATGATGGTGGCGATGTGGCCGAGGGTGGCGCCCATGCCGTCCTCGATGGTCTTCACCAGGTCGGCGGCGGGCACGCCCGCGGCGAGCGCGACGCCGACGCTGACGACGACGAGGGCGACGAAGGGCTGCACCTTGGCTCTGAGGATGAGCAGGAGCAGGGTCGCCACACCGGCGACCGCGATGGTGAGCAGGGCGGTGTGGCTCATCGTCCCTCTCCTTCCGGGGTTGTTTCTGCGGATATTTCCGACGACTTGGGAGACAGGACGGTGACGACGGAGGAGTCGTCACGGGCGGCGAGGCCGGCGCGTTCGCCGAGCAGGTAGAGCTGTGCGGCCGCGGCGGCCAGCGGCACCGGGACGTGGGCGTCCTTGGCGATGCCGGTGACGATGCCCATGTCCTTGACGAAGATGTCGAGCCGCGACTTCACCTCGACCTCGGCGCCGTCCTCGTACGTCTGGACCATGCGCGGCCCGCGGTCGGCGAACATGAACGACCCGGCGGCCCCGTGCTTGAGGCTCTCCACGACCGTGCCCGGGTCCAGTCCGAGCCCGCGGGCGAGCGCGATCGCCTCGGCGGCAGCCGCGATGTGCACGCCGGCCAGCAGCTGGTTGACCGCCTTCATCGCCTGGCCGTCGCCGGGGCGCGGGCCGACGACGGTGAGCGTCGAGGCGAGCAGGTCGAGCACCGGCCGGGCCGCCTTCAGCGCCACGTCCTCGGCGCCGACGACGATCAGCAGATCGCCGTTTCCGGCCCGCACCGGACCGCCGCTGACCGGCGCGTCCACGGTCAGCACACCGCACCCGGCGAGCCGCGCCGCGGTGGAGCGGGCCGCCTCGGGGCCGACCGTGCTGGTGAGGACCACGACCGTGCCTGGGCGGAGGGCTTCGGCGGCGCCGTTCTCGCCGAACAGCGCGCCCTCGACCTGCGCCTGGTCGCGTACGGCGAGCACGACGACGTCGGCGTCACGGGCGGCCTCGGCCGGGGACGCGTCGTCGCGGGCGCCCTGGGCGGCCAGGGCGGATCGCCGATCGGCCGCGATGTCGTAGACGGAGACGGGCAGTTCGCCCGCCAGGCGGCACGCCATGGGAAGTCCCATGGCGCCCAGGCCGATGACGGCCGTGTGGGGACGGGGGTGGGGAGACATCTTTGTCCTCCTGCGAAGAGAAAGGGGAAAGGAGCAAGTTGGCTGCCGGCGGTGGGGAAGGCGCCGCCAGAAGTGAAGGGGTCGCGCTCAGCCGCGGCGTCTGCGAGGGGGATGGCGCAAGGGCCGGCGGCTGTCGGGGCGGCTCGCGAGGGTGGTGCGATGCGGCGGGCGGTCGTACGGCGGTCTCGTGCCGTACTGCGCGGTGGTGCGGTTCTTCGTCAGCGGGGCCGGGGTAAGGTCACGCGGCTCCCCCTTCGGCGCGGGGGCTCAGGCGCCCGATGACCTCCAGGGCGGCGTCCCGGACCGCGTCGCGGCCCGCCGCCCAGACGGAGACGACGTCGGAGCCGGGCAGCGCGGCCGGGAGGGTCGCGTTGACGGCTTCCAGGTAGGCGCGGCGCAGTTCGGCGTTGACGTTGACCTTGGCGACGCCGCGCGCGAGGGCGCCGTGCAGCTCCTCGACGGGCAGGCCGCTGGCGCCGTGCAGCACGAGCGGGACCGGCACGAGCTCGTGGATCGCGGCCAGCCGGTCCAGGTCGAGGCGGACCGGGTCCTTGGTGAAGCCGTGGACGTTGCCGACGGCCACGGCCAGCGCGTCGACGCCCGTCGCGGCGACGAACTCGGCCGCCTGCCCCGGATCGGTCATCGCCGCGGTCTGCGCGACGGCGTCGGTGGAGACGTCCTCGTCGCCCGGCAGGGCACCGAGCTCGGCCTCCACCCAGGCACCGTGGCCACGAGCCCGCCGTACCGCTTCCCGCGTCAGCGCGATGTTCTCGGCGAACGGCAGGTGGGAGCCGTCGACCATGACGGAGGTGTAGCCCGCCTCCAGACAGGCCGTGATCTCGTCCAGGTCCCGGCTGTGGTCGAGATGCACCCCGAGGCGGGCGGTCGAGTGTTCGGCGGCGTCCAGCGCCAGCCGCATCAGGGCCCCGCGCCCGGCGTGCTTGAAGGGGCTGGAGCCCGCCTGGATCAGGACGGGCCGTCGGGCGGCATCGGCGGCGGCCGTGATGCCCTGGACCGTCTCCAGGTTGTAGACGACGAACCCGGGCAGGGCGTGACCGGCTGCCGCGGCCTGCTTCAGGGCATCGGTACCGTGCAGCAGCATCACGAGCTCCGGAGCAGGTCGAGGGCGTCGGCGAGGGCGTCGGGGCCGCCGACGTTCCCGGCGAAGACGATGTAGGGGATGCCGGCGGCGGGGCCGTCCACGGGCTCCCAGAGGGAGACGATGCCGGGCAACAGCGTGCCCCGGGCCCAGGCGCGGCGGATCTCCAGTCCGTGGGTGGCGGTGTCGCTGGAGGTGATGCCGCCCTTGGCGATGACGAAGGCGGGCCGCCGGGTGGCGTTGACCTGCCGTACGGCCTCCACGAGCGCGGCGGATACCCGACGGGAGATCGCCAGGCTGTCGTCCGCGTCGGCGCCGGTCACCAGGGTGCGCGAGGTGCGGATCACGGCGTCGGCCGTCTCCAGCGCGTCGGCGGCCGCGGTCGCGACCTCGGTGATGTGAGCGTCACGCCGCTCCTCGTCGAGCAGGAGGGCCACGTCGAGTTCGTACTCGGCGATCCCACCGCGCTCCCGCAGCCGGTCCAACTGCCGTGTCGTCAGCGACACATGGGACCCCACGGCGATCAGCCCGTGCGGCGCGTCGCCGCGCAGCGGGCGCAGCTGCGCCGGGGTGAGCGGTGACCGCCCGGCCTGTCCGGCGCGGGCCCTGACGAAGGACGGCCCGACGCGGTAGAGCAGCCGTGTGCCGCCCTCCTCCGCCTGCGCGAGAGCCAGGGCGAGCACGCGCAGGTCATCGTCGCAGACCGCGTCGACCACGGCCGTACGCCCGCCGCGCAGCGAGGACAGCAATCGCGCCGTGTGCGCCGGGCCGCCGCCGCGCAGGTCGTCGAGGGTGATGCGCAGCACCTCGCCCGCGAGCACGCGCCCGCCCGTCTTCTCCTCGACCCACTCGGGCAGCGAGGAGCGGCGGTAGCCGAAGGTGGCGTCGCGGGCGAACTCGCTCTCCCCGACCGGGAGGAGGCCGTCGGCGGTGCGCATCCAGTGGCGGGAGTCCACGGTCAGCCTGCCCGCCTCGATGTAGGCGGGCACCAGCACGACCCCGTCCGGGGCGCCGACGCCGAGCTCGCCGAGTTCCTCGGTGAGGACGTCGGTCTCCAACGGGAAGTGGCCGCGCAGGGTCGAGTCGCCGCGGCTGGCCAGGACATAGCCGGTGCCCTCGGCCGCCGCGGCCTCGTGCAGGGCGCGGACCACCTCGCGGTTGCGAGCGGCGGCATCCTGGGGCGACAGGCTGCGGGTGTTGGTGAGGACGAAGAAGGCGGCACTGTCCTGGCGCAGCGCCCAGCGCAGGTCGTCCACCGTCCAGGAGGTCAGGACCGGCACGTCCGCGACCGTCTGGGTGCCGGTCGGGTCGTCGTCGAGAACGACGAGACGGGGGCCGCCGGATATGCGGGCGGCCACCTCGGCGGCGCTCACCTCGCGGACGGGCGGGAGCCCTTCCAGCACCGCGGCCTCTCTTACGGGTCCCGTCTGGGCATGGAGGGGTAGGGACATGGCGAATTCCTGGTCTCTAACGGGGAGTTGGGGGCGTCAGTCGAGGTCGCGCTTGATGACGTGGGTGCGCAGGTCGTCGGCGGTCTGGTTCATGTGGCCGTCCATGGCGACTCGGGCGGCCTCGGGGCTGCCGGACTCCAGCGCGGCGAGCACCGCCTCGTGGTGCGCGATGGCGTTCGTCCGGATCTCGGGGACGGCCGAGGTCTCCCGGCGCCCCTCGACGAGCAGCGGGCCGAACGGCTCGAAGAGCAGCGGGACGAACAGGTTGCCGGTCGCCCGCATCACCGTGTCGTGGAAGTCGATGTCGGCCTGCACGAACTGCTCGGTGTCGCCCGCGTCGGCGGCCTCGCGCATGCTCGCCAGGTGCTGGCGCAGCGCGTTCAGGTCCTCCTCGGTGCGGCGGGATGCGGCGAGCTCGCAGGCGCCGTTCTCGATGAGCCGGCGTGCCTCGATCAGCCGCTCCGACAGGGCACCGCTCGCGGTGCGGGAGGCCGCCCGCACCACCGGCTCCAGGGCGGTCCAGCGGTCCGGTGCATTGACGTAGGTGCCCCGGCCGCGGACCACCCGTACGACATTCTGCGCACGCAGCTGCTTGACCGCCTCCCGCACGGTCAGCCGGCTCACCCCGCCCTGCTCCGAGAGTTCTCCCTCGGGCGGGAGCGCGGAGTCCGGCGGGTACTGGCCGTCGATGATCGCGGTGAGCAACTGCTCGGCGAGGTCTTCCGGGAGCGACATGGCGGGAACCTCTTCGTTCGGTGATCACATCTGACATCAGACATCTGATGTCCATGTTGCGGAAACAATGACATCGGAGGTAGGACTCGTCAATACCCCCCGGTCGGAAACAATTGGGGATCATGGAGGCGGGCGCCACCCGGTCGCCGCGGCCTCCGCATCGCGTCTCTTCGACCACGACGCCGAGCGGCCCGTCGACTGCCCTCGCCCGGCCAGGGGCACCTCGCGGTCAGAGCATCCGCGGGCAGCACGAGCCGTTCGAGGATGCCGTGGGAGCTCTGGACGGCCGGCTGTCAGCCTCGGGAGGGAAACCAATAGGCCGCACCTATACGGGGCATCGATTTTTGGTCGTGGACCACCTGCCGCCGGACCGGTTCACTGTGGCCCAAAGCTGGCGCGTACCGATCGGGCTCGGTATCGCGCGATCAGGGAGGCTGCAATGACGCATACCCCAAGCCACGGTCGAGCCGAGCAGGCCGCGCGGATCGCGGCGAAGCCGTGGTACCGGCAGTTGTACATCCAGGTGCTGGTGGCGATCGTGATCGGCATCGTGCTGGGCTGGCGGTGGCCGGATCTGGCCACCGACATGGAGCCGATCGGCACGACGTTCATCACCGCGATGAAGATGCTGATCGGCCCGATCGTCTTCCTGACGATCATCGGCGGCATCGCCGGCGTCGCAGACCTGAAGAAGGTCGGACGCACCGGCATCAAAGCGCTGGCCTACTTCCAGGTCGGCACGATCGTCGCCCTGCTCACGGGCCTGGTGGCGATCAACGTCTTCCGGCTCGGCGACGGCGTGCACGCCGACCCGTCGACGCTGCAGACCTCGGGAGACGCGAGCCAGTACGTCGAGACGGGCGAGCACCAGCACTGGTGGGAGTTCCTCACCAACATCGTGCCGGACAGCTTCTTCGGCCCGTTCGTCGAGGGGAAGATCCTCCAGGTGATCTTCCTGGCCGTCGTCTTCGGCATCGCGATCAAGCTGGTCGGGAAGACGGGCGAGCCGATCATCGCGGCCGTGGGGCGACTGACCGAGGTCGTCTTCAAGGTCCTGTCGTTCGTCATGAAGGCCGCGCCGCTGGGCGCGTTCGGTGCGATGTCGTACGCCATCGGGAAGTTCGGCCTGTCCACGCTGACCAGCCTCGGCTCGCTGATTGTCCTCTTCTACGTCACCTCGGCGCTGTTCGTCGTGGTCGTGCTCGGCGGAGTCCTCGCCCTGTACGTGCGGCTGAACATCTTCCAGCTCTTCCGCTACTTCAAGGAGGAGTTCTGGCTGATCCTCGGCACCTCGACCGCCGAGCCCGCGCTGCCCGGACTGATGCGCAAGCTGCAGTTCATGGGCGCGGAGCGGTCCACGGTCGGCCTGGTCGTGCCGACCGGCTACAGCTTCAACCTCGACGGCGCGGCGATCTACCTCTCGCTGGCCACTCTCTACATCGCCCAGGCCACCGACACCTCCCTCTCCATCGGCCAGCAACTCGGGCTCCTGGCAGTCATGTTGCTGACGTCCAAAGGCGCGGCGGGCGTCGCGGGCGGCGGGTTCATCGCGCTCACCGCGACCCTGTCGACGGTCGGCTCCGTCCCGGCCGCGGGCATCATGCTCATCTTCGGCATCGACAAGTTCATGTCCGAGTGCCGGGCCCTGGTCAATTTCTTCGGTAACGCCGTCGCCACCCTGGTCGTCGCCAGGTGGGAGAACGGCCTGGACCTGGAGCGGGCCCGGGCGGTGCTGGCCGGAAAGGCGGGAGAGCCCCCGCTGACCACGGAGGCCGAAGCGGAGGCGGGGCCCGAGGCCGGCGCCGAGGTCGAGCTGGAAAAGCACCGCCCGGCCGTCGCGCCCCCCGCCGCTCAGACCGCCGAGGTGGCCCCCTGATGGCCTCCGTCCTGATCGCCCCGGACAAGTTCAAGGGTTCCCTCAGCGCCGACGCCGTGGCCCGCGCGCTGGAGCACGGACTGCGGGAAGCCGCCCCGCACACCCGCGTCACCCGGCTCGCCTTGGCCGACGGCGGAGAGGGCAGCGTCGCCGCCGCCTGCGCCGCGGGCCGCTTCCGCGCCGAGACGGTCACCGTGGCCGGACCGACCGGGCGGCCCGTCACGGCGCCCGTCGCGGTCGACGGCCGTACCGTCCTCGTCGGAGCCGCGGCCGTCTGCGGCCTCGGCGTCCTGCCGGACGGCCGCAAGGCACCGCTGACCGCCACCAGCCGGGGCATCGGGCAGGCCGTCCAGTACGCCCTGGCAGGCGAGGCCGACACCATCGTCCTCGCCCTCGGTGGGGTCGCCACCACCGACGGTGGCGCGGGCCTGCTCCAGTCCCTCGGCGCGGTACTGGCTCGCGCGGACGGCGCCTCAATCGGCCCCGGCGGCCAGGGACTCGCCGACCTCCACACGGTCGACCTCACCGCGGCCCGTGCCGCACTGGCCGGGGTCGACCTGGTTCTCGCCACCGACGTGGACAACTCGCTGCTCGGACCGACGGGCACCGCCGCCGTCTACGGCCCCCAGAAGGGGGCCACCGAGCACGACGTGCGGGAACTGGACGCGGCCCTCGGCACCTTCGTACGACGCCTGGAGGCGGCCGGTGTCCCGGACGCGGCCCGCCTCGCCCGAACCGCCGGGGCCGGGGCGGCCGGTGGGCTCGGATACGCCGGGCTGCTGCTGGGTGGACGGATGTGCTCGGGTGCCGACTACTTCCTCACCCTGCTGGGCGCCGACGCTCTGCTCGCCACGAGCGACTTCGTCGTGACCGGTGAAGGGAGCCTCGACGAGCAGTCCCTGTCGGGCAAGCTGCCCGTCGCGCTCGCACGACGGGCCCGTCGGCAGGGCGTGGAGGTGCACGCCGTCGCCGGCCGCTGCACCCTGTCCGCCGAACGCGCCGCCGCCCACTTCAGCTCCGTCCAGGCTCTGACGGAGCTGACCGACCAGGACTGCGCGAACGACGGCGCGCTGTCCGCGCGGCTGCTCGCGCAGTGCGGACGCAACCTCGCCGACCGCTGGATCGGCGGGCGCGCGCACGAAGCGGCCCGGTCGGTCTAAGTTGGCCCTGCCCCAGGACAGATCAACCGGCGGAGGCACCGTGGACGCCCGGCAGTTGGAGTACTTCCTGGCCATCGTCGAGCACGGAGGCTTCAGCAAGGCCGCCGCCGCGCTCCACGTGGCCCAGCCGTCGCTGTCGCAGGCCATGGCGAACCTGGAGGCCGACCTCGGGGTGGTCCTCTTCCACCGGGTGGGACGCGGTGTCGTGCTCAGCGAGGCGGGCACGGAACTGCTGGAGCCCAGCCGACGCGTCCTGCGGGACCTGGCCGCCGTACGCGACACTGCCGCCGCACTCGCCGGGCTGCACGGCGGCAGGGTCGAGGTGGCCACGATGCCCTCGCCCGGCATCGAGCCGCTGACCACTCTCATCCACCGGTTCGCGGAGCTGCACCCGTCCGTGACGGTGGGCACCCAGGCCGCCTTCACCCCCGACGAGGTCGTGTCCCTGGTCCGCAGCGGGGCCTGCGAGCTGGGCCTGCTGGGCTCGTCGAGCCCCGTCAACCCGTCCGGGCTCGACGTCCTGCACGTAGAGGACCAGCCCTTCGTGGTCGTCGCCGCGCCCGGCGGGGCGATCGAGGACGACGTCACCATCCGGCCCGAGGACCTGGCAGGGCAGAAGCTCATCGCCTCCCGCACCGGCAGCCTCA
Source organism: Streptomyces sp. NPDC000878 (assembly GCF_053599695.1). NCBI lineage: Bacteria > Bacillati > Actinomycetota > Actinomycetes > Kitasatosporales > Streptomycetaceae > Streptomyces > Streptomyces sp. NPDC000878. The sequence continues at coordinate 5,106 of NZ_JBSFMT010000090.1, read as the reverse complement.
TGCGCAGCATCGTCGACGACGTCACCGCGGGCGGCACCGGCACGGAGATCGTGACGGTCGTCGACCACCGCACCTCGATCCTGCCGCTCGTCCTGACCGGGGTGGGCATCGCCGTCCTGCCGTCCTCCTGGACCCGGCTGGCCCGCCGCTGCGGAGCCGTCGTGGCCCCCATCGAACCGACCGCCCATCTGCACGTGGCGATGGTCAGCCTGCCCGCGCACCTCACGTCGGCCGCCCGCGCCTTCCTCACCCTCACCAGGTCCCTGGCCGACCGGCGGATCCGGCGAACCGCTCCGGAAGGGTGACGCGCAACCGATCGGGTGCGCCTATGGGTCGTATCGGAAGCAGGTCTTGGACGCGCCCCGACGCCGGTGTGTTGACTCGGAAAAGACCGCACGACAGTGAGCCGGAGGCAGCCATGACCGCACCCCGCACGTTCCGTATCGCCGCCATCCCCGCCGACGGCGTGGGCAAGGAGGTCGTCGCCGCAGGACGTGCCGTCCTCGACGCCCTGGCCGAGGACTCAGGCGGCGCCTTCGCCTTCCGGTGGGAGGAGTTCCCCTGGGGCTGCGAGTACTACGAGCGCACCGGGAAGATGATGGACGAGGACGGCCTCGACCAGCTCAAGGACTTCGACGCCATCTACTTCGGCGCCGTCGGCTGGCCCAACGTTCCCGACCACATCAGCCTCTGGGGCCTGCGTCTGAGGATCTGCCAGAACTTCGACCAGTGGGCCAACGTCCGTCCCGTGCACTTCCTGCCCGGCGTGCAGAGTCCGCTGCGCAAGGCCGACGACACCGAACTCGACTGGGTCGTCGTCCGCGAGAACAGCGAGGGCGAGTACGCCGGACTCGGCGGCCGCAACCTCTCCGGCCGCGGCCAGGGCAGTGAAGTCGCCATCCAGTCAGCCCTGTTCACCGAGGTGGGCTGCGAACGCATCATGCGGTTCGCCTTCGACCTGGCCCGCACCAGGACGGTCAAGAAGGTCTCCTCCGTCACCAAGAGCAACGCCCAGCAGTACGGCATGGTCCTGTGGGACGACGTCTTCAAGCGCGTCGCTCTCGACTACCCGGACGTGGAGACGGAGAGCGTCCTGGTCGACGCGATGTCCGCCAAGTTCGTGCTGAAGCCCGAGGACCTCTCCGTCGTCGTCGCCTCCAACCTCAACGCCGACATCCTCTCCGATCTCGGCAGCGCCCTGGCCGGCAGCCTGGGCCTCGCCGCCAGCGCCAACCTCAACCCCGAACGCCGCTTCCCCAGCATGTTCGAGCCCGTCCACGGCTCCGCCCCGGACATCGCCGGCCAGTGCCTGGCCAACCCGATCGGCGCGGTCGGCAGCGCCGCACTGATGCTGGAACACTTCGGCCTCCCCGACCAGGCGGCCCGCCTCAACAAGGCCATCGAGGCGACGACGGCCGCCGGCATCCTCACCCGCGACGTCGGCGGAACGGCCACGACCGAAGACGTCACCAAGGCTCTCATCGACGCGCTTAACTCCTGACGGCAGGCGAGGACGGGATCCCCTTCGGACGCCGAGGGGGATCCCTGGGGGGAGGCGAGGACGAGGCCGGCAGCCGCAGACGCAGCGCGGCCAACGCACCCGCCGGACCCTGAAGACGGCAACGCCCCGGCCGTCGGCTCACCACTCGACGATGGCCATCCGGTCGCTGACCCTCATGGTCTTCGGGACTCCGGAGCATGGCCCCTACCAGTACAACCCGGGAAGTTGTTGGGTCGACGTCCTCGCCACACGGCCGGCCGGCCACTGGGCGCCAGAGGAAGGCCGCGCGATGCGCCGCATCCTGGAGTGGCTCCGCGCGGAAGGCGGGGTCGATCTGGATCAGGACGTGTACGTCATCACCCCGTTCCGCAAGGTAAAGGACGGTGCCCGAGTCGCCACCCAGGGGCTGATCTCCTCGCACCGGGCCGGGACCATCCACACCACCCAGGGCAAGGAAGCCGACGTCGTCATCCTCATCCTCGGCACCGACCCGCAGGCGCCCAGCGCCCGTGCCTGGGCGGCACAACGCCCGAACCTCCTCAACGTCGCCGCCAGCCGCGCCAAACGCCGCCTGTTCGTCATCGGCAACCGCGAAGTCTGGTGCGAGCAGCGGTACTTCAGGACGCTCGCGGAAAGTCTTCCCGCTCATACGTGGCAGCAGCCGCAGCCTGCGGGCTCCTGACCGCCGACTTGTCTCAGCCCAGTGGTACATCCGAGCGCCGCCTTCCTCCCTGCGGCCCAGGTCGGCACACTGTCCTGCTGACGCCAAGTGGCCAGGAGGATCAGTGGAGTTGGACGGGACAGAGCTGCCGCAGGCGATCAAGGCCGTGCGTGCCGGACTGGCTGTGGCCCAACAGAACGGGGCCGACTCGCCCATCCGGTTCACGGTCAAGGACATCGTCCTCGATCTCGGGATCGAGATACGGCACACCGCGTCGGCCGGCGGCGGCGTAAAAACGTTCGTCGTCTCTGCCGACGCCCGTGGCGAGCGTGCCAGGGCAGCCACCCACCGGATGACACTGACGCGAAGAAACTCGCTGCGGCTTTCAAGATGTCGTTCGCGCGCTTGAGTTCGGCGTTCTCCTTCTTCAACGCCTTGATCTGCGCGGACTCCTCGCTCGTGGTCCCGGGGCGGGTGCCGGAGCCGACCTGGTCCTGGCGGACCCACTTACGCAGCGTCTCGGCCGAGCCGATGCCGAGCTTCTCGGCCACCGTCTTCAGCGCGGCGGACTCGTTCGGGTAATCACCGAGCACCTCGGCGACCATGCGCACTGCTCGTTTGCGCAGCTCAGCGGGATGGGAAGAAGCGCGTGCCATGACTCGATCCCTTCACGAAATCGAGTCTCCACCCGACCCGGGGCGGTTCAACCGCGCGGATCGGTAAGACTGCCTTCAAGAGCATCGCAGTACTCACTCAGTGCGGCCGCCTCTCGCCAGCGCCTGGCCTCGTCACGAAGCGCCGAGGCGAGTTGGTCCTGAATAGCCCGCTCCTTGGCATCCTCCATGGCCTCTCCCCAGCGAGCTGCTCGCTCCACTTTGGCCCGCTCCTCGATTTCCCTGCGCTGAGCGTCCTCCAGCACTCGCGCCTCGATCTCCCCAGGAATCAAGCCCAGAGCGTCCTCAAGCACCCGGCCCTTCCGATCTCGCCAACGACCCGGTCGGACAGACCGGCCATGGTCAAGTTCGACGACGAGGCGCGCGAGCGCTCCGGGTTCGTGGACTGTGGGAACTCCTGCCTAACGGCGACCGGCCGGTCCCCACATCTCCGACGTACGACTGCTGCCGCCGCTCCAGCCGCCCACCGTGCGGGACTTCGTCACCTTCGAGGAACACGTCGAGGGCGTACGGAAGTCGGTGGACGGGGCCGCCGGTGTGCCCGAGCGGTGGTACGCGGCGCCGACGTTCTACTTCACCAACCCGTACGCGGTGTACGGCGCGCACGACGACATCCCCATGCCCCCGGGGTCGAGCGTGCTCGACTTCGAGCTCGAAGTCGCCGCCGTGATCGGCAGGGAGGGCCGCGACCTCAGCCCCGAACAGGCCCGCGAGCACATCGTCGGCTACACGATCCTCAACGACTGGTCCGCCCGCGATCTGCAGTCCGCCGAGATGAAGGTCGGCCTCGGCCCCTGCAAGGGCAAGGACACCGACACGACCCTCGGGCCGTGCCTGGTCACCGCCGACGAGTTGGAGAAGTACCGCGACGGGGACGGCTTCCTGCGCCTCGCGCTGACTGCCGAGATCAACGGCGAGGTGGTCGGCAAGGACTTGCTGTCCAACATGAGTTGGACGTTCGAGGAGATGGTCGCCTACGCCTCGCGAGGCACCGTCGTACGCCCCGGCGACGTCCTAGGCTCCGGGACCTGCGGCAACGGCGGATGCCTCGCCGAGCTGTGGGGCGTACGCGGCAAACAGGACCCGGCGCCGCTCAAGCCCGGCGACACGGTGACGCTCACCGTGGAGGGCATCGGCAGCGTCTCAAACACCGTGGTGAGCGGCGTCGATCCCGTACCGGTTGCGGCCGCTCGGCGTCGCTCCCGGGAGAGGCCATGACCAAGCGACTCCTCGGCAAGGTCGTCGTGATCACGGGCGCGGCCGGCGGTCAGGGCGCCGCGGAGGCCGAGGCACTGGTCCGCGAAGGCGCCCGGGTGATCGCCACCGAGGTGACCGAGGTATCTGGCGGGCCCGGATCGACGACGTACGTCCCAAGGAACAACGCACGACAGAAAGGCCCTTCCTCCATGGACAAGGTCCGCGCGAGCGCAGCGAGGGCGGTCGCCGACATCTCCGACGGCGCCTCACTGGCCGTCGGTGGCTTCGGCCTCAGCGGCATTCCCGACGTACTCATCCAGGCCCTGCACGCCCAAGGCGCGACCGGCCTTCATGTCGTGTCGAACAACTGCGGAGTCGACGGGCGCGGGCTGGGCGTCCTACTGTCGGCGGGCCGCATCGCTCGCGTGACCGGCAGCTACGTGGGCGAGAACAAGGAGTTCGCCCGCCAGTACCTGTCCGGCGAACTGGAGGTGGAGCTGGTGCCACAGGGCACGCTGGCCGAGCGGCTGCGGGCCGGCGGAGCGGGCATCCCCGCCTTCTACACCCCCGCGGGCGTGGGCACCCAGGTCGCCCGTGGCGGACTGCCCTGGCGCTACGCCGCCGACGGCACGGTCGCCCTGGCCTCCCCGCCCAAGGAGACCCGCGACTTCGCCGACCGTACGTACGTCCTGGAGCACGGGATCACCACCGACTTCGCCCTCGTACGAGCCTGGCGCGGCGACCGGGACGGCAATCTCGTCTTCCGCAAGTCGGCCGCCAACTTCAACCCACTCGCCGCGACGGCCGGGCGCGTGACGGTGGCCGAGGTCGAACAGCTCGTGGAACCGGGCGAGTTAAGCCCCGACGAGGTGCACCTGCCGGGCATCTTCGTCCAGCGGATCGTGGCCCTCACTCCAACCCAGGCCGCCGACAAGCACGTAGAGAAGAGGACCGTTCGCGCATGAGCACGCACATGGGCTGGGCCCGCGACCGGATGGCCGCCCGTGCCGCCGCCGAACTCACCGACGGCTCCTACGTCAATCTCGGCATCGGCCTGCCCACCCTGATCCCCG
>NZ_JBSFMT010000089.1:0-37069 GCF_053599695.1 Streptomyces sp. NPDC000878 | reverse complement strand
ACCGGACCACCACCTACGCGTATGACGAGGCGGGCAATACGGTCCGTGTCGTACACCCCGACGGCAGCTTCGCCGGCCACACGTACGACGAGTACCTCCGAAAGGAACACCCCGTGGAGATCCCCGCAGTCCGCCTCTCCCGCCGCAACATCCTGTACGCCACCGGCGCCGCCGCCCTCACCGGCCTCGCGGCCGGCCTGACGGGCCCGGCGCAGGCGGCAACCGCCCAGGGCGCCGGTGCCAACCGGTTGGTGACGTACCCCATCCCCGACGGCATCCCCCAGAACGACAGCTTCACCGTGAAGGTGCGGACCCCCGGGGGCAAGTGGCGGTCGGTCGCCACCTATCTCGCGACCTTCAAGGTCATCAACCCGAGATCCGGCACCGACACCATCCACGACTCGTCCATGGCGTACTTCGACTTCTCCGGCACGGTCGAGGTCTCCGTCACATACACCAAGAGCACCGTCAAGTCCGCGAAGGTCCGCCCTCTTTCGTACGGCATCGAGCACGAGGTCCGCCGGGGCAGAACCGTGGTGTTCACCCTGACCGAGCCGCGCAACCTCTCCATCGAGGTCAACGGGGACATCTTCGACAACCTGCAGCTGTTCGCGGGGGCGATCGAGGCCGACCCGCCCGCCGCGGACGACGAAGACGTCATCCACTTCGGCCCCGGCGTGCACACCACCGACGACGGCCTGTTCACCGTGCCCGACGGCAAGACGGTCCACCTGGCCGGCGGCGCCGTCCTCAAGGCCAAGGTGATCTTCGAGAACGTCTCGAACGCCAAGCTGCTCGGCCGCGGCGTGCTCGCCGCGGCCGACCCCAACTGGGGCAGCGTCGCCATCACCGGCGGCGAGAACATCGTGGTCGACGGCGTCACGACGCTGAACGTGCTGGGGAACGTCCTCACCGCCGCCGAGACGAAGAACCTCTCCATCCGCAATATCCGCGGGCTCACCTCGGGGGCCTGGGGCGACGGCATCGACCTGTTCTGCTGCACCGGCGTGGTGATCGACGGCGCCTTCCTGCGGACCTCCGACGACTGCATCGCCGTCTACAACCACCGCTGGGAGTTCTACGGCGACACCAGCGACATCACCGTCAAGAACTGCACCCTGTGGGCGGACGTGGCACACCCGGTCAACATCGGCACCCACGGCAACACCGACAGCCCCGAGACGATCTCGGACCTCACCTTCTCCAACATCGACATCCTCGACCACCGCGAGCCGCAGATCGACTACCAGGGCTGCTTCGCCCTCAACGCCGGCGACAGCAACCTCATCAAGGACGTCCTCCTGGAGGACATCCGGGTGGAGGACATCCGCTGGGGCCAACTGATCAACATGCGGGTGATGTTCAACAAGTCCTACAACACCTCGGTCGGCCGCGGCATCGAGAACATCTACATCAAGAACCTCAGCTACACCGGCACCAACGCCTCCGTCTCCCACCTGGTGGGCTACGGCCCGGACAACGGGATCAAGGACGTGACCTTCGAGAACCTCGTCATCAACGGGCAGTTGGTCTCGGACACCGACGGTCATGCCCGCTGGTACAAGACCGCGGACTTCGTGCCGATGTACGTCAACGAACACGTGACGAACCTGAGGTTCATAGATCCGGTGGTGAGCTGACGCCGCGGACCACCCGCTTCCCCGCCTTCGTCCCACCACCTCGATCTCGTTCCATGCTGAAAGGGAAGTCCGCCATGCCCAGTTCAGATCTCAGCCGTCGCAACTTCGTCCAGATAGCCGGCGTAAGCACCGCCGCTCTCACCGCGAGCAGCTGGTTGTGGCAGTCGGCGCCCGCCGCCTACGCCGCGGAGTCGGCCGGTGCCAGAGCGGCCGGTCTGGTGGACAGACTGGTGTTCGGGGATGAGCAGTCCGAGGACGCCCACGGTCTCTCCACCGACGGCAGCAAGGTCGTCACAGGTGGCAACGATGTCAAGGCCCGGGTCTCCACCGCGCTGGATCCGGTCGGCCCCAGACTCGGCGAACTGCGGTTCACCATGGAGACCGATCCGCGGGCGCAGAACTACCTCACCCTGAAGCTCTGGGGCTCGGACCCCGGGTCGTACAACACCCTCGCCTACCTCAACGGCGAGCAGATCGGCTTCCGTCGGGTCTTCGACTACGGGCCGGTCGCTCTCGGCCTCGTCACGGAGGCCGTCCCGGACCGCTTCTACTACTCCACGCTGATGCTGCCGCTGGAGATGACCACAGGCCGGGAGCAGGTGGAGATCACCCTCCGCGCCTACGAGGGCAGTTACTCGGGCAAGGCCACCCAGGACTCCCGCGGCTACTACAGCGTCTACACCCACACCGCGGCCCAGTTGGATGTCTCGGGTGAGGACCTCACCATCTACCACCCGCCGGCCAGTACCCCGGACGACCTCGGTGACGAAGCCAAGCAGAAGCTGATCGACGGCTTCCGGGCGTCCCAGGTCACCCTGTTCAAGAACCTCTCCGCGCAGGTCGACGCCTCGGCCTCCGCCAAGCTCTCGATCGTCCGGTACGTCGACGACCTGCGCTTCTACTCCCAGGCACTGACCACCGACTGGTGCCCTGCCTCGACGGCCGAGGAGAAGAAGGCCGCCCTGCTGCGGATCTTCAAGTGCGTCGACAACCACGTCAAGGACTACTACGGCAACACCAGGCTGCTGCTGCGCGGTGGCCACCAGGGTGACTGGGGCGGCTACTACGGCGCGCTCGGCGAGGCCCTCTACCTCGCCGAGAACCTCATCGCCGACGACGGCATCTACGGCGCCGGCGCCTTCACCGCGTTCCTGGACGAGGAGTTCACCACCGGTACCCAGGACGGCGACACCTCGCTCAAGGACGTCGACTTCGACGGCGGCAAGCTCACCCGCCGCGCCGCGTGGGGCCGCTGTCTGAAGGCCAACTTCGACTTCGCGCGCTCCCGGCTCTCCCTCATCTACAACCAGGTGCTCTTCACCTACGAAGGCGCCTGGGAGGCCCACGAGGGTCTGCGCGTCATCGGCTCGGCCTTCTACGAGGGCAGGGAACGCAGCCACGCCATTCTCGGCGAGACCCTCGGCTTCGTCCCGTTCCTGGGTGAGGAGGTCCTGGTGGGGCCCGACGGCAAAGATCTGGACCTGTTCCACTCGCTCTTCTACCACGACACCACGGCGCGCTTCACGGACGACTATGTCCAGATCGTGGGCAAGGGCCTGGCGAAGAGCAAGCTCGACGCCGACGGCGAGCTGGTGCGCCGACTGCCCTACGGCAAGCACTACACCGGCATCACGGCAGCAGGCCTCACCCGCGAGAACACCTACGTCGGCAACTACGGCGAGGAAGCCTCCCGCTACCTGGGCGAGTACTACTTCAAGACCTGGGGCCACAAGGGGGACGAGGAACTCAACGACGACATCCTCAAGCTCACCCTGCAGAACTCCCACGCCCGCGGCCACACCCGCTACCCCGCGGCCGACGACACCAACGAGCACCGGCTGATGCGCACCGAGGGCTTCATCGACGAGCGCAACGTCTACGTCCCCGGCATCCCCGGCTACTCCACCCGTATCAACGCCGGCCAGTCGCTCTACCTCGCCGCCATCGAGGCGCACATGGCCGCGCATCCGGACCGGTACACGGGCAGCGAGTGGGATCCGTACTGGGAGTACGCCCGTGAGGCCGTGGGTTTTACCCAGCAACAGCTCGCCGACCGCCAGTACTTCAACCAGTTCAACTACACCACCAACAACTCCAAGGCGGACATGCGGCTGCCCGAGACCTGGGCGTATCTCACGGGCGGGCGCGCGGAGTTCGACCGCTTCGGCACGGTCAAGGCGAAGAAGGTCCTGCCGCAGACCGACTTCGCGGCCTACAGCGCGGCCGAGATCGATGCGCTCGGCGTGAATCCGGCCGACTACGAGCAGTTCGCCTGGGTCGACATCGACAACATGTTCATCTCCATGCGCGACGGGGACACCCGGACCTTCGGCTCGCTGTTCGCCCAGAACCGCGGCGTCGTCGGCAGCGGCAAACTCCATGTGATCACCCCCACGCACGAGCACATCGCGCAGGTGCACACCAACGGACTGTTCCAGTACCGGGACTACTGGGCGCGTACGGACAACATCGACGCGGACTTCATGGAGGACATCAACACCGGCGACAACTGGGCCCCGCAGGCCCTGGCCGGTGAGATCTGCCCGATCGCCTACCAGCCCGGCGTCGGCACCGTCCGCCGCGAGAACTTCGAGGCCGACACCCCCTACTCCGGATACGTCGATTTCCTCACCGCCCGCTACGGCCCCTACCTCTTCGGCATCAACACCACCCGCGAGGCATACGGCAACAAGCGGACGTACCAACTCGCCGTCCCCTCGGGCCACTCGGGCTCCACGATCCTCGACCTGGTCTCTGGCAAGAAGTTGCCGGTCAACGGCGGGAAGGTGACCGTCAAGCCGTTCAGCGCCGTGGTGCTCAAGCTGTCGGAGGGCGCGACCGAGACCCTGCTGCCGTCCATCGTCAAGTACGTGACCGCGCTGCCGGGCGACCGGTACATCGGGGTCGGCTGGACCCCGACCGCGGGAGCCGCGTCGTACACGGTGCGGCGGGCGACGCGCGAGACCGGCGAGTACGAGATCGTCACCAAGGGCGTCAGGAGTCTGTACTGGCGCGACACCAAGGTCACCCAGGGCCGTACGTACTACTACACCGTCACCGCCGTGAACAGTTCCGGCCAGGGCTGGTCCTCGTGGCGTGCCCAGGTCTCGCTCACCGCGCCGGTGTCCCGGGGCCTTGTGGGCACCGGCTGGCGCGACGACCGGATCGGCTCGCAGAAGCGCGGCAGGACCGAGGTCTGCGGTGCCCGCGTCACCATCGCGGGCGGCGACGGCACCGGCCTCGGCGAGGGCGACGACTACAAGGTGTCCGGTCGCGACATCCAGGACTCGCTGCTCTTCGTCAGCCAGGTCCTGGCCGGCACCGGAGTCGTCACGGCCCGCATCGACGACCGCAAGGGCGAGCTGACCGGGCTGATGCTGCGCGACCGGATCGACGACAACACCCGCTACCTGTACTTCGGCGCAGACGCCGACGGCAAGCTCGTCCTGTCCAACCGGGACCGCGACAGCCGGCACGACTGGCAGGACGAAGTGCGCTCGCCGCGCACCGAGAAGATCTCCGACTTCGCCGCCTCGGACTATCCCCACCTGCGGCTGATCCGCGACTACGAGACCCATCGGGTCCTCGCGTTCGCCTCCGGCAACGGCCAGTCCTGGACCTATGTCGGCTCGATGCTCATGCCACTTCCCTACGCCGTGCACGTGGGCCCCGCCGCCACCGGCGACGCCGCCCTCGGCATGGTGAAGGTACGGGGCACGGCGAGCGGCGCACTGCTGCCGTACATCTCCGTCGCCAAGGCCGACCAGGCCACCCTCGCCTGGAACAAGCCCGAGGACGCCACCGGCTTCACCCTCTACCGGACCTCCGACGCCGACATCGCGGCCACCGACCCGCTGAAGAGCCCCACGGGCTGGGACAAGGTCCTCACCGACACCCGGGCCCGTACCTACACCGAGACGGGACTGCGCCACGGCAAGCGCTGGTTCAAGCTGGCCGCCTCGCTTGCGGACGGAGGCAACCGGGTCAGTGAGGACGCCGTCGTGGCGGTCGCCGAGACGCTGCCCCAGGTGCTCGCGCGGGCAGGCGAGACCGACCCGGCCGACTGGACCAAGAAGAGCTACGCCGCCTTCACCGCGGAACTCGCCCGTATCAAGGAGGCGGGCGAGCACTCCGGCGCGGACCAGGACGCGCTGATCGACGAGGTGTACGCCGCGTACGACCTGCTGGTGTCCCTCGACACGCTCCTGGTGAAGTTCGAGGTCACCCAGGCGATGGTGGAGGCGTCCACGATCACGTGGCCGGGCACCGGCACCAAGGCCTCCAACGGCTGGCTGGCCTTCGACGGCGACACCACCACGGCCACCGACGCCCTCGACGCCGTGAGCTGGATCGACATCGACGCGGGCGTCGCGGGTCCGATCACCATCGACAAGATCCGCTTCTACCCGCGCGCGAACATTCCGGCCCGGGCCAACGGCACGGTCTTCCGCGGCTCGGACGACGGCGGGGCCACCTGGACGGACCTCCACACCATCAGCGGTGTGAGTGCCGCCCAGTGGTACGAGGTCAAACTCGACCAGCACGCCGCGTACCCGAGGATCCGTGTCTACGACGACCACGGAGGCTACTCCAACCTCGCCGAGATCGAGTTCTGGTACTACCTCCCCGACGAGGCGTAGCCCTCACGGTCCGACCCTGAACATGACGGTGGGGAGAACGAGGCCGGGCCTGCCCTGGGCAAGGGGCAGGCCCAGCCGTTCGCCAGAGGCACGGCCGGTCAGACCCGATGGCCGTCCTCACCGCCGGTCGCCTGGACATGGACAGCCCCGCCGTCTCCTACCAGGGCCCGTCCGGCACTTCAGGCCCTGGAAGCGCGGGGCACGGCGCGCAGGTGGCCAGAGCCACCTCTCGTCCCCTGCGCGCGTCAGCCCTGTACGGTCACTGCCGCGAGCCGCTGTGGCGGCGGCGCAGTGTGATGAGCCCGCCGACGATGGCCAGGACGCCGGTGCCCGCGATGACGGCGACATCCCCTGCCCCGGTGGCCGCTGGGTCGCCGCTGCCGCCCTGCGCTCGGGTGCCGCGGTCGGCCGGTGAGGCGGATGCGGACGCGGCGGCGCCGGCCGAGGAAGCCGAGGAGACAGAGGAGGGCCCCTCCTCGGCGGCAGCGGACGGCGCCTTCGTCGCCGTCGCCGTGTCCCCCGCGTCCCGGGTGAAGGTCAGGGTGCCGAAGCCCAGGTGGTCGAAGCCACCGCCGCTGCCGTAGTCACCGCCGCCGCCTTCGGGGCGGACCTTGGCCACCTCGGCGGACAGCCAATGATCAGAGGAGCGAAGCCTCGCCGCCGCGCGGGTCGTCGCGGTCCGTCCGGCCGACGCCGGTTCCGCTCACGGCATCCGACGTACGGACTGACGGATGACCAGCTGTGTACTGAGCACCACGTGGTTGTCCCCGGCGAGCCGCTCCCCACGCCCCAGCGCCAGGCGTACGGCGGTGCGTCCCAGTTCCTCGTACGGCACCCGGACCGTGGTGAGGGACGGCGTCAGGTCGGCGGCGAAGGGCACGTCGTCGAAGCCGACGACCGACACATCGCCGGGGGCATCCAGCCCGGCCTCGCGCAGGGCGGCGAGCGCTCCGACTGCCACCATGTCGGTTCCCGCGAAGACGGCTGTGAAGTCCAGGCCGGCGCGCAGGACGTCCCGGGTCCGCTGATAGCCCGAGACGCGGGTGTACGAACCCGAGAGGTCCAGTTCCTCGGCGTACGGCACGTCGTGGGCCCGCAGTGCTTGGCGGTAGCCGGCTCGACGTTCCTCGGAGCTGCTCTGCAGGGGCTCGCCGCCGAGGAAGAGGATGCGCCGGTGGCCCGCCGTGAGCAGATGGTCGGCGGCCTGGAAGGCACCTCCCTTGTTGTCGTAGTGCACCACCGTGACCGGCAGCCCTTCGGGCAGCGGCGGGCGGCCGCACAGCACCAGCCTGGACCCGGCCGCGTCCAGGGCTGTGGCGTACCGGGCCATGCGCCGGTGATAGGCATCGCCCGGTACCGCTCCGCCGACGAGGACCACGGCTGCCGCGTGCTGCTCGCGCATGAGCTGCACCAGGTCGTCCTCGCGGTCCGAGTCCCCGTGGGTCGCGCAGACCAGGCTCAGCCTGCCGTGGGTGGCCGCCTCCTGCTCCACTCCGGCGGCGACATGGGCGAGCGAGGGGCCGGTGATGTCCTGGATGACCAGCCCTATGGGGCCCGCGACCCGGCCGGACAGCGCCTTGGCATGGACGTTCACGACGTAGTGCAGTGACTCGACCGCCGCCATGACGCGGGCCCGGGTGTCCTCGGAGACCGGATAGTTCCCGGCCAGGGCACGGGAAACGGTTGCTACGGACACGCCCGCCTTCACGGCGACGTCTCGGATCGTGCTGGGCTTGTCCAGACCTGTACCACCACGCCGACGCCTGCCGCTGCCGGTTCCAGAACTCGTCGCGCGAGCCCCGGTCTCCTGATCCATCACAACTCGACGTTACTGCATCGGAAGCCCCTTGAAGTGGCGTGCGACGAGAACTACCGTCCCTCGGGGGTAACCGTTTTCCCTTACCTTCCTCCCTTTGTCCTGCTCACAGTCGGAGTGCATCACCGATGTCCATGGCCCATCTTCGCTGGGGAACCGACGCGTTGTCCCTGCTCATCTCTCTCGACCCGGCGGGCCCGGTGCGCCTCCTGGCGGCAGGCGAGGCCCCCTCGCTGCCCGACCCCGCACGCGAACCGGAGCGGTGGGCACGGCTCGCGCACCGGGCGCTGCCACTGGTCGAGATCCAGAGCACGGACGGCGGCCGTCTCGGTACCTCCGGCAAGCGCCACGTGGACGGGACAATCTCGCGTGGCCTGCGCCACACCGGCCACGACGAGGACCGCACCGCCGGGGTACGCACCTTGCGTGTGCGCATGGCCGATGAGGACAGCGGGCTGCGGGCCACCGCGGTCTACACCCTCCGCGAGGACGCTCCCGTACTGCACAGCGAGGTGACGGTCGAGAACCGCGGCGATCGGGCGATCGCTCTGGAGTACGTCTCCTCCTTCACTGTGTCCAACCTGGCCCGGCATCTGCCCGACAGCGAACGCTGGGAGGACGGCCTGTCGCTCTGGCTCGCCGCCAACCCCTGGAGCGGCGAGTTCCGCTGGTCGCGGGCCACCCTCGCCGAGCGCGGACTGTACGACGTCGGGATGGTCCCGTATGGCCAGACCGGCTCGAAGAACCGCATCGCCGTGACCAGCACCGGCTCCTGGTCCTCCTCCGAGTACCTGCCGATGGGCTGTCTGGAGGAGACCGCGTCCGGTCGTGCCCTGCTGTGGCAGATCGAGCACAACGGCTCCTGGCACGCCGAACTCGCGGACCGCTTGGACGACGTGTACCTGACGCTGTCCGGTCCGACCGACCGCGAACACCAGTGGCGCCGGAGTCTCGCGCCGGGTGGGTCCTTCCGCACTGTCCCGGTCACGGTCGCCCTCGTTCCCGAAGGCGGCTTCGAGGCCGCGCTCGCGGCACTCACCACTCACCGCCGCGCCACCCGCCGGACGCATCCGGACCACGAGCAACTCCCCATCGTCTTCAACGACTTCATGAACAGCCTGATGGGCGAGCCCAGCACCAAGGCCCTGCTCCCCCTGGTCGACGCGGCGGCGGCAGCGGGCGCCGAGTACTTCTGTATCGACGCCGGCTGGTACGACACGGAACCGCCCGGCACCGTCGGCCCCGGCGGGGTCCCCGGCTGGTGGGACTCGGTGGGCGAGTGGCAGGAGTCGGCGACCCGATTCCCCGGCGGGCTCGGTGAGGTCCTGGACCGTATCCGCGAGGCAGGCATGGTCCCGGGGCTGTGGCTGGAGCCCGAGGTGGTCGGCGTGCGCAGCCCGGTGGCCGCCTCGCTCCCCGACGAGGCCTTCTTCCGTCGAGGCGGTGTACGCGTCACGGAGTGGGGCCGTCATCAGCTGGACCTGCGGCACCCGGCGGCCCGGGCCCATCTGGACTCGGTCGTGGACCGCCTGGTGCGCGACTACGGCGTCGGCTACCTGAAACTCGACTACAACATCGATATAGGCGCGGGCACCGACGGCCCGGACGGTACCGACAGTCCCGGCGACGGCCTGCTCGGCCACAACCGCGCCCATCTCGACTGGCTCGACGGCGTCCTGGACCGCCATCCCGGCCTGGTCCTGGAGAGCTGCGCGGCGGGCGGCAGCCGCACCGACCACGCGGTCCTGTCCCGGCTGCCCGTGCACTCCGTGACCGACCAGCAGGACTTCCGGCTGCTGCCCGCCATCGCCGCCGCCGCTCCCACCGCGGTCACTCCGGAGCAGGGCGCGATCTGGGCGTACCCGCTGCCGGAGCACACCCACGCCGAGCTGGGCATGGTGATGGTGTCGGCGCTGCTCGGTCGCGTCCATCTCAGCGGTCGGCCCGACCTCTTGACGACCGATCAGATGGCCGTCGTATGCGAGGCGTTGGCCACGTACAAGACCTACCGCCGCCTCCTGCCGACCGCCCGCCCGCGCTGGCCGCTGGGCCTGCCAGGCTGGCGCGACGGCTGGCTGGCCCTCGCGCTCACCACACGGGACGGCATGACCCTGCTGGCTCTGTGGCGCCGCGACGGCGCCCCGGCGACCGTGCACGTCCCGCTGCCCTGGGCCGACTCAGGCGACCGCCCGCGGGTGTTGTTCGAGGCGGGAGTGCGGGCGACGCTCGACTGGGACGAGGGCGGGCGCGCTCTGCGTGTGGGCCTGCCGATGGAGCGTTCCGCCGTGCTGATCGCTCTGGAACCCGCGGCCCGGTCCTGACGGTCGGCGGGCGGAGCAGCCGCCTGGGGTGGGGCCCGACAGCCTGCGGCGAGTCGGGCCCTCGGGTGGCAGCGCGGCGCCACCCGCGGCCGGTCCGAACGGGACCGGCCTCAAGCGCTCTTCACGAGGTCGGCCCGCGAGACCGCGTGAACGGGCTGGTGTCCCGCGACGAGGCGTTCCAGCTCGTCGACCACCGTGCGGCCGAGGCGTTCCAGTTCGTTGCCGAGCGACCCTGCGATGTGCGGCGTCAGGAACACGTTGGGCAGCCGGTACAGGGGGGACTCCGCGGGGAGCGGTTCGGGTTCGGTGACGTCGAGCACCGCGCTGATCCGGCCGCTGACCAGTTCGTCGGTGAGTGCCTCGGGATCGACGAGCGCGCCCCGTGACGTGTTGATGAGCACGCCGCCGTCCGGGATCAGCGCGAGTCTCGCGCGGTCGAGCATCCGGTACGTCTCCGGGATGTCGGGGGCGTGCAGGCTGACGATGTCGCTGGTCCGGATCAGCTCGTCGAGCGGCAGGGGCACGACGCCCAGCGCGGCGGCCTCGGCGTCGTCCACGTACGGGTCGTACAGCGTGAGCGAGAGATCGAGGGGGCGCAGCAGTTCCAGGACCCGTCTGCCGACTCTGGACGCGCCGATGACCCCGACCCGCCGGCCGAGGTTGCCGATCGGCCCGTGATCGCCGGGCGCCGGGTACACGCGCTCGGCCCGGAAGCGTTCCCGCAGGCCGAAGGCGTCCTTGCCGACGAACAGGATCGCGGCGAGCGTGTACTCGGCAACCGGCAGTGCGTTGGCCCGCACCGCGCTGGACACGGAGATGTCGCGTTCCCAGACCGCGTCGCCGAGCAGGCCGCGCACGCTGCCGGCCGCGTGCAGGACGGCCCGCAGCCGGGGCGCCGCGGCCAGCACGTCGGCGCCGATGTGCGGACAGCCCCAGCCAGTGATCAGAATCTCCGTGTCGGCGAGCGCGCGTGCCGCCTCCGGATCGGCGAAGTCCCGTACGGCCAGCGCGGGATCGACGTGTGCCAGGTCCTGGAGCCGGGCCATCAGCCGAGGCGGGAACAGCTCGGGCAGGTGCACCGGGTTCATGACGAACAGGGCGCGCGGCAGCTGGGACGAGGGCATGGAACTCCCGCTTCGGTGTAGAGAGGGAAGGAGTGGAATCGCATGGTAACCGTATTCAGGCTACTGACGAGATTGTCGGCAGGTCAACGGATACCGCAGCACCGTCAACCCGCTGCCCTTGATCCGCCCACAGCTCACCCAAATCTCCCAGCTGGGAAAAACACCAGGTCAGCGTCTCTTTTTCGTATTCTCCAGGCAAGATTGGTGAAACACACAGGTTCCCGCCTCTTGTCTGCCAACCCCTCCGGGCCCTACGGTCCCACAGCAAACGGTTACCGAATCATTTCCGGCAGCCTTCCTTTCCCTCGCCTGAGCCGACCGCGCCGTCCCCCCATCGCAGCGCTGTCCCGTCCTTCCCTGGAGGACCCGTGAGCACCATCCGCACGAGAGCATTCGCCGGCGCTGCCGCCGCCTTCTCTCTGTCCCTCGTCCTGGCCGCCTGTTCCAGCGGTGGCGACTCGGACGCCGCCGCCGAGCCCAGCACCGAGGGCAAGGTGAGCCTGGAGTTCTGGAGCTGGACCGAGGGCATCGAGGCCCAGGTCAAGGTCTGGAACAAGGAACACCCCGAGACCCGGATCACGTTCGTCAACGCGGCCGGCGACACCGTCTACCAGAAGCTCAGGGCAGCGGTGACCTCGGGCAACGCCCCCTGCCTGTCCAAGATGGACGGGATGAACCTGGCGAACTTCGCCGCCGACGGACTGCTCACCGACATCACCAAGATCGCCGCCCAGTACAAGGCCGCCTACACCACGCCGGCCTGGAACTCCGTGAGCCCCGGCGGCGCCACCTACGGCATCCCCACCGGCTCCTCACCGCTGTTCACCGCCTATCGCGCGGACCTGTTCGAGAAGTACGGCATCGAGGCGCCCAAGACCTGGGACGACCTGATCGCGGCGGGCAAGGCGGTGCAGAAGAAGGACAAGGACGTCAAGATCTTCAACATGGCGGGCGAGGACCCGAGCACGCTGGTCGACCTGTCCTGGCAGGCCAATGCCCAGTGGTACAAGGTTGACGGCGATCACTGGGTCATCGACTTCACCTCGCCCGAGGCGCTCAAGGCGGGCGACATCGTGCAGGAGCTCGTCGACAACAACCTCGCCTCGAACGCCTCGTACGCCGACCCGGGTGTCTTCAAGACCTGGGACCTCGGCAAGACGATCCTGATGACCACGTCCACCTGGCAGTTGCCGATCTACGACACCAACTTCCCCAAGTCCAAGGGCAAGTGGCAGCTCGCGGACGCTCCCCTGTTCGACACCGCCAAGCCTCAGACCTCCAGCAACTTCGACGTGACGGCCGTACTGAAGGGCTGCAAGTACCCGGACCGCGCCGCGGAGTTCGCGGCCTGGCTGTCCAGCAGCAAGGAGTCCCTGACCACGCTCACCGACCCCGCGTCCAAGTCCGGCCTCTTCCCCGCGGTCAACGACGTCTCCCCGTACGTCGACAAGATCATCCCGACCGAGATGTTCAACGGGGAGTCCGACAGCGCGAACGTGATCACCACGGCCGCCTCCCGGGTCGGCGACCAGTGGCAGTACGGGCCCAACTACGCCTCCATGTACTCCGAGATGCAGAAGCAGTGGGGCAAGGTCATCAAGAAGGAGCTCACGGTCAAGGACATGTTGACGCACCTGCAGAAGTGGACGCTCGCCGACCTCAAGGACAAGGGCGTCAACGCCGTCGCGGGCAGCTGACCCCGGCCCACGCACACGCCCGACAGACAGACAGTCCGAGCACCTGACTTGGAGACTTCCGTGTCCACCCTGACGCGCCCACCCGAGGGCGCCGCCAAATCCGCGGCCCGGCGGACTTCCCCCCGCCGGGCGGGGACGCGGGGAGCCTACAAGGGCGTTCTCTTCACCCTGCCGTTCCTCGTGGGGTTCCTGTTCACCTACGTCCTGCCGATCGCGTACGCCTTCAACCAGAGCCTGCGCGAGAAGAAGAGCAGCGGCATCGGCTTCGGCCCGACCAAGGTCGTCTTCACGGGTTTGTCCAACTTCGCGACGATCCTGTCCGACGGCGCGTTCTGGTCGAGCATGCTGCGCACGCTCCTCTTCGGGGCCGCGCAGATCACCGTCATGCTGGGGATCTCGCTACTACTGGCGCTGCTCCTCGACGGTGTCGCGGCCCGGGCGGTCCGCTTCTTCCGTGCGGGGCTGCTCATCCCGTACGTCATCCCGAGCGTGGTCTCGACGCTCATGTGGCTGTTCCTCTACAGCCCGACGGCCAGCCCCATCCTCGACCTGGCCGACCGGGCGGGCGCGCATCTCTCGCTCTTCGGCGGTCTCAACACGTATCTCTCGCTGGGCAATCTGCTCACCTGGCAGGGCATCGGCTTCAACATGATCCTGATCTCCGCCTCGCTGCAGGCTCTGCCCCGCGAGCTGTACGAGGCGGCGCGGATCGACGGGGCCCGCGAGTGGCGGATCGCGTGGTCGATCAAGGTGCCGAACATCACCGGGATCCTGGTGCTGACCGGCATGTTCTCGCTGATCGGCCGGCTCCAGCTCTTCGCCGAGCCACTGCTGCTGAGGTATGTGGCGCCGGAGTCCATCAGTACCGACTTCACGCCGATGATGGAGATTTTCGACAAGGCGTTCAAGACCGGCAACTACCAGTACGCCGCCGCCGAGTCGCTGGTCCTCGCCGTCGTCACCGGCATCCTCGCCTTCGTCTTCTACCGCGTCACGAACAGGAAGATGTCATGAGCAGCGCCGCCACCAAGGCCGTGCCCGCCACCGCTGCGTCAGGGGGCGGGGTGCGCCCCACCCGCGGGGCGATGGCCCTCACCACCGGACTGCTGATCGTCTTCCTGCTGTACTCGATCGCGCCCACCTGGTTCCTCCTGGTGTCCTCGACCAAGAACCAGACCGACCTGTACTCCACGTTCGGCCTGTGGTTCTCCTCCAACCACTTCGCCGACAACTTCACCGCGATCTGGGACTACCACGACGGCGTCTTCGGACGCTGGATCGGCAACTCCGTCCTCTACTCCACCGTCGGCGCGGCCGGCTCCACCTTCATCTCGCTCGCCGCCGGCTACGGCATCTCGAAGTTCGGCTTCCGGGGCCGGGGCGCGATGTTCGCGGTCATCGTCGGCGCCTCGCTGCTACCGAGCACGCTGCTCGCGTTCCCGCTGTATCTCGTCTTCTCGGAGATCGGGCTCACCAACACCATCTGGGCCGTGCTGATCCCGTACTTCATCAACCCGTTCGGGGTCTACCTCGGCAAGGTGTACGCCGACACGTCCGTGCCCAACGAGCTGATGGAGGCGGCCCGGATCGACGGGGCCAGTGAGACGCGGATCTTCTTCTCGATCGCGCTGAATCTCATGCGCACCGGCGGCGTCACGATCTTCATGCTCGACTTCATCAACATCTGGAACAACTTCTTCCTCCCCCTGTTCATGCTCAACGGCGAGCGCACCTTCCCCGTCACCCTGGGCCTCTTCTCCTGGGTGCAGCAGGCACAGTCCTCCCGCGACATGAACACGCTGGTCCTCACCGGTTCCCTGCTGTCGATCATCCCGTTGGCGATCTTCATGTTCGCGCTCCAGAAGTACTGGCGCAGCGGAATCCTCATGGGCAGCCTCAAGTAGCAAAGGACTCCCGCTCGTGTCCCACGCACCCAGACGCCGGGAAGTGCTCAAGTACGCCGGGACGGCCGGTGCGGGCGTGACCGGCCTCGGCTGGGCAGCGGCCCCGCAGGCCGTCGCCGCGCCGCCCGGGGGCGCCGCCGAACGGCGCGGCCACACCCCGCTGGACATCGTGGTGTTCGGCGACGCGGACTCCGAGACGGCCCACGACCTCACCGCGGCTCTCTCCGACACAGTGACCGGCGGTCTCGGCCAGAGCGCCCGCGTCCTCAATCCGTCCGACCCGGCGTCCTATTGGGGCGGCACCCTGAAGTTCGACGTCAGGGTCTGCCCGACCGGCACCACCTATGTGACGATCCGGCTGTGGGGCGACGACCACGACGACAGCTCCGAAGAGGCCGGGTTCGGCTCCAGGATGTGGCGCCTCCAGCTCTTCTGCGAGGGCAAGCAGGTCGGCCACCAGGACCAGGGCGCCGTCGACAGCCTCGACATCCTCGACACCGCGCCGCGCACCCCGGGCCGCTTCTTCTTCCACACGATTCCCCTGCCGGAGCGGATGACCGCCGGCAGGAGGAAGGTGTCACTGGAAATCCGCGCGATGGGCCGCATCTGGCCGTACGGCCAGAACCAGGCCCAGCTCTACTACAACATGACCACGCCCTCGCGCGGCATCTACCGCCTCTACACCCACACCGACCCGTACTTCGTACCGCCGAAGGGCGAGGTCCAGGGCCCGGCCCCGCAGCCGAAGTCCCGCACCGGCGGCGAGGAGGTCATGGACGCCGTCAAGACGCGGGTGCAGAACGACCAGAAGAACTACCTCACCGCCGCGACCCCCGCGACCATGGACGGCTGGGCGATGCAGTCCCTCGCCGAGGGCTATCTGTGGTCCGGCAGCCCGGCGTACCAGCAGGACGCCGCACTGGACCGGGTCCTGCAGGCGATCGACGGCCGCTATCTGGCCTGGAAGTCCGACAGCACGGTGCTCACGGGCTCCGACCAGCAGTGGCAGGGCTTCGGCCGCGTCGGTCTCGTACTGGCCCTGCTCTGGGAGCACTTGGGCGACGACCGGCTCGGCGAGCAGGTCACAGGCTCCCCGTACGGCATCGCCAACCCCGGCTTCGAGTCGGGCGCCGACAGGCCCACGTCCTGGGAGGCTCCCGGCTGGGCGTCCGGCGGGGGCGGCACGTACGCCCGCGACACGACCGTCGCCCGCACCGGATCCGCCTCCCTCAGGCTCCAGGCCGCCACCACGGGCGGTTACAGCTACGTCTGCTCCGCTCCCAAGACTCGTGTGGGTGCGGGCACTTACACATACGGCACGTGGATCAGGACCGACGGCATCACCGGCCTCGGCGCCCACATCGACCCGCTGTTCTTCGACGCGAGCGGCAATCTGATCGGCAGCGACCACAAGAAGTACGCGAGTACGGGCACCCACGACTGGGAGTACGTCTCGATCGACCTGGAGATCCCGGCCGGTGCCACCCAGATGGAGATGCATCTGCGGCTGAGCGGCCCGGGCACCGCCTGGTTCGATGACGTCACGCTCGTCTCGCCCGCCGGCACCGACACCCCCGTACCGCCGGTGCGCCGGGACGCGTACATCGACATGCTCCGGTCGAGCCGCGACTACTGGCGTCAGCACTTCCCGCACTACAGCAACCAGTCGCAGATCTGCGCCATCGGCCTCTATCAGACCAACCGCGGACTCGGCCTGCTCGCCCCGGAGTCGGCCCTGCCGGAGGACAAGGCCCGCGACTACATGTACCAGTCGATCGGGATCAAGCCCTACCTCGGTCCGGAGGACGCGGAGGGCAACCCGACCAAGCCGCTGGGCGAGAGCTACTACCAGGTGACGAAGACGGGCCTGACCCGCGAACTCGGCTACGTCGGCAACTACGGCGAGGTCATGGACTGGCTCGTGATGATGTACGAGTCCGTCACGCGCGGACACGGCGGCCAGGAGGCGCCCGAACTACGCGAACAGATGGTCAAGATGACCAAAGCGCGCGGCAGCTTCCGGATCCTGGACGTCGACGGGGACAACTGCCGGATCTCCCGCATCGAGACCGTCATCGGCTGGCGTAACGAGGTCTACCCCGGCGAGCCCGCGTACGCCTCCCGGACCGCCTGGGACTCCAACCCCCTGATGACGGCCGCCGTCTTCAAGGACCCCGACATCGTCGGCTGGACCCAGGAGATGGTGGCGGACGGCCAGCTGTACCCCCAGCTCAACCTCCAGGCCACCCACACCTGGACCCGCGTCGGCCTCAACGCCCTGCGTCTGGTCTCCCGCGACTGGGACGCCTTCCAGTCCCTCGCCGCCCGCCCCGCCAGCATCCCGACCGACTGGGACCGGCCGGACTTCGTCGTCACGGACGAGGACAACGGCTGCGTCGCCGTCAAGAACGGCAGGGAACTCCTCTTCGCGTCCCTGTACTGGCGGGCCCGCCAGGGCGTCAACGACTACGCCCGCGTCCACCACGTCACACCCACCGACCAACGCTCGGCCACCATCCGCCGGCACACCGCGGGCACGACCGACGACACCTTCACGGTCCGCGACTGGATCCTGTGGGACTACGCCATCAACGACCCCGGCGCCGCCCACATCCCGCCCGGCGGATTCCCCCCGCCCGGCGACACCCTCCACCAGTCCCAGGAGGGCGACGTCTGCCACCTCGCCCCCATCCCCGCCGACGTCCCCGACCCCGCCCTCGGCGTCCACTTCGACGGCGTCGAGACCATGCTCGTCGGCCGCGCCCCCTTCTACCTCTGTGTCTACGGCGACTACCTCATCGCCATGAACACCAGCACCGACAAGGCCTTCACCCTGCCCGCCCGGCAGGACTTCGGACCGGCCCGCGATCTCGCGACCGGCAGGACCGTCGGCGCCGGCCACCGGCCTAGGCTCGGACCGCTCAGCAGCCTCGTGCTGTACCGCGGTTGATTCGTCGCGTCCGTTCTCCCACCGAGTGAAAGTTCGTTGTGATCCCGTTGATTCAGAACCCCGTGTTGCGTGGCTTCGAACCCGACCCGGTGATCCTGCGGGTCGGCGACGACCACTACATCGCCACGTCGACCTTCGAGTGGTACCCGGGTGTACGGCTCCACCACTCCCGGGACCTGGTCAACTGGCAAGCGCTGGGCGGGATCCTGGACAGCAAGCGGCTCCTGGACCTGACCGGCGTCCCCGACTCGGGAGGCATCTGGGCGCCCGGACTGTCGCACGCCGACGGGCTGTTCCACCTGGTCTTCACCGTCGTGGACACCTACGCCGAGGGCTGGAAGGACCTGCCCAACTACGTGACCACGGCACCCTCCGTCGAGGGACCGTGGTCCGACCCGGTGCCGCTGCACGGCCGCGGCTTCGACGTATCGCTCTTCCACGACGAGGACGGGCGGAGCTGGCTGCTCAACATGCGGTTCGACTGGCGGCCGGGGCATGAGTCGTTCGCCGGGATCGAGCTCCAGGAATACGACCGCAAGACCCAGCAGCTGCTCGGTGAGCCCCGCACGATCTCCGTGGGCACCGCTGCGGGAGTCGCCGAAGGTCCGCACCTGTACCAACGGGACGGCTGGTACTACCTCGTGCACGCCGAGGGCGGCACCGGTTACGAACACGGCGCGGCCGTCGCCCGTTCCCCCGACCTCTTCGGCCCGTACGAACCAGACCCGTCCGGACCGCTTCTGACGTCCCGTCACGATCCTTCGCTGGTACTGCAGAAGGCCGGGCACTGCTCGTTGGTCGAGACGTCGGCCGGCGAGTGGTACGCCGCCCATATCGTCGCCCGCCCCTACAGCGAGCGGGGCCGCTGCGTGCTCGGCCGGGAGACCGCGCTGCAACCGGTGACCTGGACCGAGGACGGCTGGCCGCGCATCGCGGGCGGTGTCCCGGCCGTCACTGTGCCCGCGCCCGGCCTGCCACCGGCTCCGTTGCAACGGGAGCCGGCCACCGACCGCTTCGACGTGCTCGGGCCCCAGTGGTCGACGCTGCGCCGTCCCGCGACCCCGGACTGGGCCGACCCGGCCCCCGGGCGCCTGCGGATCCACGGCGGCCAGTCCCCCGCCGGCCGCCGCACCCCCAGCCTCGTCGCCCGCCGCGTCACCGCACAGCACTGCACCTTAGAGACGGAACTGACCTTCGATCCCCGCACCCCGGACCACCTGGCCG
The DNA here is from genome assembly GCF_053599695.1 of Streptomyces sp. NPDC000878. Lineage (NCBI taxonomy): Bacteria > Bacillati > Actinomycetota > Actinomycetes > Kitasatosporales > Streptomycetaceae > Streptomyces > Streptomyces sp. NPDC000878. The sequence goes on along the minus strand of NZ_JBSFMT010000089.1, from coordinate 17,753 downwards.
GCGTCGCCGCCTACTACAACACCCGCAACTGGCACTATCTGTACGTGACGGCGAACGACAACGGCAGCCCTCTGCTCACGGCCCTGAGCTGCGCGGCCGGACACCTCACGGCACACCCGGTCGAGATCCCGCTCGAGCCCGCGCGCCCGATCGTCCTGCGGACCGAACTCGACGGACCGGTCCTGCGCCTCTCGTACGACACCGGCGGCGGCCTCCGCACCCTGTCGCTCGAACTCGACGCCACCGTCCTCTCGGACGAACACGCCGACGAGTTCCACGACGGACAGCTACGGGTCCTCGGCTTCACCGGCGCCCTGCTGGGGCTGTGGGTGCAGGACCTCGACGGCGCGGGTGTGTTCGCCGACTTCGCGTACGCCACCTACCGGGAGAACCACCAGTGAAGGACCTGGACCGCATCCGACTCTTCCGCACCGATCTCGGTCCGGCCGCCGCGCCCGCCCTGCTCCTGGTGCACGGCTGGGGCGGCGACGGGAGGGAATGGTCGCGGCACGCCGAGGAACTGGCCGGAACGTTCCACGTCATCGTCCCCGACCTGCGCGGACACGGGCGCTCCGAGGTACCGCAGGACGGCAACACCCCGATCGAGATGGCCGACGACCTCGCCGCTCTGATCGACGCCCTCGGCACCGGACCCGTGGTCGCCGTCGGGCACTCCATGGGCGGCCAAGTGGTCAACCTCCTCGCCGTCCGCCATCCGGACACCGTACGGTCGGTCGTCTCGCTCGACCCGGCCCACGGCGCCCACGGAGCCGAGGTCGACGGAATTCCCGGCCGGCTGGCCGAGTACCGGGCGAACGGCGCCCGCGCGGCGGCCGCCTTCGTGGCCGGAGCCTTCGCACCGGATGCCCCGGCCGGACTGCGCACGGCCCACGTCCGGACCATGCTCGGCACACCGGACCACGTCATCGCCCAGTCGTACGCGGGCATGTACACGGACCCCGGCGCCGTCGGCATTCGCCCGCACAGCGAGCAGTACCTACGTCGGCGCCGCCAGCCCGCGCTGACGGTGTGGACGTCCGAGGAAGCGGCGGCATGGGAACGCGGCACCCTGCATGTGCCCGGCTCCCGGGTGGACCACTGGGCGGGCACCGGTCACTATCTCCACGAGGAGCGGCCGGCGCACACGATCCGGCTCCTCAAGGACTGGGCGATGGAGACCTTCCGCGCACTGTGAGTGCTGGTGACCGCGATCCCGGTGATGGTCACCTGCACACGCGACCTGCTCGACGCGCCGAACACCTACGGAACAGTGCGACTGTCCGCGTTGATTCTTTTGGTCACCAACGCTTGAATCAGTCGGCGATTCGCTTCCTGCGCGGTCATTCCCCAGTCCCACTCCTTCTTGTGGAGCCGCAGGGAGACGACACCGTGCCATGCCGACCACAGCAGGAGTGCGGAGGCGAAGGGTGCGTCCGGGTCGACGAGCCGCGCGAGTTCGACGATGCGCGCCTGGAGTCGGGGGCCATGCGCGGCTCTGGTCTCCGGCAGTGCGTCACCGCTCTCGAACAGGAGCTGGTACGCGCCCGGGTGGGCCGCGCCCCAGGCGATGTAGGCGTCGCCGGCGACGACCAGGTGATCGTCAACGTCGTCCGTGGCATTGAGGGCCGACTCGACCGCTTCGACCAGCGAGGCGTATTCGGCGTCGAGCACCGCGGAGCGCAGGTCCGCCTCGGAGGGGAAGTGCCAGTACACGGCCGAGGGGGCCACCCCGCAGGCCCGGGCGATCGAGCGCAGCGACGGAACGGCCACCGCCTGGGGCTCCGCCAGCATGCCGATTGCGGCGGCCACGAGTTCGGAGCGCAGGTCGCGGTTGTCTGCCTTGGTCACTGATTCATTGAACACCTGTTCATGGTAACTTGCAATGAACAGGTGTTCAGGAAGGTGATGGCGACATGCTGAGGCTGATGACGGTGATCAGGAAGCGTCCCGAGATCTCCACGGAGGACTTCCGCCGGTTCATGGAACTGGAGTACGGACCGACCTATGTGGCGCTTCCCCAGGTCAAGGAGTACGTCCAGTACTACCTGACCGATCTCGCGACGGACAGGGAGGAGGAGCCGATCGACGCGATCGTGCGGATCGGCTTCGAGTCGGAGCAGGAGATGCGCGAGGCCCTCGCGACCGAGGAATACCGGAAAGCGCACGAACTGCGGACGGCCTACATGCGGGAGACGTCCGTCGGGATTCATTCGGCCGTTCTGGACCGCAGGGTGCAGTTGGTCTAGGAAGCGTTGCGGCCGTGCTGGTCACAGCCACTCATGGAGGGCCGCGACCAGCACGGCCGCTTCGTAGCGCACGGCCAACTTGTCGCATCTCATGACCACGGCCGGTGTCGTTCCAGCCGGTTGATCCCGCGTTCCACGGCGTGGCGCGCTTGGTAGTCGTCCTCGTCGAACTTCGGCGGGCGGCCACTCTGCGAGCCGAGCTCCTTGCGGTTGCGGACCGTCATACCCGACCCGGCCGCAGGCCAGGAACGCAGGTTCTCGACGCTGCGGAGGCGACGAGTCGACGTACATGAAGTCAAGGTGGCAGACACCCTGAGGAGACGTATTGCCCATTCCGACAGCGATCAGAAATCAATCACTGTCCAATCGGACAATGTGCTGCACCAGTGCGTCCGATGCACTGGAGCCATGACCTTGACCGGAATCGGACTGCCCACCTGGGGTGCCTCCGACATACGAGCCGCTTGTCCGCCCCGCGCGGCCATCGACGCCCTGCGCCGCGCCCTGCGGGAGGGACTGGACCCGAGCAAAAACCCTGCCCGGACTCACACTTCTGTCAGTGCGGGGCATCTGCTGCTCATGCCTGCCGAGTACGGCCGCTACGCGGGTGTGAAGATCGCCGGCGTAGCGCCGGGCAACCCGGACCGCGGCCTGCCGCGCATCACCGGTCTGTACGTCCTGCTCGCGGCCGACACGCTGCGGCCGGTCGCGCTGCTGGACGGCGAGCAGCTCACTCTGACCCGCACCGCAGCCGTCTCGGCGCTCGCGGTCGATCACCTGGCCGTCCCCGACGCCCGCCGGCTGACGCTGTACGGCACAGGCCCCCAGGCCCTCGCGCACGCCGAAGCCATCCACAGCATCCGGGCTGTGGAGCACATTGACGTCATCGGCCGCCGTCCCGAAGGCGTCCAGCAGTTCGTCGACCGCTGTCGCTCCCTGGGCCTGCCCGCTGCGGCCGCAACGCAGGACGCACTGCGTCATGCCGACATGGTCGCGTGCTGCACCTCGGCGTCCCAGCCTCTGTTCGACGGTGCAGAGCTCGCCGACCACGCGACGGTTGTCTCCATGGGTTCCCACAGCCCCGACCGGCGCGAGACCGACGACACCACCATCGCCCGCTCCCTCGTGGTCGTCGAGGACACGGCGACCGCACTGCGCGAAGCAGGCGACATCGCCATCCCCGCACGCCGGCGCCTCCTGGACTCCGACCGCCTGATCGCCCTCGCCGATCTGGTCCGGATGCCACAGCCTCCCGCCGGTGGCCCCCGGTTCTTCAAGTCGGTGGGCATGTCCTGGCAGGACCTTGTGGTCGCCGCCCACGTCCACGACAGCACCGACTCCGGGCCCGCCGATGACTGACCACACACTGATTCTCTCCGACGAGGAACGTGCCATGGCGCGGGGCGAGGCCGGCCCGGCCGTCGCCATGGCCATGCGCATCGTGGTGGGAGCTGCCCGCGCAGCCGACGCGCGCACCCTTCTGCCCATCGACTCCGCCCATATCGACAGTTGCCTCTACCACGGCCGAGCCGGTCTCGACTTCGCCGAGAAGCTGGTCGAACTCGGCGCGACGACGGTCGTGCCCGCCACCTTGAACGTGGGCTCGCTGGACCTCCTGCATCCCGGACTCGCCCGCCCCGCCCCCGACGACCGACAAGGGGCTCGACGCCTCATGGACGCCTACACCCAGCTGGGCTGCCGCCCCACCTGGACCTGCGCGCCCTACCAGCTCGACCACCGTCCCGCGGCCGGAACCCACGTGGCCTGGGCCGAATCCAACGCCATCGCCTTCGTCAACTCCGTTCTGGGAGCCCGCACCGACCGCTACGGCGACTTCCTCGACATCTGCGCCGCGGTCACCGGCCGCGTACCCGCAGCAGGACTCCACCTCGACGCCCACCGCCGTGCGCGCATCGTGCTGGACTGCCGCCCCCTGCCACGGCGGCTCCTGGAGGACGACTCCGCATGGGGCGCCCTGGGCGTCGTCGTCGGACGCCTGGCCGGCACCACCGTGCCCGCTCTGCTCGGCCTTCCCGACACCACCACCGAGGACCAGCTCAAAGCCTTCGGCGCCGCAGCCGCCTCCGCCGGCGGCGTAGCCCTCTTCCACGCCGTCGGCATCACCCCCGAAGCCCCCACCCTGAGCCAGGCCCTGGGAGGAGCGACCGACCAGGAAACGCACCTGGTCACCACCGACATGCTGCGTGCCGTCCGCGACACCCTCACCACCGCCCGACACCCACGGCTGGACGCGGTGTGCCTGGGCACCCCGCACTTCTCCCTCACCGAGTTCGCCCAGCTCGCCGCCCTCCTCACCGACGGCACCCACTTCTCCCGCACCCGGGTCTACGTCGCCACCAGCCGCTCCGTACTCCAAGCGGCCCGCGAACACGGATACGCGCAGCTCGTCGAAGCGGCAGGGGCCACGGTGGTCACCGACACCTGCACCTACGTGACACCCGTCCTCGATCCCGATGCCCGGCACGTCATGACGAACTCCGGCAAGTGGGCCTGGTACGCGCCGGCCAATCTCGGGGTGGACGTCACCCTCGGCTCACTCGCCGAATGCGTCGCCTCCGCACGTGAAGGAGAGGTGCGCCGCGATGACCGTCTCTGGGCATGACCGCGTCCTGAGTCCCGGCACAGCGACCGGCGAACTGCTCGTACTCGACGCCCCCATCTCTTTCTGGGGAGGTGTCGACAGCGACGGCTACATCGTGGAACACCGCCACCCCCAGTACGGGACCCGGCTGACCGGTCGCGTCGTAGCGATGACCAGCGGGAAAGGCTCCAGCTCCTCGTCGTCCGTCCTCGCCGAACTCATCCGCAGCAAGGCCGCTCCCGCAGCGATCCTGCTCGAATCCCCCGACCTCATCCTCGCGCTGGGCGCTCTGGTCGCCGGCGAACTCTACGACCGCTGGATGCCCGTAGTCGTCACCCGAGGACCGGTCAGTCCCGGTCTCCTCCGCGTCCATGCCCCGCGTCAGGGGAACCCTTCCGTCCAAGGCGCTGCAGCCGCAACTCCAGCACAGCAGTCATCAGAGCCTCCGCGTCGAACGGATCAAGCCCGCTGATCGCTGTCACGCGGCGCAGCCGGTAGCGGAACGTGTTCGGATGCACCTGAAGGCGCTCCGCCGCCGAAGCCACATCGCCCAGCACTGCGAAATGCGTCTCCAACGTGCCCACCAGATCGGTGCCGTGCTTGCGGTCGTACTCCAGCAACTGGACCGCAGGCCCGGAGAGTTGGTCTTCCCCCAGGGCCTGTGTGTCGGACATGCGCAACAACAGCGCAGCCATCTGTACGTCCTCTCTCGCCGCCACGGGCCCCTCGGCCAGTCCCGCCCTCAACACCCGCAGGACCTGGTCACAGTCCGAACGCGATGCCCGCAGCTCGGTGACCGACCGGGCCTCCCGGCCCACCGCACCGTAGACGGCCGGCCTCGACGCGGGCCGACCGCGCACGAAATCCGTCAACGTCCGCTGCAAAGCGGCCTGCTCATCCACCCTCTCCACCCTCCCGGACACCGGGACCGCCGCGTACACCCCTTCACCTATGCGCCTGACCACACACCGGCCCCGGACCGCCGACAGATACAGCCGCAGGGTGGCGACCAGGTCTTCGATCTCAGCAGAGGGCGCAGGCTCAGCCGAGTGGCCGACCGCCACCAACCGGTACGCCTGCTGAGGCAGCCCCAAACGCCCCGCTGCCTCACGACTCCCTGTGCCGCCCGTCAGGACCTGGCCCAGCAGGTCTGTGCGCATCCGCGACGTGACGTCCTCAATGGCTCTCGCGCGCAGCACGTGCAGCGCCACAGTGGCGGCCGCCCCGGCATAGGCTTGCATCTGCACCTCGCTCAACGGCCGTGGGGTCGCTGCCCACATGGACCCCACGATCTCGTCGCCTGCGCGCAACGCGACAGCGACGCGAGGCATCCGCTCCTCGCCCATGGGCTCCAGCACCAACGGCTCATCACTGGCGTAGAGCTCTTCGAAGACATTTCGCTCACGGTGCAGGCGGATGTACTCCGCCGGGTCCCGACGCGCCAGGATCGTGGCCTTGCGCACCTCGTCCGCGCGCTCCTGCCCCGAGGAGTAAGCCAGCACTCGGGCAGCCCGGTCCTCGATCACCACCGGAGCATCGATGAGACCGGCCACCGCGTTCGCCGTCGCGAACAGATCCTCTTCCGCCGCCGGCTCCCCCATCAGGCGGTCAACTTCATGAGACTCAAGAAAAGACCGAATCAGACTCATCACCTGAGTCCAGGAGGCCGACCGCTCCAAGCTCAGCAATGCGATCGAAGCATTCGCCACCGGCATCGACGTAACCGTGTGCTTGACCACGACCGCTGCGGCGCCCTGCCGCCCAGCAGCATCGAGAAGAGCCAGGACCTGCTCATCACTCGCCGCGCCCACGCCAAGGAGGATGTCCCCATCCACCGCAGCAACACCCTCGGTCGGGTCCTGGATTGCCACACCGGAAACCCCGATGTCCAACCCCTGCGGTGCATGAATCACCTGCAACAAAGTGGTCCCGAGCGTCTCGACGACATCACGCAGCGACGCTGTTGCCGGCGTAGATGCCACGGCCCCACACGCCCTCTCGTCCTTGGCTCTGTTCACCAGAGTCGCTTTGCGGATCACCGGAGCGTACGGCACAGCGCACCCGCGGGGCGGAGTCGGCCACGGTGTCCACAACGATCAGCCCGAGCATGTCAGCGCGCTCTCCACCACCGAGACGATGCGCAAGCAACTCCACCGCAGGCGCAGCCGCCACATTCGCCGCCAACGGCACCGCAATCCCAAGCAGGAATGCCAACCACACCACAGCCCGCGCCCGACCCCCCGCGCTCCGGGACGAGTTCAGCAGCCCAACCGTCGCCAGCAACAACAACCCATCCACCGACAACGGCCACAACGTCGCACTCACTGCATCCGCCCCACCCTGCAAGGCAAACGCCCGCTGGTGTACATACAAGGCATACGCGACCACCGACGCCACCACTAACGCACAACCAGCCGCACCCACACCTCCAACCCGGCACCGCTGCCGACGGTCACCGACAGTGCATCCGAAACGCCCGGGCACTCGCTGCGCGCTGCCGTGTCCCGGGCGCTCACCGGGAACCACCCCTACGCCGACGACGCTGTTGAGGAACGGCGACCATCCCAGAAAGAATCAGCTCACGACCCATCCGAGGCCGTACAGATGCTCTCGGTGCCACCCGAGGACTCGAACCTGCAGCCAAGCCGCTGCAGCAAGTCAAACGTCGCCGACGCAGTAGTAGCCAGGGCTCAATCGGAACGCCGACCCTTTGGTTCATTTGCCCGATTACGGAACACCTCTTACAACGGCTGACACAAAGAGGTGGATCGGCGCTGATGGCCGTGTCCGGGGCGGGAGTTGAGCGTTCGGCTCGGTGTGGGTACATCTCCGTGGATCGTGCCGGATCAGCTGTGGGACCGCCTGGAGCCGCTGCTGCCGCAGCGCGAGCGCAGGTTCCGTTGTCCGGGCCGCAGGCCGTTGCCGGACCGGGAGGTGCTCTGCGGGATCCTGTACGTGCTGCACACCGGCATCCAGTGGGAGTACCTGCCGCAGGAGTTGGGGTTCGGCTCGGGCATGACGTGCTGGCGACGGCTGAGGGACTGGAACGAGGCCGGCGTCTGGCAACGGCTGCACGAGGTACTGCTCGCCGAACTCAACGCGGCTGCGCGTTTGGACTGGTCCCGCTGCGTGGTCGACTCCTCCCAAGGGGGATCCACACGGGCCCCTCGCCGGTCGACCGGGGCCAGGCCGGCTCGAAACACCACCCGATCACCGACGGGCACGGCACCCCGCTCGCGGTCCTGCTGACCGGCGGCAACCGCAATGACGTCACCCAGCTGCTGCCCCTTCCTCGACGCGATCCCCCCGGTCCGCGGCCGGGTCGGACGTCCCCGCCGCAGACCCGACTCCCTCTTCGCCGACCGCGGCTACGACATCTACCGCGGCCAGGTCCGCCACCGCGGCATCGTGCCCGCCATCGCCAGACGCGGCACCCGACACGGCACCGGACTGGGCACCTACCGTTGGGTGGTCGAGCGAACCTTCGCCTGGCTCCACGGCTTCCGCCGCCTACGCATCCGCTGGGAACACAGAGCCGACATCCACGAAGCGTTCCTCAAACTCGCCTGCTGCCTCATCACCCACCGACAACTCAGCTCATTGTGTTAGCCGTTGTGAGCTCTGCGGCCAAATCCACAGCAGACACGAGGATGGGAACACCACCCTCACCGCCGCTTCGGTCGGTGATCAGCTCCTCCACGCAGTGACGCAACAGACTGGACTTGCCGCCACCGGGCGGCAGCGCATCGGGTGCGGTACGGCATGGACCTGAAATACGCGCTCGGCCTGGAGCTGGATGATCCCGGGTTCGACGCCTCGGTGCTGCGGGTCGGGAAGATCACGGGCTAGATACTTGGACCGCACACCGTGGGCCGGCGCCCCTACTTCGCGCCGGGGTCCAGCAGCTGGCGGATGCGCTCGTACTCGGCCGCCATCTCCGGCGTGGCGAGGAAATCGTCGAGATCGGCGGACACCTCGTGGTCGACGTCCTCGATGGAACGGATGGCGAGTTCGTAGAGCTCGCCGCGCCGGTTCTGCTCCAAGTAGCTCTTCCAGTGCGCCAACGCGCTGATGGCAGTGAGGACTCCGGTGTCCAGACCGTCATCGACCAGGATGCCTTCATAGATCGTCGCAAGCTCGTCGTGCAGCTCGGCGGCGCTGATCGTCAGGACGTTCGCGCAGGCGGTGGTCAGTGCCGCCCGGGCCTCTTCGGTGAGTTCGTCCTCGGCCGCACCGCGCAGCAGCTCCGGCTGCACCAGACGGGTGACCGTCTCCTCTCCGAAGGCACGAACACTGCCCTCGGTGGCTTCGACGATCAGCCGGAGAATGTCCGCCTCAAGTTCGCTGTAGTTCACGCCCGCAGCCTAAAGTGTCGGCTCCGAAAGTCCTTCGGGGGTCGGCTCCGGGGCTGGTCTTGGGGTCCACCGGGGGACGGCGTGCTGTCCCCCGGTGGGAGACTGCCGTTCGTGTCCGGGTTCGCGAGGGATACGAAGTATTAACGGCGACCGGTTGGTGTACGAGCCGCTGGAGAGGAAGTGGGACGGTTATCACGCCCGTCACTGATCCTCCTGGCTTACTGATCGTTTCAGAATGAGATGAGCAGGCGGCGAAGGCAGAGCAGATGAGACTGCCGGGGACGATTAGCCGACCCGAGCCTGGTGGTGCTCGACACCCAGAGTCTGCATGCCGCCGCGTGCGTACCCGCGGCCACGACCGGGCGGGACGCGGCCAAGAAGGTGGCGGGTCGCAAGCGGGGGGCTGGCCGTTGACGTGCTGGGCCTGGTGATCGCCGTGGTGGTGCTGGCCGCTTCCGTGCACGACAACGCCTTCGGTACCGCGTTGCTGGACAAGGTCGCCGCGGGGACCTCCACGGTGACGAAGGCGCTGGTGGACCAGGGGTTCAAGAAGACCGTGGCCGACCACGGCGCCGGCCTGGGCATCGCGGTGGAGGTCGTCGAGCGCAACCCGGCCGACCACGGCTTCGTCCCGCAGCCGATCCGCTGGAGAGTCGAGCAGACCAACGGGATCTTGATGCTGCACCGCAGGCTGGTCCGCGACTACGAACACCGCCCGGCCAGCTCCGAGTCCCGGGTGTACTGGGCGATAAGCGATGTGATGACCCGTCGACTGACCGGCACCTCCACCCCGTCCTGGCGCGGCGCATGAGCGCCGACCCACAGCAGACCCTCCGTGCCCTGCTGGCACGTCTGGAGGTCCGCGAGCGGCAGATCGCTGTGGAAGCGGAGGCCGCTCACGAGCAGATCGCGCAGCTGACCGCGCAGCTGACCGCGCAGCTGACCGCGCTGCTGGACCGACTCGCCCAGGCCGCCGAGCACATCACGATCACCCGCAAGACGCTCCTGGAACTGCCCGACGAAACGCCCTCGGCACCGGCCACACCCACTCCGGCCCTGCCCGGCGGCCCCGCCTACCAGCAGATCATGGCCGTGTTCGCCGAAGCCGACGCTCCGCTACGGGCGAGGAACGTGTGCGAGGCGATGGACCTGGACCTCGTGCCGAACAACATCAACAACGTCCGCATCAAACTGAAGCGCCTGACCGGGCGCGGAATCCTCGATGAGACCGAGCCGGGACTGTTCACCAGGCCGCGACCGTAACCGCCCGGCAAACCACCCACCACCGGCCCCCTCACGTCGTTCTGCCGGCCCGCCGAGGAAACCCGTTGCGAGTGAGCCGTATCGGATGTCTGATTGATCGGCCACCGATCACGGGATGGAACATGAGTATGTCGCTGCCCGCCCCCTCGTTGCACACTGCTCGCCTTCGACTGCGTGCCTTCGAAGACGCGGACGCGAACGACCTGTTCGCGCTGCAGAGCAACGCCTACGTGTTGCGCTACTGGGACGATCCACCGTGGACCGAACGCGCGCGCGCCGAGAAGTTCATCACCCGTTGCCGAGAGATGGAAAAGGAAGGCACCGGGGCGCGGCTGGCCGTGGATCGTGTCTCCGACGGGGCGTTCATCGGCTGGTGCACCCTGAACAGGTGGAATCCGGACTTCCGCAGCGCGTCGCTGGGCTACTGCTTCGACGATGCAGCGTGGGGCCACGGTTATGCGACCGAGGCGGCGCGCGCTTTGCTGCGGTGGGCATTCGACACGCTGGACCTGAATCGCGTCCAGGCTGAGGCCGATACGCGCAACGTGGCATCTGCCCGCGTGCTGGAGAAGCTCGGCTTCCTGCGTGAAGGGACATTGCGAGAAGACTGCGTCGTCAACGGCGAGGTCTCTGACTCGTGGGTCTACGGGCTGCTCAGGCGGGAATGGCGGCCGTCGTCCGAGCCGGCTCCCGCCCGCTGAGTCCCATCGCCCGGCACCTGGTGTCGACCACACCCCGAACCACTGACCACTGCGCCTCATCCAAACTCAACGACGAACCGGGTAAAGGCTCACATCTCGCCCCCTGAGAGCCCGGCGCGCGTACCGCCTCGCCAAGAACGATGTCGGCTCAGCGGCCCGGTTCGCGGCGTGCAGGCTCGTGGTCAGTTCCTCAAGGCGCTGGCGTGCCGTGTCGTACTCCAACGTGGCTAGGTCAACGCACAGCATCTGCTGGCTGCCGTCCCGCACTTCGACGTAGGCGTTGCCGGACACGGTGCACTGCGCCGCGTCCTGGTCCGGGGCCAGCAGGCTCGTCGCCCCTCCGATGACCGCGGCCAAAAGGGCGCCCACACCGGCTATGCGCGCACCGATGAGATCGGCTACGGCCGACACGCCGGTCGTAGCACCCACCGCGGCCGCCAGCACCGACAGCCAGCGATGTGTGCTGCGCCAGATCATGGAAGCTGCGAACTGATGGTGAGCACTGTGCAAAGCCCGCTCCCACAGTCGTTCGCACTCCCCCGCAATGGCGCGCACTTCATCGGGGATGTCCCGAAGATCAAAGGGGACGGGATGTCCATGCCGGTCTGCCTGTTCAGCCATGATCCCCCGAGACGCGCGCAATCCTTCTGCCGGTAGGTCGCAGTGTGACCGTCTGACTGCTCTGCTACCAGCCCGCCCACCAACGCAGCAGGCCGTAGCCGGTCCGCGCCTTTCAGGGACTGTCGCCGCCCCAGTCCCAGCGGGCCGGGTCGCCGGGGCGCGGGTCGTACAACGCCCTCCCACCGGGGCCGAAGTGCCACAGCTCGGTCTGGAGGGAGACACCGGTATCGATCTCGTCCTGCCTCCAGCCGGTGCTGTCGAGCAGCAGTCCGTCCAGCGGCCCGCCGACCAGTTCGGCGTAGGCGCGGCCGGGGCGGGGACCTGGGTGAGGGTCGTCTGCGTCGTGACCGTAGACCCGGCCGCGCAGCAGCTGCTCGTCATCGCTGTCCATGCCGTCCAGCCTTACAGCCGCCACTGACAACGCGGGCTTGCCCAAGCGGTCCTGGGCAAGCCCGACGCTACCGTTGTGGCTCGGGTCAGTGCCTGTGTCTGATCCCCTGATGCGGCACCTGGCGGTGGACATGCGCGGCATGGCTCTGGCCGTCATGGTCACCAAGGCTTCGCCGCACGCCAGTATCCCCGCCCGTGACCAGCTGTTCCGGCTGCGGCTGACTCATGCCGAACTCGCCGTCGCCTGGGCGGACTCCGCCTACGGCGGGACCCTCGTGGACTGGTCCCACTCCTTCCTCGGGATCACCCTCAAGACGGTGCCACGGCGCAAAGACCAGGACGGCTTCGCCGTCCTGGCGAAGAGATGGCGTGTTGAGCGAGCGATCTCGTGGATCATGAGAGCCCGCAGAAACGTCCGCGACTACGAGCGGCTCATCTCCCACAGCGAGACCCACATCACCTGGACCTTCATCACCCTCATGGTCCGCCGCCTCACCCGCCCGCCCCGGCCACCACGCACCGGGCCTCACCCCGTCGAATCAGTGGAAGCGTCCGTCAAGCCCAAGCCGATACGCCTCCGGATGCAACAGCCACAGACAATCCAGCTCGCCCCCACCGCCTTGCGCTGATCTCGGACGTTCCCCGATGACCCCGTGGGCGCCGGCGTGGTTTCGGGGCGCTTCGCGGAAGGTGCGCGGTGCCCCGCACCCTGTGGCCGGGTGCGGTCAGCTTCGGACTGGTCCGCGCGGAACGAGGGCAAAGGGCCCACCAGCAAGCTGACGGACCCTCATACACAAATCGAGCTAGTGAGTATTTTCAGTTCGGGCCCCGATCGGGCGACGCTCGCGGTGTGCGCAACGGACGAGGCTCCCGCGCCGTTGGGGGAGGTGTTCGGAGTCTCGACCCACAGGCACAGGAGCCGCGTTGGTTCCGTGTTCTGCCGTACTCGACCTGCCCCATGCCCTGGTCGAGTGGGTGACCATGCTCATCGTCACCCGTGAGGGTGACCGGCGCTGCAAGCTCCGCCCGTCTCAACGCGCGATGGTGGCACTGGTGTACCTGCGCGAACACACCACCCTGGCGAAGATCGCTGCCGGGTTCGGGATCAGCGAGTCCACCGCCCACGCCTACACCAGCGCGGTCATCGGCCTGCTCGCCGACCGTGCGCCGGGGCTGCTGAAGGTCCTGCGCGAGGCCGAAGCGGACTTCGTCCTGCTGGACGGCACTCTCGCCGAGTGCGAACCGGGTCGGCGACGGACGGACCGACTACTCCCACAAGCACCGCCGACACGGGGTGAACGTGCAGGTGGTCACCGATCCGGACGGCCGGCTGCTGTGGCTCTCACCCGCGTTGCCAGGCCGGGCTCATGACCTTGCCGCTGCCCGCACCCACCGGATCATCCGCATCTGCGAGCGCCGGGGCGTCCCCATCCTGGCCGACCTCGCCTACCAGGGCGGCGGCCCCTGGGTGAGCACCGGCATCAAACGCAGGCCCCTGCAGGAACTCACCCCCACCGAGAAGACCCTCAACCGGGCGCTGGCCGCGGCACGCGCACCGGTCGAGCGCGGCGTCGCACGCCTGAAGACCTGGCAGATCTTCCGCAGATCCCGATGCAGCCCAAACCGCATGACGTCAATCGCCAAAGCCGTCCTCACCCTGGAGCGGCAACGCTGAAGAAGCTCAATGAACGCGGATGAGACCGCCGCCGCGGCATGGGAAGGCCGGGGTGATCCGGACTCAGCGCACCAGGGAAGGGGGGTTCTGACAGTACCTGTATCACCAGGGTCTCCCCGATGTTCCAAACGCCTGTCAACCTGGTTGAGGCGAAAGCGCCGACAACACTCCATGGAAACGCACTGCAGCTTTACCATCATCATTCAATTCAGCTGCCCCGAATACGCGACCGTGTCGGCGCATTCTTTTACGACAGAAGGAACGGATACCAATGGCGGAGAACCAGTTCACCACTCACACAGAACTTTTCGATCTGAGGGGAAAGTACGCCCTTGTCACTGGCGGCACCAGAGGCATTGGGATGATGATAGCGCGCGGCCTTCTCCAGGCGGGCGCCCGCGTCGTCATCAGCTCACGCAACGCAGACACGTGCGCGGAGGCACAGCGTCTACTGTCCGAATTCGGCGACGTGCGAGCAATCCCCGCCGACCTGTCCAGGCACGACGAGTGTCAGCGCCTCGCTGATCTTGTCCAAGCCGACTCGGAACGCCTGGACATCCTTGTCAACAACGCGGGAGCGATGTGGCGCGAGCCGCTGGAGACGTTCCCGGACGAGGCCTGGGATGCAGTGCTCGACCTCAACCTCAAGTCGCCGTTCTGGCTGGTGCAGGCACTGCTCCCGGCACTTCGTAAGGCGGGTACCGCCGATGATCCCGCACGGATCATCAACATCGGCAGCATCGCCGCCATCCACGTCGCCCCGTCGCCCAACTACTCGTACGCCAGCAGCAAAGCGGCACTCCATCAGCTCACCAGGGTACTTGCCAGAGAGCTGGGCCCACAGCACATCACGGTGAACGCGGTAGCACCGGGAGTGTTCCCGTCGCAGATGATGGCGACCACTCTCGATGCCATCGGCGACACGATCGCGGCGGCGGCCCCACTGCGCCGGATCGGCCGCGACGACGACATGGCGGGTGCCGCCGTGTTTCTCGCCAGCCGGGCTGGGTCCTACCTCACGGGCGCCATCATCCCGGTGGACGGCGGCACCGCAACGACCGCAACGGGTATCCATTAGGCTGCGGGACGGGCTTACGGTGAGGAGATAACCGCGATGGATCTACGCACCGAGATCCGGGAGTTTCTCAGCTCACGTCGCGCCCGCATCGCACCCGAGCAGGCGGGCCTGCCCGCTTACGGCGGCAACCGCCGGGTCAAAGGTCTGCGCCGCGAGGAGGTAGCGCTCCTGGCGGGGGTATCGGTCGACTACTACGTGCGCATGGAGCGCGGCAGCCTCGCCGGTGCCTCCGACGGCGTGCTCGACGGGTTGGCCTCTGCCTTGCAGCTCGACGAGGCCGAGCGCGACCACCTGCTCCACCTCGCGCGCCAATCCAGGGCGCCCCGCAGCCCACGCCGGCGCAAGCCTGCCGTGGCGGTGCGCTCGACGCTGCAGCAGGTGCTCGACGCGATCTCCGATGCGCCGGCCTGGATCGGTAACGGCCGTTATGACGTGCTCGCCATGAATCAACTCGCTCGCGCGCTGTATTCACCGGTGCTGGCCGACCCGCGACGGCCCGCGAACACAGCGCGGTTCGTCTATCTGAACCCCGAGGCGGCCAGAGATCTCTTTGTCGACTACGACCAGGTTGCCGGTGACGCGGCCGCGAAGCTGCGCATGGCAGCCGGCCGCAATCCGCACGACGAGGAACTGATCGCCCTAGTCGGCGAACTGTCAACGTGCAGTGAGCTATTCCGGCAGCGGTGGGCATCTCAGGACGTGCGGCTGCACCGGTCCGGCCGCAAGCGTATGCACCATCCGATCGTGGGCCAGCTCGACTTGGACGTCGAATCCCTGGAACTGCCCGCCGAACCCAGCCTGCACCTCAACATCTACACCGCACCCGCGGGCACACCGACCGCCGACAATTTGGCGCTCCTGGCGTCGTGGGCGGCCACCCAACAGACGCTGGCGACCGAGCTCGAAGCACACAACAGATAGTCCAACCCCTTCAGCCGTACCAGGGTCCGTCTCCCCGACCGGCGCGGGCAGACCGCACCGCTCGGCCAGCCGCACCACCGGCTCCAGCCCGCCGTACGCGATCAGGTTCGGATCATCGAACGCGGATGAGACCGCCGCCGCGGCATGGGAAGATTGCATCTCGGAAGTGCCTTGTCGATCGTGCCTGATGTGGTCCTAGAAAAACCCCATCATCGCAGGTCGCAAGGCACTTCTTCGTTTCTGGGTGAACCATCCACCGGCATCAAGCCGGTGGATCCGGGCTCAGGCATCACTCCTACCTGGCCGGTTCCTGCCACGCACGGCCTCCGGTTCAGTCCGCACAGGGTGCCCCGGGTCAACGCGCCGGCGGGTAAACCCGGAACTTCCAGGGCCATCGGCGCCGTTCGGGCTGCGGCACCAGGGCCCCCTCCCGCGGAGGCGGAGCGGTCTCGACGTACAGCGGGCTCGCCACCATCAGTCGGTGCTGCCCGTCCACGGCTTCGAAGTTACACAGAACTCGGGCGTGGCCATGCACGTGGACGGGCCCCTGCCGCCAAGAGACCATCATGTCGTGAGCCGCTCTGGCCGCGTACTCCTGCATCCCACGCGGAGTGCGCGCGAGAGACTCGGGGAGAGTCGTCTCGCCGCGCTCCTCCAAGGCCACCAACTCGGCAGCCATATCGTGCAGCCAGTCCGACCCGGATCCCATCCGGGTACGGGGTTGATCGTCCTCTCCGACGACGTGCTGCGCGGAACCGCACAGCAGCACCTCGACACCCGAACATTCGCGTTCTCCTGTGAGCTGGGGGCACAGCAATGGATCCTCGTGCGAGGTGAAGGTGTACACACCCTTGTCGTGCAGGCCCCAGTCCCGGACGCGGGGTCCTCGGTGGAATGGGCCCGAGAACTCCACCCACTCATACACTCCGACGGAACGACACGAGGCCGGAACCGCCGTGTGCGCCGTGCATGTCTTCTCGAGGTAAGCGATGGCCGTTTCCAGATCCGGACTCTGGGACTCTCCGGCGCCAGCCGAGCCGGACTCGCCGACCGCCAGGCGGCCGCCGACACCGAACACCGTCGTCTCGACCTCGAGGGAGCGGCCCCCGAGGAAGCCCTCCGGGCCGCCATGGAAATGTCGGAGTTTCTCTTGTGAAAAGTAGAGCAGGTCCCGCATCCGACCTCCACAAACGCGAACCGATCAGCAGTATCACGAGCTTACTGATTACTTCAGAATGCGGTGCATAGTTACCTCAAGCAGGTGATGGAGCAGGCGAGTTCGAGCAGCACCTGGTCGATGCCGGCGCGTATCTCGGATCATGTCCCACGAAGTGGTGTAGAGATGCGGAGTTCGGCACTCCGCAGGTCATGGCCGCGGTGCCCCTGAAGCGTTACCGCAGATCGGCGTCAACCGCCGAGAGCAGCGTCAGGAGCGGATCCTGGCGCTCGTGCGCCAGCCCAATCGGCAGGCACCCTATCGGGACACACCCCGCCAGCCCTGTACCGACAAAACGCCATCCCCGACCAACGGCCGACACTGTGCAATTCAGACACTCTTGTCAGAGATATTAGGAGTCATGTCCTGGACCCGGGATAGCACCCGCCCAACCTCCCGCCTCCAGTTCACCCCCACTCAAGGGCCGCAGAACATGTTCAATCCCCCTCACGCAACGCCCAGAACTGGATCCCAGCCGACCACAACAGAGCACGAAGGCAAGCAGCGCCCTCAGGGGGCGGGTTACTCGTCGGCAGAGGCGCCGCCGCCAACCAGTCCCTCCGTAACAACCAACTCCGTTGTCAGTGGCATGGCTTTGTAGGTGAGTCTTGAGGCCAGTTGTGGGTGGGTTCTGACTCCAGTGATGTCGGTGGGCAGTTGATGTCGGTGAGTTCTGACTCCACTT
>NZ_JBSFMT010000088.1:0-38133 GCF_053599695.1 Streptomyces sp. NPDC000878 | reverse complement strand
GGCGCCCCCCTCGGGGCGCGGCCCGGCCGCCGCGCGGCGCACGGGCCCGGCGACGGGACGCGGGCCGGGCAGCAGGGGCGTGACCTGCCGCAGCAGGGGCCCCTCGGGGCTGGCGGCACGCGGCGGGGCGGCGGGCCGGCCGTCGTACACCCGTTCCACATCGGGTACGACGGTCCGCTCCCGTTCCGGGCCGGGGCGAACCCCGGACGCAGCAGCCGTACGCGGCTGGTCCGGGGTCGATGCGACGGCAGCCGGCGCGGCGGCGGGCCACAGCGGAGCCTGGCCGTCCGGATCGTTCGCCGGGGCCCGTACCGCCTCGACGCGTTCGAACGGCCCGGGCAGCCGGGGCCGTACTCGGGCCGCGCCCGGGACGGCACCGGCGGTGTGCCGGGCGATCAGCCGGTCGAGGAAGTCGGGAACCGGCGCCCCGTCAGCGTCAGACATCCGCACACAGCTCCAGGTAGTAGCGGCGCCGCAGCGGGCTGAGCGCCAGGATCTCCGGCTCGCTCCAGCCGTACGCGGTGGCGAGCAGATGGACGTCGAGCAGCACGTCCCGTGCCCAGGCGTCCAGTTCGGTCCACAGGTAGGAGGCGATGTCGAGTTCGGCCCGGGTGGCCGCCCCGCACTCCGGGCAGGCCACGTTGAGCGCCAGGTCGGCGCCCGGATCGGCCGCCTCGACGGCTTCGGCGATCCGCCGCTGCACGGGCACGGGCAGATCGTCCGCGGCAACGGCAACCCCGTCGCCCACCGCCGCCACGAGACACCGCGCGAGCAGCGCCCCCCGCGGATCGGCGGCCCGGGCAGCCGCGGCCAGATCGGCAACCCCGGGCAGCCGGAACTCGACGTCCCAGCCGTCCTGTTGCACCCGGACGACGGAACCGTCCGACCCGTGCGCGACAGCCGCACCGAGTCCGCCCGACGAACCACCCGGTGCCTCGGCCGAACCGTCAGGCTCTCCCGACCCGCCCGCCGAACCCCCGCACCCACCAGCCCCGTCCGCCAAGGCCTCCCGACCGCCCAGCGACCGCGCCAGCTCCCCCGCGTCCAGCTCGAACTCCATGTCCTCGCCGCACGCCAGGCACCCGAGCCGCACCTGCATCCGCTCGCCGAACAGCGCCCGGCGCAGCGCGAACAGGTCCGCCTCGCGCTCGCCCACCGGAAGCTGCGGCAGCCTCCCGGTGTCGGTGTCCGGGCGGGCCGTGTGGTGCAGCAGCAGTGCGCGGGCGGGCGGCGCCTCCGTGAGCCCCGCCTCCCAGGTGGCCAGCAGTCCGGCCGCCGAGGTGATCGCCATACCGTCCCCCGATTCGATCGACTACCGTCCGGTCAGGCCGGGTTGAGGAAGGACGGCTCCTGGGGCTCGGGCACCTCGTAGTCCCGTTCCCAGCCCTCGCACTCCAACTTGAGCGACTGGATGGCCACCGCGTTGGCGTTGGCGTCGAGTTCGCCGAGGACCTGGTACTCGCTGGGCCAGGTCCGGTAGAGCTTGTGCGAAACGGCCACCTGACCGGCCTCGTTGAGGACCTGGATCACGATGTCCTTGCGGAAGTCGGCCAGGGACACCTCGGAGCCGAGGCCCGCGCCCACCTGCCAGACCTTGTTGGCCCAGCGGTCGAACTCGGGGTCGTGGGTGACCCCGCGTTCCAGGGTGATGCCCTCGAACTCGGAGCGCCCCGGCGACTTGCGCGGGGAGGAGGGGTCGCCGCCGTGGCGGTGCTTGACGACCTCCGTGGTCCGCTTGAGCGGACTGACCTTGCTGATGCCTGCGACCGTACGACCGTCCCACAGGACCAGGAACTTGAAGTTCTTGTACGGGTCGAAGCGCTGGGCGTTGACCGTGAACTCAGCCATCGGATTCCTTCAACTCTCCACGATTCTCGGGGACTTGGGTGCCCTCGTTGTCCTGGCTGTCCTAGAGGGCGGACTGGCCCGACGTCTGCTGGATCCTGACGATCACGAACTCCGCCGGCCGTACGGGCGCGATGCCCACCAGGACGTTCACGACGCCGTTCGCGACGTCCTCGTCGGTCGTGGTCTCGTGGTCGCACTTGACGAAGTACGCCTCGCGCGGCGTGCTGCCCTTGAACGCGCCCTGACGGAACAGCGTGTGCAGGTAGGAGGAGGCGCTCAGGCGGATCTGCTGCCAGAGACTCTCGTCGTTGGGCTCGAACACGACCCACTGCAGGCCGCGTTGGAGGCTCTCCTCCACATGCAGCGCGAGCCGCCGCACGGGTACGTACTTCCACTCGCTGTCGAGCGCGTCGGAGCCCTCCAGCGTGCGCGCGCCCCACACCAGCGGACCCGTCATCGGGAACGTCCGCAGGCAGTTGACGCCGAGCGGGTTGAGCAGCCCGGTCTCACGGTCGGTCAGATCGACCGTGAGTGAGTGGACACCGGCCAGGCGAGCCTCCGTGCCCGCCGGCGCCTTCCACACCCCGCGCTCCGAATCCGTACGGGCGATCACGCCCGCGACCGCACCCGACGGCGGGAAGGCGCGCAGCCGCCCGGTGAGCGGGTCGGTGAGCTGGAGGTGCGGGAAGTACAGGCCGGCGTGGTTGCCCCGGACCGCGTCGAAGGCGGCGAGCCCGGCGCGCGCCGTGTCGACGCTCACCCAGGTGCTGGGCGCATCGACGAGCAGGAAGATCCGCCGTTCCTCGCACAGCCGCCCGGCCGCCGAGACGACGGTGAGCATGTCCTCGGTCTTCTCGTACGCCGCCAGCTCGGGCAGGGCCAGCAGGTTGACGTCGGCGACGCCGCGCAGGGCCTGGATGCCGGTCTTGTCGGCCTCGGAGCCGATGAGGTCGCGCGGTCCTGGCGCCTCGCCGTCCTCGCCGCCCTCCAGCGGGAAGACGGGCGGGTTGACGGAGGCTTCGAGGCCCAGGTCGTTGGCGCACTGGCCGAGGAAGCGGACGACGTCCTCGGGGTCGGTCGACCCGGCCACGACCTGCAACCGCCGCCCGAACGCGGTGACTTCGACGCCCGCGAAGGCGTGCTTGCCCGGCGCGTCGGGCAGCGCCCGCAGCTTGCGTTCGAGCAGCAGTGCCAACTCGGCGACGCTGCACGGGGCTTCGCCGTCGCAGTCGGGGTCGTAGAGCGTGAACTCGCGCTCCACGTCGCCGATCTTCACCGTCAAGTCGACGGCCAGGTCGGGCAGTTCGGCTCCGAAAGGCTTGGACACGGTGCCGGACGGATCCGGCCGCCCCTCGCCGACCGCCTCGACCCGGATGAGCCGCGAGCCGGCGTTGACGACGGTCGGCGCGTACCGCTCGTTCCCCTCCTCCATCGACAGCCCGGTGAAGGACTCGCGGGCGTCGCCCTTCGCGTCGTACACCCGCAGGTTGAAGGTCTCTTCGCAGTTCGGGGTGTCGTAGTCGACGGCGACGCGCAGTCCGTTGCCCCACACGCCGGGTTCCTTGGCGTGCACTTCGAGGACACGGGACCCGCTGTGGCCCTCGGTCGACTCCAGGACGACACAGGCGGCCTTGCCGCTGCCCGCCTTCGCGACCCGGACGACCACGGCGACGGAACCGCCGTTGCCGAAGAACTGGTGCACGGCGTAGGCGACGGCGCTCCGCGAGCCGAGCCCGCCGAACCGCCGCTCGAAATCGGCGAATCCGGTGACGCGCACGGGCTCGTTCAGCGGACCGCGCCGGGTGTGCCCCACGAACGCGGTCACCGACGTGGTGACGGCGGAGACGGTACGAGTGCTGCTGGGAAGCTCTTCGACGTAGACGCCGGGATATGTCGGCCTGGCCGCACCCACTGCTGTCGTCGGCATTCCCCCTCCAATCCCTTCTCGGGCACCGGGTCGGCACCAAGAGGCGGCAGAAAGGAGAGAGACGTCCGGATCCGGTGCGCACGGAAGTGTCCGGCGCGCGAGAGCGCACCGGCCCATGACACCGCATCAGCTTTCCCCCGTCAGTGCCCCGGACGGACTGCCGCCCGGGCCAAGCAACACGCTTGTGACTCCTGATGCTCAAGTGCGTAATCCACCCTTGGGGGTGCGGAGTTGAGCCAGCAAGATGTGTTCACGCCACCCCTGAGGGAGGTTTGATGAACTCCGCCGCGCACGACTCGCACGCGATGTGCGCGTGTCGGGTCAGCGACTTCACAGAATGCACACAGGCGACCAGGGGGCCGGTGCAGCAGAATGGCGGGCATGTCCCGACGTACTGCGCAATCCCGGCGACAACGCCCCTCCACCCCTGTTCAGAGCCGCACATGTCCGTGCGGTCTTGCGGAGACGTACGAAGGGTGCTGTGGCCGATTCCACCGGGGTGAGGCGGCGGCACCCACCGCCGAGACGCTGATGCGTTCGCGCTACAGCGCTTTCGTGAAGCGGGACGAGCCGTACCTTCTGCGCACCTGGCACCCGCGTACCCGCCCCGCCCGCGTCGAATTCGACGCCGGGATGCGGTGGACGGGCCTGGAGATCCTCGAAACGGGCGACGGTACGGCGTTCCACACCACCGGGACCGTGACCTTCCGAGCCTCCTACCGGGGCGGTTCGCTGCGCGAGCGGAGCCGGTTCGAACGGGTCGACGGGGCGTGGGTGTATGTGGACGGAGACATCGACCAGGACGTATAGCGGGCACTCAGGACGCACCGCGGGTACTACGGGAACTAGGGCGCGAGGATGTCCAGTTCCTGGAGGGCCCCGACCGCGATCTCCCTGGTGAGCCGCTCCGCCCGCTCCCCGTCGCCCTCGCGGACCGCCTCCGCGACCTGGACGTGCAGGGTGACGGCGGCCGGGTCGGGGTCCTCGAACATGACCTCGTGATGGGTACGGCCGGCCAGCACCTCCGCGACGACATCGCCGAGCCGGGCGAACATCTCGTTGCCGGAGGCCTCCAGGATCACCCGGTGGAAGGCCACGTCATGGACGAGGTAGCCCTCCAGCTGGTGGCCGCGCGAGTTGGCCACCATGCCCAGGGCGCACTCGGTGAGCTGCGCGCACTGCTCGGCGGTGGCGAACTTGGCGGCGAGGCCCGCGGCGACCGGCTCGATCGCGGAGCGCAGCACGGTGAGGGAGCGCAGCTGCCCGGGGCGATCGGCACCCGCCAGCCGCCAGCGGATGACCTGCGGGTCGTACACGTTCCACTCGGCCTTGGGTCGGACCGTGACGCCGACCCGGCGGCGGGACTCGACCAGGTGCATCGACTCGAGGACCCGGACCGCCTCCCGCATCACCGAGCGTGACACGTCGAAGCGCTGGGCCAGCTCGTCCGTACGCAGAACGCTGCCCGGCGGGTACTCGCCGGCGGTGATCGCGGGTCCGAGGGTTTCCAGTACATGACCGTGCAGCCCTCGGCCGGGTGTGCTCATGCACTCAGCGTACGGGGCGCGTCACACTTCTAAAAAGTCAGACTTATTCATCACAGGGTCTTGAATTTGTCGTACCTAATGCGTTTCATTGCGTTCACATCACGTGTCGACGAGGACAGCGAGAGCACGATGCAGCAGACGCGTACCCCCCACGTCGTCGTGGTCATGGGCGTCGCGGGCACCGGGAAGACCACGATCGGTCCCCTGCTCGCGGCCCGGCTGGGTGTTCCGTACGCCGAGGGCGACGACTTCCACCCCACGGCCAACATCCACAAGATGACGGCCGGGACCCCGCTGACCGACGAGGACCGCTGGCCGTGGCTGGACGCCATCGGCGAGTGGGCGCACGGGCGGGCCGGGCTCGGCGGGGTGGTGAGCAGTTCGGCGCTGAAGCGGTCGTACCGCGACCGGCTGCGGGCCGCCGCGCCCGGCGTGGTCTTCGTGCACCTCACCGGCGACCGGGCGCTGATCGAGGACCGGATGGCGCACCGGCAGGGTCACTTCATGCCGACGGCGCTGCTCGACTCCCAGTTCGCCACCCTCCAGCCGCTCGAAGCGGACGAGGCGGGCGTCGCCGTGAACGTCTCCGGCACCCCCGAGGAGATCACCGCCCGTG
This sequence comes from Streptomyces sp. NPDC000878, assembly GCF_053599695.1. Taxonomy (NCBI): domain Bacteria; kingdom Bacillati; phylum Actinomycetota; class Actinomycetes; order Kitasatosporales; family Streptomycetaceae; genus Streptomyces; species Streptomyces sp. NPDC000878. The sequence continues at coordinate 32,195 of NZ_JBSFMT010000088.1, read as the reverse complement.
CGGTGGCCGCGCTCTCCTCGCTCCAGAGCTCCTGACTTTTCTCTCCAGAGCTCCTGCCTTTCCGCACCTGACCTTCCGCACTCCTGACCTTCCGAACTCCTGAAACACTCCAAAACAAGGGAATCCCCCGTGACCAGACTCAGCGTCGAGATGCTGGCAGCGGACACCGTCGAGCCGATCACCTCGGCCGGCCATGCCCAGCTGGGTGTCGCCGTGCTGGCGGGCATCGCGCTCATCGTCCTGCTGATCACCAAGTTCAAGCTGCACGCCTTCCTGGCCCTGACCATCGGCTCGCTAGCGCTGGGCGCCTTCGCGGGCGCGCCGCTCGACAAGGCCATCACCAGTTTCACCGCCGGGCTCGGCTCGACGGTGGCCGGTGTGGGCGTCCTGATCGCCCTGGGCGCGATCCTCGGCAAGCTGCTCGCCGACTCCGGCGGCGCCGACCAGATCGTCGACACGATCCTGGCGAAGGCGTCGGGCCGGACGATGCCCTGGGCGATGGTCCTGATCGCCTCGGTGATCGGTCTGCCCCTGTTCTTCGAGGTCGGCGTCGTCCTGCTGATCCCGGTCGTCCTGATGGTCGCCAAGCGCGGCAACTACTCCCTGATGCGCATCGGCATCCCGGCGCTCGCGGGCCTGTCCGTGATGCACGGCCTGGTCCCGCCGCACCCCGGTCCGCTGATCGCGATCGACGCCGTCGGCGCCAACCTCGGGGTGACCCTGGCGCTCGGCGTGCTCGTCGCCATCCCGACAGTGGTCATCGCGGGCCCGCTGTTCTCGCGGTACGCGGCCCGCTGGGTCGACGTCCCGGCGCCCGACCGCATGATCCCGACCCGCCCCTCCGAGGACCTGGAGAAGCGCCCGGGCTTCGGCGCGACCCTCGCCACCATCCTCCTCCCCGTCGTCCTGATGCTGTCCAAGGCCCTGGTCGACATAGTCATCGACGACCCGACGCACATGGTGCAGCGCGTCTTCGACGTGGTCGGCTCGCCGCTGATCGCCCTGCTCGCCGCCGTCCTCGTGGGCATCTTCACGCTGGGCCGCCCTGCCGAGTTCACCAAGGAGCGGATCTCCCGGATCGTCGAGACGGGCCTCGCGCCGATAGCGGGCATCCTGCTGATCGTCGGCGCGGGCGGCGGCTTCAAGCAGACGCTGATCGACTCCGGGGTCGGCAAGATGGTCCTGGAGATATCCGAGGACTGGTCGATCCCGGCCCTGCTGCTGGCCTGGCTGATCGCGGTCGCGATCCGGCTGGCGACGGGCTCGGCGACGGTCGCCACGGTCTCGGCGGCCGGTCTGGTGGCCCCGCTGGCCGCCGACATGTCGACGACCCACGCGGCCCTCCTCGTCCTGGCCATCGGCGCCGGCTCGCTGTTCTTCAGCCATGTCAACGACGCCGGATTCTGGCTGGTCAAGGAGTACTTCGGCCTGAGCGTCGGCCAGACCCTCAAGACCTGGTCGGTCATGGAGACGATCATCTCCGTGGTCGCGGGCGGCCTGGTCCTGCTGCTGTCACTGGTGATCTAGGGCTACGAGACGATCCAGACGATCTAGGGGTACGGGAATGAGTCATCCTCTCTTCGACATCAGCGGCCGTACGGCCCTGGTCACCGGGTCCAGCCGGGGCATCGGGTTCGCCCTGGCCCGGGGTCTGGCCGAGGCCGGCTGCACGGTCGTCCTGAACAGCCGCGACGGCGACCGCCTCACCAAGGCCGCGGCCGAGCTGCCCGGCGACATCCACACCGCCGCCTTCGACGTCACCGACGGCCCCTCGGTCGCCGCCGGTATCGCGGACGTCGAGGAGCGGGTCGGTCCGATCGACATCCTGGTGAACAACGCGGGCATGCAACTGCGGGCCCCACTCCTGGAGTTCACGGACAGCGACTGGCACCGCATCCTGAACACCAACCTCACCAGCGCGTTCCTGGTGGGCCGTGAGACGGCCCGGCACATGACGGAACGCGGCCACGGCAAGATCATCAACATCTGCTCGGTGCAGAGCGAGGTGGCCCGTCCGGGCATCGCGCCCTACACGGCCACCAAGGGCGCGCTGAAGATGCTCACCAAGGGCATGTGCGCGGACTGGGGCCCGCACGGAGTCCAGGTCAACGGCCTCGGCCCCGGCTACATCGAGACGGAACTGACCCAACCCCTGGTCGACGACCCGGAGTTCAGCGCGTGGGTGCGCCGCCGTACCCCGGCGGGCCGCTGGGGCCGAACGGAGGACCTGATCGGCGGGGTGCTGTTCCTGGCCTCTCCGGCGGCGGACTTCGTCGGCGGACAGGTGCTGTACGTCGACGGCGGCATGACCAGCGTCCTGTGACGCGGACGACGGGGACGACACGGAAGGGATTCTCTCCATGCTCGGTTGTGTGATCCACGGTGAGGGCGACCTGCGGGTCGACGAGCTGCCGGTGCCGTCCCCCGGCCCCGGCGAGGCGCTGGTGGCCGTCCGGTACGGCGGGGTCTGCGGCTCCGACCTGCACTACTGGCGGCACGGTGGGGTCGGTGACTTCCGACTCAAGGAACCGATGGTGCTGGGCCACGAGGTCGTGGGGACGGTCGTCGCCTACGGTGACGGCTCGTCAGGTCCCGCTGTGGGTACGGCGGTTGCCGTGCACCCGGCGACGCCGTGCGGGGCGTGTCCGGAGTGCGTCTCCGGGCGGCGCAACATCTGCCGGGACACGCGCTACCTCGGCAGCGCCGCCCGCACGCCCCACGTCCAGGGCGGCTTCGCGGCGCAAGTGGTCGTGCCGGCGGACCAGTTGAGGCCGGTACCGACGGGCCTGCCGCTGCGCCGGGCGGCCCTCGCCGAGCCGTTCTCGGTCGCCCTGCACGCCGTCCGCAGGGCCGGGGACGTGTCGGGGCGGCACGTACTCGTCACCGGTGCCGGTCCGATCGGATGCCTGGTCGTCGCGGCGGCGAAGGCGGCGGGTGCGGCGCGGGTGACTGTCACGGACCTGCTTCCGCAGGCGCTCCGGTACGCGACTGTCGCGGGCGCGGACTCGGTCGTACGGGCGGACGATGCCGGTGATCCCGGGTGGCCTGCGGAGGTCGATGTGGCCGTCGAGGCGTCGGGGGTGGCTGCGGGGCTGGACACCTGTCTGCGGCTGGTGCGGCGGGGTGGGGTCGTTGTGCAGCTGGGGCTGCTGCCGCCCGGGCCGAGTCCCTTCGCGGGCAACCTGGTCGTGACCCGCGAGATCGAACTGCGAGGTGCGTTCCGCTTCGACGCGGAGTTCGACGATGCGTTGGCTCTGCTGGCGGCGGAGCCGGGGCTGGACGGGCTGGTCAGTGCGGTAGTTCCCGTGGGGGAGGCGGAGTCGGCGTTCACGTTGGCGGCGGACCGGGGGAGGTCGTGCAAGGTGTTGCTCGATTTCGGGGGCGTGTAGATGGTGCGTTGTCTGCGGGTGAGTTGGGGCTGGTCGCGCAGTTCCTCGCGCCCCTAGGTGGGGGGCGTGCAGGTGGTGCCTTGCCTGCGGGTCCGCTGTGGCTGGTCGCGCAGTTCCCCGCGCCCCTAGGTTGGCCCCCGCGTCCCCCGCTCGAAGGCAGGCCCCGCGCCCCTCGTCCTAAGGCAGACCCGTGGCTCTTGGCAAGGGGCGCCAGGTCCCACCCAGGGGCGCGGGGAACTGCGCGACCAGCCACGACGGCGCCGCAGACAACACACCACCCAGCCCCAAGGCAGACCCGTAGCCCTCGGAAAGGGGCGCCAGGTCCCACCCAGGGGCGCGGGGAACTGCGCGACCAGCCACAACGGCGCCGCAGACAACGCACCGTCCTGTCCTAAGGGGGGCACCGCGCCCCCTCAGGGACACCTCCGGTGTCCCTCCTCCCCCCTCCGTCTCTGGGGCGTCGTCGCAGGTGAACGATCCGATGACGTGCCTTCCCCCGGACCCCCGTGCGGACCGATGATGTGAGGAACCCCGGTCGTTGTCGCAGCGGTCGGGGCGACGACGTCGGGGGGCGGCGGTATGGCGGTTTCGCTCGGGGTGCGGGTGTCAGGGCTGTTCGTGATCGGGGCGGTGGCGGTCGCGGCGGCGGCCTTCGGGCCGGCCGGGGACGACGCGGCGCGCGGGAACGGCAGCGGGGCCAGAAGTGTCGCGCCCACGTCACCGTCGAGCAGCCCCGGCGACGGCGGGGAGATCGGCACGGCCACCTCCGCCGCTCCCCCACGCATCCCCCACTCCGGGAACGTCGCCTCACCCAAGGGCGCCGGCGGGAGCGAGGTCCCCGGCGATACCGAAACACCGGTTCCCTCCCGTACCCCGGTCGCGCCTCCCACCCCCAGCCGTACGGGGCCAGGCGGCCCCACCCTGCTCACCGCGCCCGACTGGCTGCCGCCCGGCCCGGTCTCGCCCGACTCCGACGGCGCCACCGACCCCGCCGCCGTCTACGACGACCTCCGCTCCCCCGACCGCTGCGCGGACGCCCGGAACCTGATCCCGGCGGCCCCGGGAGACTCCGCGTCGGCCGACGAGTGGCGGGTGCTGCGCGGGCTCGCCGCCGCCTGTCTCGCCGTACAGGGGCGAGGCGGCGGTGACTGGGGAGTGGCCGGTGCGGGCTGGTCCGGGTCCGCCGGCGACACGCTCAGCTGCAAGGGGCGCGCCGCCCGGCAGATCCTGGGCGGGCTCCTGGACTTCCACCGGCGGCACCCGACCGCCACCGTCCCGCTGGAGGCACCGTCGGGAGGCAAGTCCGCCTGTGCGTACGGGATCGGCGTGGTGGATGTGGGCGGCGACGGTGAAGCCGCACCTGGCGACACGGTCTCGGTCGAGCTGCGCGGCGCCTACTTCGACGCCGCCGAACTGCTGCGCGACGGGGACGTGTTCATCGGCGGGCAGCAGGTTGTCCAACCGCCGGTGCTCGTCTCGGCGTCGGGCGAGCGGATCGTCGTCTCCGTTGTCGTTCCCGGTTCGGGAACAGGCCCCGGAGCGGGCTCAGGTCCCCCTGTCAGCGCGGGCCCCGTCGACCTCCTCGTCCGCTACGGCACCGCCGAGGCGGTCAAGAAGGACGCCTTTCTCCTCGTACCCCCGGAGGTACCCCCGGAGCAGGAACCGGTCGGGCCCTCGCCCGGCAACGGGACCGGCAGCGCGGCACCGCAGCGGCACCAGGACCGGCCGCATCGCTGAGCCGCCCCAGTGGCGGTCAGGGACGCCACAGGGGATGTTCGCGGTCCGCCCACTCCCTGCTCACCGAGCCGGTCCTCAGGCCTCTGCGGGCCTCCGGGTCGCCCAGGGCCATGCCGATGTGGCCGGCCAGGACGATGCCGATGGTGAGCGCCAGCCAGTCGTGGACGAAGGTCGCGCTGGTGCGCCACATCAGCGGGGTGAGGTGGGTGAACCACATGAGCAGACCCGTGCCGAGCATGACCAGGGTCGCGCCCGCGATCCAGGCCGCGTAGATCTTCTGGCCCGCGTTGAACTTGGCCGCCGGGCGCACGGCGCGGCGCTTGTCGCGTCGCAGGGCCGCCCGCAGCCAGGTCTTGTCGTGGGGGCCGAAGCGGTTCAGGAAGCCGAGGTCGGCGCGGAAACCGCGGGAGGCCAGGCCCGCCAGGACGGGTACCGGCAGGGCCAGGCCCGCCCACTCGTGGACGCGGACCACCAGCTCACGGCGGCCGACCAGTTCGGCGAACTGGGGGATGTAGAGGCAGGCGGCCGTCACCACGCACACGCCCATCAGTGCGGCCGTCGCGCGGTGCACCCACTTCTGGGAGCGGCCGAAGCGGCGTACCTCCGAGGTGGACGGGGAGGTGGCGGCGGAGGGCGCCGGGGTCTCAGCTCGTTGGCTCATCGTCGCGTCCGTTCGAATTGCCGACCCAGGCGTCGATGTCGTAGCCGCGGTTCTCCCAGTAGCCCGGCTGCACGTCCTCGGTGACCGTGATGCCGGAGAGCCACTTCGCGGACTTGTAGAAGTACATGGGGGCCACGTAGAGGCGGACCGGGCCGCCGTGGCTGTGGCCCAGGTTCTTGTCCTGCATGCGCAGCGCGACCAGGACGTCGGCGCGGCGGGCCTGGTCGAGGGTGAGGCTCTCGGTGTAGGCGCCGTCGAAGCAGGTGAAGCGTACGGCCCCGGCCGAGGAGCGCACTCCGGCCGCGTCCAGGAGCCGGGACAGCCGTACCCCTTCGAAGGGTGTGCCGGGCACCCGCCAGCCGGTGACGCACTGCACGTCCTTGACCATTCTGGTCTGGGGCATCGCCCGCAGGTCGGCGAGGGTGTAGGTGGCCGGTCTGTCGACGAGACCGTCGATCTTCAGCCGGTAGGTCTCCGCGTTCTTGCGGGGTGTGGAGGACGTCACCGAGTAGTAGCGGAAGCCGCCGCCGTTCGGGAGGAGGTCGGTCAGGCCGGTGGGGTCGTTCTCCGACGCACCGGCGAGGAAGGACTCCATGCCGCGCTGGAGGGTCGGCGCGGCGACCACGCCGAGGGCGCCCAGACCGAGGGTGCCGAGCAGGACCCGGCGGCCGATGGGCGTACCCCGCTCCCGCCCTTCGGGTCCTTCGGCTTCTCCGGGCTCGGTGGGTCCGGCGGGTTCTTCCGGTCGTTCGGAGTTCACCTGTCCATTCGAACACCCGCGACCCCTGTCGAGCGAGGAATCGCGGGTGCTCGTCGGACTTCTGTACCGCTTCTCACCCTCTTCTCAGGCGGCGGCCCTCAGGCGGCGGCCCCGGAAAGGGTGCTCAAGAGCTGGAAAGGGTGCTCAGGAGGCCGCCTCCGCGGACTCCGCCGCCTTCTCCAGCTGGAACGCCTCGTTGCCGAGCCCGATCCGTGCGTGTACCTCGGGGTTGCGAGCCTTCAGGACCAGGCCCTGGACCAGGCCGAGGACCACGGTGGCACCGACGATGCCGGGCAGCACCCAGCTGAGGGAGGAGTCCGGGCCGGTGCCGACCAGGACGTCGAAGTCCTTGACCGTGTAGAAGGCGATGCCGAGCAGCGCGAGGCCGGAGACGGCGGCCGTGGCCAGCCGCCAGGCCTGGGCGCCGGCGGCGCCGCGCCGGACGAAGAAGACGATGACCGAGAGGGAGGCGGCGGCCATCAGCAGGATCACGCCGAGGGCGCCGATGTTGCCGCCCCAGGTGAACAGCTTCAGCACGGGCGTGGTCGGGTCGCCCACCGGACCGTCGTCCGTGACGGCGAAGCCCGCCACGATCACGACGGACACGACGGTCTGGAAGAGCGAGCCGGTGCCGGGGGCGCCGCTGGCGCCGGTCGTCCGGCCGAAGGCGCTCGGGAGCAGCCCTTCCCGGCCCATGGCGAAGGCGTACCGCGCGACGACGTTGTGGAAGCTGAGCATCGCGGCGAACATGCCGGTCACGAAGAGGATGTGCAGGACGTCGGTGAAGGTGCCGCCGAGCCGTTCCTCGGTGAGGAAGAACAGCAGTCCGGCGCTCTGCTTCTGCGAGGCCTCGATGACGCCGGAGGGGCCGGTGGCGACGGTGATCGCCCAGCTGCTGAGGGCGAAGAAGACGGCGACGCCGCCGACCGCGAGGAACATCACGCGCGGCACGAGGATGTGCGGCTTGCTGGTCTCCTCGGCGTACACGGGGGCCTGTTCGAAGCCGAGGAAGGCGGCGATGCAGAAGCACAGGGCGGTGCCGACGCCCGCGCCCGTCAGGGTGTCCGGGTTGAAGGCGTGCAGCGACAGGCCCTCCTTCGCCGGGTCGGCGACGGCGGCGATGTCGAAGATGACGACGAGGACGACCTCGATGACGAGCAGGACGCCGAGCACCTTGGCGTTGACGTCGATCTTCAGCCAGCCGAGCGCGCCGACGGCCAGCGCGGCCAGCAACGCCGGTATCCACCAGGCGACTTCGGTCTCCAGGTAGGTGGCGAACAGCCCGGACACCTCGAACCCGAAGATGCCGTAGATGCCGACCTGGAGCGCGTTGTAGGCGACGAGCGCGAGCAGCGCGGCGCTCGCTCCGGCGGTGCCGCCGAGGCCGCGCGAGATGTACGCGTAGAAGGCGCCCGCGTTGTGGACGTGGCGGCTCATCTCGGCGTACCCGACGCTGAAGAGGACGAGGACGACACCGAGGGCGACGAAGAGGAGGGGCTGGCCGACGATGCCCATCACCGCGAATGTGGTGGGCATGACACCCGCGACCACCATGAGGGGGGCGGTCGCGGCGAGCACGGAGAGCAGCAGCCCTCCGGTGCCGAGGCGGTCGGCGCGCAGTGCGCGGTCCTGCCCCTTGAACGTACTGATGCCGCCGCTGCTGTCGGCGGTGGGTCTGCTCGTGCTCGAACTGCCCGTCGTCATGGCGGGGTTGTCCTTTCGGGCGTACGGAAATTTCTGTGGTGCTGCCTTACGTGGTGCTGCGTTGCGTGGTGCTGTCCTGCGTGGTGCTGCGTTACGCCGTGCCGAGCGCGCTGTCGCGGGCGGCACGGAAGGCGGTGTGCGGGTCGCGGTCCGGGTAGGACCAGGGGATCGGGGTCTGGTGCGTGCCGATCCGGTGGAACAGGGCGGCGGCCTCGGCTGCCCGGCCCTCGCAGAACTTGGCGTGGGCAAGGAAGTTGAGGTCGATCAGACGGCGTGGATGGTCGTCGCGCTCCCACTCCAGCCACCAGTCGAAGGCAGCCTTCATGACCTGGCGGGCCCGGCGTCCGACCCAGTGCCCGGAGGACGCCGGGTCGGCGGACTCCAGCCCGGCGCCGGCGAGAACGCGGTAGCGCTCGGCGTGCGCGACGACCGGGAGGATCGCCAACGGCGAGTCGGCGGGGGCCTGTTCGACGGCCCAGCTGGCGAAGTCGTACACCTCGTGCAGCGGGTCCTGCCCGGCGGCCGTACGGCGTTCGGCGAGGCGGGCGACCATCAGATGGTGGGCGTGGTGGTGGTCCGGGTAGCGGTGCCGGACCTCGTCGAAGAGCTGGACGACGGTCTCCTCGGCGCCCACGTTCCGCTCCAGCTGCAGCAGCCCGAGCCAGGGCGTGGGGTCGGCGGGGGCGAGCGCGGCGGCGGCGTGGCAGGCGTCGCGGGCCTTGGCCGGCTTGTCCTTGCCCGCGAGGGCGCGCTGGACGGTGGCGGCGGCGAGCAGGACGGCGGCGTCGGCGGAGTCCGGTTCGGCCAGGAGCCAGTCGCGGGTCCAGGCGGCGGTGCCGGACTCCAGGGCGAGGACGGTGACCCGGTGCCCCCGGCGGTCCCAGTCGTCGCCGGTGGCGGCGAGCAGCGTACGGACGGCCTGCCAGCGCCCCTGTGCCAACGCCGAGCGCGCGGCGACGAGTTCGGCGTCGTCGAGCGCGGCGTCAAAGGCCTGGGCGGCACGCCTACGGCCCCGGCCCAAGGGGGGTGGAGGTGGAGACACCGCGGGGAACTTCCTCACACGACGCGGTCTGCTGATGGCCATCGACCGATTGCCACCGCTGATTGCCATCGATTGATCGCGGACAGCAAACCCTCCACGAATGCTTCACGTCAAGGCCGAATACGTGCGCGACACGTGTCAATTACCCATTTGTATAGGTCAGTTGACCTGACGACCGACGAACCTCCGGCGCGCCCCACCACGCCCCACCACACCACGACACCACAAAGATGACGTTAAGTCGCGACAAGGCCACCCTCCGGAACGAGGACGTGACCCTCACTACGCCACGATTCCGTCACATCCCCGGGGCAGGACCGCGCGCGGGCGGCTACAGTCGGCCTTTACCACACCCCGCCGTCCGCCCCGTCATCGAGGTACCCCGCGTGTCCGTCCTGGTTCTGACTCTCGCCGTGAGCGCAGCGTGCTGCCTGGGCCTCGGGTTCGTCCTCCAGCAGAACGTGGCCCGGCAGGCACCCCTGAGCGACTTCCTCTCCCCGCGGCTGCTCCTGGACCTGATGCGGGTGCCGCGCTGGCTCGGCGGCATCGGTCTGATGGTGGCGGGCATGGTGCTGGGCGCGATCGCGCTGAGCCAGGGCGAGGTCTCCCTGGTGGAGCCGCTGCTCGCGACGAACCTGCTCTTCGCGCTCGCCCTCTCCCGCCACCAGACGAAGCAGCCGCTGGGCCGCCAGGGCTGGGCGGGCCTGCTGCTCCTCGCGGGCGGCGTGACGGCGTTCATCGTGGCGGGCGAACCGCGCGGCGGCACCGCCATCACGGACCCCTTCCGGCACTGGCTGATCATCGGCGCCATGCTGGGCGCCGCCCTGCTCCTCACGACGTACGCGAAACGCTCCCGCCTCAGCGCCGGCCCGGTCCTGCTGGCCCTGGCCGCGGGCCTGCTGTACGGCGTCCAGGACGCCCTGACCCGGGTCAGCGGCCAGCGCTTCTCGGAGGGCGGCCTGACCCACCTCCTCACCGGCTGGCAGCCGTACGGCGTGCTGCTGCTCGGCCTGACCGGCCTGATCCTGGTCCAGAGCGCCTTCGAGACCGCACCCCTGCGCATGTCCCTGCCCGCCCTCACGGCGGCCCAGCCGCTGGCCGGCATCATCTGCGGCGTCGGCTTCCTCGGCGACCAGCTGCGCACCGACCCCGGGGCACTGGCGTGGGAGGCGACGGGCCTCGCGGCGGTGGTCGTGGGCATCGTCCTCCTCGGCCTGCACCCGGCGATGCCGAGCGGCTGCGCACAGGGGGCGATGGGCTTGGATGACAGCCATGAGCACTCCCCCCGAGAAGAGCACGCACTCCGCCAAGAGCACTCCCGCTGACGGGACCACTCCGGCCGACGAGAGCACTCCCGCTGATGCTGACGGGACCACTCCGGCGGACGAGATCCTCGACATCGTCGACGAGAACGACGAGGTCGTCGGCCAGTTCCCCCGAGGCGAGGCCTACGCGCGCGGCCTGCGCCACCGCTGCGTGTTCATCCAGGCCAGGGACGCCCGGGGCCGGATCTTCGTCCACCGCCGCACCCCCACCAAGCTGGTCTTTCCCTCCCTGTACGACATGTTCGTCGGCGGGGTCGTGGGCGCGGGCGAGTCGTACGACGGCGCGGCCCTGAGGGAGGCCGAGGAGGAACTCGGCGTCACGGGCCTGCCCCGCCCCGAGCCCCTCTTCAAGTTCCTGTACGACAACGGCGCCGGCCAGAGCTGGTGGTCGGCGGTCTACGAGGTGCGCTGCGAGCTGCCCGTCCACCCGCAGGTGGAGGAGGTCGCCTGGCACGCGTTCCTGCCCGAGGACGAGGTGGAGCGGCGGCTGGGCGAGGGCCAGTGGGAGTGGGTTCCGGACGGTCTGGCGGCATACGAGCGCCTCAAGGCGTTCCGGTCACCCGACAGCCCGTAAGGTCGTGCACGTGATCGATTTCGCACGGAACGTCCGCCTGTGGTTCGCCCCCCAGGAGATCGCCGAGGAGGGCCGCACCCCCGACTACCGCTTCTCCCTGGCCAACGAACGCACCTTCCTGGCCTGGCTGCGCACCGCGCTCGCGCTGATCGGCGGCGGATTCGCCGTGGACCAGTTCCTGCCCGACCTGCGCTGGGGCTGGCGCGTGGGGCTGGCGCTCGCCCTGCTGGCGGCCGGTGTGCTGTGCTCGCTGCGGGCCGTCAACCACTGGGTGCGGTGCGAACGGGCCATGCGACGCGGCGAGGACCTCCCGGTGTCCCGCTTCCCGGCCCTGCTGAGCCTCGCGGTCGCCGTGGTCGCGGTCGCCATGGTGGTCGTGGTGCTGGTCCGGGGGAACGGGTGAGCGAGGCAGGGACAAGCGCAGTACGGGATCCGGGACTGCAGCCGGAGCGGACCCGCCTGGCCTGGCGGCGTACGACACTGTCGGCCACCGTCGTCGCCGTACTGGCCGGGAAGAGCGCGCTGCACGACAGACCGTCGGCGGCGGGCATCGTTGTCTGCGCACTGTTCGGCGCCCTGTGGATGGCGTTCCTGGCCATCGCCCACAGACGCATCCGAACGCTGACAAGCGACGGCATCCCTCCGGCACTGGCCACCCACCACGCCACTGCCGCAGCACTGTGCGCGGTAGCCCTGGCGGCATGCGGAGCAGCCCTGGTCCTATGACTGAGGGGCACTATCGCGCCCCCTTTGGGGGCGCGGGGAACTGCGCGACAAGCCCCCACGGGCCCGCACCCAAAGAACTACCCCCAGTCCACAGTCACCACAATCTTGCCCCGAGTCCTCCCCTCCGCGTTCAACCGATGCGCCTCCGCCGCCCGCTCCAACGGAAACGTCTCGGACACATGCAGCGAGAACACATGATGTTCAGCCAGCTCAGACAGATGCTGAAGATCCACCGCATCCGGCCGTACGAAGTAGTACGTGCCGCCGAGCCCGACGACCTCCGGGTCCGCGATCGACACCAGCCGCCCCCCGGGCACCAACAGCTCCGCCGAATCCCTCAGCGTGTCCCCACCGACGGTGTCGAACACCGCATCGACACCCCCCGGAGCCAGCTTCCGCACCCGGTCGGCCATACCGGCGCCGTACGTCACCGGATCGCCGCCCAGTTCCCGTACGAAGTCGTGGTTGTGCACGCTCGCCGTGCCGATGACATGCGCCGCGCCGAGGTGGCGCCGGGCCAGCTGGACGGCGACGGAGCCCACCCCGCCCGCCGCCGCGTGCACGAGGACGGTCTCGCCGGTGCGGACGTGGAGCGCCTTGGAGAGCACCTGATAGGCGGTGAGCCCGACCAGCGGCAGCCCGGCCGCCTCCTCGAAGGAGAGGTTGCGGGGCTTGCGGGCGAGGGTGCGCACCGGGGCGGCGACGTACTCGGCGAAGGTGCCGCGCGAGAGGAAGTCCTCGCGTACGTAGCCGATGACCTCGTCGCCGACGGCGTACTCGGAGACGGAGACACCCGGACGGACCACGACCCCGGAGACGTCCCAGCCCGGCACCACCGGGAAGACGGGGTCCAGGAGGCCGTCGAGGTAGCCCTCGCGGCACTTCCAGTCCACCGGGTTGACCGACGCCGCCCGCACTTTGATCAGCACGGAGTCGGGCCCGACCTTGGGGTCCGGGGCGTCCTCCGTGTACTCCAGGACGTCGGGACCGCCGTACCGACTGTAAGTAATGGCTTTCATATGTCTGACCCTCCGGTTTCCTAATGTTCGACATTCCGGCGTGCGCGGACGCGACGCAAGTCGAATAGCCGGATATATATGGATTCCATGAGCACTCCCACCCTTCACCAGGAACACCCGACCCACGAGCACCTGCACGGCCCCGACTGCGGCCACACCGAGGTGCCGCACGGCGACCACGTCGACTACGCGCACGACGGTCACCTGCACCGCGCCCACAGCGGCCACTGGGACGAGTGCGAGCCCGGCGGGCACGTGGCGCACGACGCCCACCAGCACGTACACGGAGACGGCTGCGGGCACCCGGCCGTCCAGCACGGCGACCACATCGACTTTCTGCACGACGGCCACCGTCACGCGGCACACCAGGACCACTGGGACGATCACTGACGGTTTCCGGTCAGCGGCACCGCTCCCCCGCTCTACCCGGCCGGCGTCTCCTTCCGCACACTGGAAGCGAGACGCCGGTCACTTTTCGTCCACCCACTGGACGACATACCGACCGGTCGGCATCATGATTCAAGTCCCGTTCCCGTACGCGTAGGAGCAATGATGCCCTCGGACGACCTGCCAGGTCTCGATCTCGGCCGGCTGCGCGGCCTGCTCGACAGCGAGCGCCCCGGACTCGCGCACGGCCCCCTGACCGGCCGGCTGATCGAGGGCGGCCGTTCGAACCTCACCTACGCGGTCACCGACGGCACCTCCCGATGGGTCGTACGACGGCCCCCGCTGGGCCATGTCCTGGCCACCGCGCACGACATGCGGCGCGAGCACCGGGTGATCAGCGCCCTGCATCCGACCGCCGTACCGGTCCCGCGTCCGGTGCTGCTGTGCGAGGACCCCGAGAACGGGGCGGCGCCCGGAGCGCCGTTCTACGTCATGGAGTTCGTGCCGGGCACGCCGTACCGTACGGCCGAGCAGCTCGCCCCGATCGGCCCCGAGCGGACCCGGGACGTGGTGCTGTCGCTGGTGGACACGCTCGTCGAGCTGCACGCGGTGGACCCCGCCGAGGTGGGCCTCGCCGACTTCGGCCGCCCCGAGGGCTTCCTCGACCGCCAACTGCGGCGCTGGGGCAAGCAGTTGGACGCGTCCCGCAACCGCGAGCTGCCCGGCATCGACGAGTTGCAGGCGGCGCTGGGCCGGGCCCTGCCCCACTCCCCCGCCCCGGCGATCGTGCACGGCGACTACCGCCTGGACAACGTCCTGATCGGCGGCGAGAACGACACCATCACGGCGATCCTCGACTGGGAGATGTCGACGCTCGGCGACCCGCTCACCGACCTGGGCCTGCTGGTGATGTACAGCATCCCGCTGGGCGCGCCCGACTCCCCCGTCTCCACGACCGCCGAGGCCGCCGGACACCCGTCACCGGCCGAGCTGATCGAACGGTACGCGGCGCGCTCGGGCCGGGACGTGTCGGCGGTCTCCTGGTACACGGCGTTCGCCTGGTTCAAGCTGGCCGTGATCCTGGAGGGCATCCACTACCGCTACACACTGGGCCAGACGGTCGGCGCGGGCTTCGACCGCATCGGCGACCTGGTCCCCGTATTCATAGAACACGGCCTGACCACACTTCACTCAGGTCTCCCAGGCCTCTCAGATCTCCAGGAAGGCTGACCCGTCATGGACTTCGCGTTCGACGCGCACACCGAGGAACTGCGCGCCAAGCTCCTCGCCTTCATGGACGAGTACGTGTATCCGGCGGAGGCCGTGGCCGAGGAGCAGCGGGCCGCGCTGGCCTCGCCGTGGGACACCCCGGCCGTGGTCGAGGAGTTGAAGGCCGAGGCCCGCCGCCAGGGCCTGTGGAACCTCTTCCTCCCCGACGCCCACCACGGCGCCGGCCTCACCAACCTCCAGTACGCACCCCTCGCCGAAATCACCGGCCGTTCCCCGCACTTGGCGCCGACCGCGCTGAACTGCGCGGCACCGGACACCGGCAACATGGAGGTGCTGGCGCAGTTCGCCGACGAGCAGCAGAAGAAGCAGTGGCTGGAGCCGCTCCTCGCGGGCGAGATCCGCTCGGCGTTCGCGATGACCGAGCCCGAGGTGGCCTCGTCCGACGCGACGAACATCGAGACGCGGATCCGCCGGGACGGCGACGACTACGTCGTCACGGGCCGCAAGTGGTACATCTCCGGAGCGATGAACCCGAACTGCAAGATCTTCATCGTCATGGGCAAGACCGACCCGGACGGCGCCGACATCCGTCGCCAGCAGTCGATGATCCTGGTCCCCCGGGACACCCCCGGCGTCACGGTCAAGCGGGCGATGCAGGTGTTCGGCTACGAGGACCACTCCCACGGCGGCCACGCCGAGGTGCTCTTCG
This sequence comes from Streptomyces sp. NPDC000878, assembly GCF_053599695.1. Taxonomy (NCBI): domain Bacteria; kingdom Bacillati; phylum Actinomycetota; class Actinomycetes; order Kitasatosporales; family Streptomycetaceae; genus Streptomyces; species Streptomyces sp. NPDC000878. The sequence continues at coordinate 16,932 of NZ_JBSFMT010000088.1, read as the reverse complement.
ACGAGGCACGGGTGCCGGCGGCGAACCTGATCGGCGAGGAGGGCAGCGGTTTCGCGATCGCGCAGGCCCGGCTGGGCCCCGGCCGGATCCACCACTGCATGCGGCTGATCGGCATGGCGGAGCGCGCGATCGAGCTGATGTGCCGCCGGGCGGTCTCTCGCGAGGCCTTCGGCAAGTCGCTGGCCCAGCAGGGAGTGGTCCACAACTGGATCGCGGACGCGCGGGTGACGGTCGAGCAGCTGCGGCTGCTGGTCCTGAAGACGGCCTGGATGATGGACACGGTGGGCAACAAGGGCGCCCACACCGAAATCCAGGCGATCAAGATCGCGACGCCGCGTGCGGTGGTGGACATCATCGACAAGGCGATCCAACTGCACGGCGCGGGCGGAGTAAGCCAGGACTTCCCCCTGGCCGAACTCTGGGCAAGCGCCCGAACCCTGAAACTGGCGGACGGCCCGGACGAGGTGCACCAGCGGTCGCTGGCGCGCCGGGAACTGAAGAAGTACGCGTAAGTTTTCTCGCCCCCGCCGCCCCTACCCATTCCCATCCCCTGGGGGCTGCGCCCCCAGACCCCCCTACGGCCCTGAACGGGCCTTGTCCTCAAACGCCGGACGGGCTAAAAGATCAAGCCCCGGCCGGCACCATCCAGCCCGTCCGGCGATTGAGGACGAACGCGTTCAGCGCGAAAAGGGGGGTCTGGGGGCGCAGCCCCCAGGGATGGGACGGGTAAGGGCGGCGGGGGCGAAGAAAACCCCTACGGCCGCAGCGCCCGCAACAACAGGTCCGCCAACTGCCCCGCGACCTCCGTCGAGCTCAGCGGGCCCTCCGGGCTGTACCACGTCGACAAGTGGTGGACGGAACCGAAGTGGTAGTCGACCACCAGGTCCGCCGAGGTCGCCTTCGAGAAGACGCCCGCCTCCTGACCCTCCTCGATCAGGGCACGGAAGCGTTCGTGGTACCGGCGTCTCTCCGCCCGCACCTGCTTGTTCTTCTCCGGGCTCAAGTGGTGCATCGACCGGAAGAAGATCATCGCGTCGTCAAGGTTCTCGATGGTCGTGACGACGACATCCGCCGCCGCCCGCCGCAACCGCTCCTCCACCGGCGCGTCCGCGTCGGCGAACGCGTCCAGCCGCTCCTGCTGAACCCGCAGCACGCGCGCGTACACCTCGTGCAGCAGATCGTCCTTGGACCCGAAGTAGTGGTAAAGCGCCCCCTTGGTGACCCCGGCCGCCTCGACGATCTCCTGCACGGACGTGCGGTCGTACCCCTGTTCCGCGAAGAGCCGGGTGGCGGCGGCCAGCAGCCGCTGCGGGACGGGCGTACCGTCACCGTCCGTCGTCCTGGGCACTACCGCCACCTGCCTTCCAAACGTTCCACGAACAACCGAAGCAACCGAAGCAACCGCACCGGCCCAGCAACCGAACAAGTGCCTACTGAGAGTCCCCGGACCGGGTACGCAGTTCCCGACGGAGAATCTTTCCAGTCGCCGTCTTCGGCAAGTCGGGCAGTATCTCCACCTGCCGCGGGTACTTGTAGGCGGCCAGTCTCTCCTTGCAGTACGCGGCCAGCGCGTCCGGGTCCCCCTCGGTGCCCGGACGCAGGCTGATGTAGGCCTTCACGGTCTCCCCGCGATACCCGTCCGGTACCCCGACGACGGCCGCCTCGCGTACCGCCGGATGGGTGTACAGCACGTCCTCGACCTCACGCGGCCACACCTTGAAGCCGGACGCGTTGATCATGTCCTTCTTCCGGTCGACGACGTACAGCCACCCCTCCTCGTCCATGAACCCGATGTCACCGGTGCGCAGCTCCCCCTCCGGGAAGGTCTCCGCGGTGGCCTCCGGGAGCCGCCAGTAGCCGGGAACGACCTGCGGGCCACGTACGAGGATCTCGCCCTGTTCGCCGAAGGGAACCTCCGCGCCCTGGTCGTCGACGATGCGTACGACGGTGTCGGGGCCCGGCACGCCCACGGCGAGCGTGCCGGAGACCGGGTCGACGGGGGCTTCGCGGGCGGGCGGTACGGAGGCACAGGGGGCGGTGCACTCGGTGAGGCCGTAGCCGTTGCGGATGTACGGGCCGAAGCCGGCCCGGAACTTCTCCACGAGGGCGGGCGGCAGCGGGGCGCCGCCGGAGGAGATGTTCCGGAAGGAGGAGAAGTGGTCGGGGGTGACATCCGGGTGCGCGGCCAGGGCCATGAAGGCCGTCGACGGGCCGACCGTGTAGTGGGGGCGGTGCTCGGCGAACGCGTCCAGGACGACCCCGGGCTCGAAGCGGTAGGCGAGCACGAGCGTGCCCGCGCTGTTCAGACTCGCGCCGAGCTGACAGACCATGCCGGTGATGTGGAACAGGGGCGCCATCGCGAAGTACACGGGCGCGTCCCCGAGACCGAGCCCCGTCCGCTGCCGTTCCGCGTTGTACATGATGTTGCCGTGCGTGTTGGTGGCCCCCTTGGGGGTGCCGCTGGTGCCGGAGGTGTAGCTGATCAGCGCGATGTCTGCGGGGCGGGGATCACGACCGTCCGGTGCCTTGTGCCCGTACCGGGCGACGGCCGTCAGGTCCTCGGCGTCCGGGGCCTGCGGCAGCCGCTCGAACGCGAGCACGCGCGCGTCCCCGCGGCTCTGGAAGTCCAGCTCGCACCCCGTGAGCACGATCCGCACGGGAGAGTCCGCGGCCGTATCCCTCAGATACGACTCCCAGGCCCGGTCGGAGCAGATCAGCGCGGCCACGTCACCGTCCCGCAGGACGTGCGTCACCTCCCCCGACTTGTACATCGGGTTGACGGGTACGACGGTCGCACCCGCCTTCCAGGCCCCCAGTACGGCGAGCACGAACAGCGGCGAGTTCTGGAGCAGGACGGCGACCCGGTCCCCGCGCTCCAGCCCCCGGGTCACGAGATACCCGGCCACGGAGTCACTCAGCTCGTCGACCTCACGGTGGCTGAGCCGCCCGTCGAAGTAGGCGAGGAGTGTGCGGTCCGGGACCTCGGCGGCGGTCCGGCGCAGGGCGTGGACGAGTGAGTCGTCGGGCTCTATCGGCCCGCGCTGGACGTCGTCGAGGAGAGCCAGCCAGGGCTGCGCACCGTACCGGGAGCCGGAGTCGGCATCGGGAGCGGTCACCGGGTGGTCTCCCACTTCTGCTGGATGTGGTTCATGTTCGTCAGCCAGCGGTCGGGATCGGCGGCGCGCGCCTGGTAGTACTCGGCGACCTCGGGGTGCGGCAGGATCAGGAACCGGTCCTCGTCGATCCCCTTGAACAGCGCGTCCGCGACCGCCTCGGGCTCGATCGCGGTCGGCGCGAGCACCAGATCGCCCGCGCTGCCGGTCCCTGCCAGCATGTCCGTACGGACGCCCTGCGGGCAGATGGCGTGCACCTTGAGCCCGCGGTGGCGGTACGTCAGGGACAGCCACTCGGCGAAGGCGTACGCACCGTGCTTGGTCACGCTGTAGGGCGCCGCGCCGATCATGGTGAGCAGCCCGGCGGCGGACACGGTGGACACGAAACGCCCGCTGCCGCGCTCCAGCCACTCCGGCAGCAGTTCGTGGGCCGCCCGCACATGCGCCATCACGTTCACGTCCCAGGCAAGCGCCCAGACCTTCTCGTCGGCCGCCTCGGAGCCACCCGAGGCAAGCCCGGCGTTGGCGCAGTAGACGTCCACGGTCCCACCGAGGGCGGCACGGGCTTCGGCGACAATCCCGGACGCGTCCCCGGGAACCGCGATCCCGCCTATCTCGTCGGCGACGGCCCCCGCCCGCGCGGCATCAAGGTCGTTCACAACGACCCGGGCCCCTTCGGCGGCGAACCGCCGAGCCAGGGCGGCCCCGATCCCGCCCCCCGCACCAGTGACGACCACTCCGGCACCCTGCACGACACCCACGATCGGTCTCCTTCGACACGACACGGCTCCAACGCCCGACCAGACTAACCAGTCGGTATGTAACAAAGGAAGGGCAAGGGAATCCCACCTAGGGGCGCGGGGCCGTATCGATCTGCGGCTCCGCCGCGGGGCGCGACAAGCCACAACGAGCCCGCACCCTACGAACTACCGACGGCAGCGCATACGGTGCCACCACCACCCGTACCGCCTCACGGAGGGAACCCCCATGCCCCTGTCCAGACGCGGCCTCCTGGCAACAGCCACCGCCGCATCCCTGGCAGCATGCAGCGCCGCAGCCACCCCCACTCAACACCGCCCAAAACAACTCCGCACCGGCTTCGAAAACCTGGCCGCCAACGACTACGCCCCCCTCACCGGCAAAAAGGTCGGCCTCGTCACCAACCCCACCGGCGTAACCAGAGACGTACGCCACATCGTCGACGTCATGCACACGGACGACCGGGTGAATCTGACCGCCGTCTTCGGCCCCGAGCACGGATTCCGTGGCACCGCGCAGGCCGGCGGCTCCGAGGGCCGCTACGACGACCCGGCGACCGGGCTCCCCGTCTACGACACGTATCTCAAGAGCGGCCGGCCGCTCGCCGACATCTTCACCGCGTCCGGCGTCGACACCGTCGTCTTCGACATCCAGGACGTGGGCGCCCGCTTCTACACGTACATCTGGACGCTGTACGACTGCATGGAGGCGGCCCAGCTGGCCGGCAAGCCCTTCCTCGTGCTCGACCGGCCGAACCCGGTGACCGGGCGGGCCGCCCAAGGGCCCGTGCTGCACAGGGAGTTCGCGACGTTCGTCGGACGGCAGCCGATCTCCCAGGCGCACGGGATGACGGTGGCGGAGCTGGCGCGGCTGTTCAACAAGGAGTTCCTGGCGGCGCCGGTGGAGCTGGACACCGTACTGATGTCGGGATGGAAGCGGTCGGAGTTCTACGACGCGTCCGGGCTGCCCTGGGTGCCGCCGAGCCCGAACATGCCGACGCCCGACACCGCCCTCGTCTACTCCGGGACGTGTCTCTTCGAGGGGACGAACCTGTCGGAGGGGCGGGGCACGACCCGGCCGTTCGAACTGCTCGGCGCCGAGGGCATCGACCGGCGGTGGGCCCTCGCGGCGGAGCAACTCGGGTTGCCCGGTGTGCACTTCAGGGAGGCGTACTTCGCGCCGACGTTCTCCAAGTTCCAGGGAAAGACCATCGGGGGCGTACAGATCCATGTGCACGACCGGGCGGCCTACGACCCGGTGCGTACCGGGGTCGCGTTGCTGGTGACCGCCAAGAAGGTCTGGAGCGGCTTCACTTGGCGCTCCGACAACTGGATCGACAAGCTCACCGGATCCACTCTGGTGCGCACGATGATCGACGCGGGCGCCGACGCCGACGAGGTCGTGGCGGGCTGGCAGGAGGAGTTGGCGGCGTTCCGGAACATGCGTAAGAAATACCTTGCTTATAAGTGAGCCGTGACGTATAGCCAACTCCCCCCGTTAGCAGGACGATACGCCCCACATCGCACCAACATGGTGCACGATCACGACACCACGGGGGACGGGGACTGTCATGGCGGATCCGGAAATGAGCGTTTCTCCCTACTGGGAGCTGACCTTCGACGCGGACGGCGACACCGACGGGCGCAGGCGTGACCGACTGCTCGCGGAGGTGAACCCCCTTGAGGTGCGCGACTTGGTCGTCTTCGCACACGGCTGGAACAACGACCGGTCGATCGCGACCCGGCTCTACAGCAGGTTCTTCGCGCCCATCCCCACGCTCGCGCCCGCGACCGCCAGGATCGGCTACGTGGGCGTGGTGTGGCCGTCGATGCGCTTCTCCGACGAGCCGATCCCCGACTTCCAGCGGTCCATGACCGCCACCGCGACCGCTACCGCCCCGGCGGCGACCGGCCGACCCGGTCTCGACAAGAACACCCGGCAGGCCCTGGTCGAGACCTTCCCGGAGCGGGCCACGGTCGTCGAGCAGATCGCCCACCTGTTGGAGCAGCAACCGGACAGCGAGCGGGCCCTGGAGGAGTACGGCGGGCTGGTGCGACTCCTCGTCGAGGTGCCGCCGGAGGCGCCGCAGTCAGGGTTCGCGGCGGATCTCCTGGGGGACGGCGACCCGGCGGGCGTCCCCGACATGCTCACCGGATCCACGACGGCGGTCTGCGAGGAGTTCGCCCGGGCCCTGGCCGGCCATGGATCTTCCGAATCCCCGGGCGCTGTCGCCGAGTTCGCGCTGCCCAATCCGTGGAAGGGTGCGCAGGAGCTGCTGCGGCAGGCCACGTACTACGCGATGAAGCGGCGGGCCGGAACCGTCGGCGAGCGGGGCCTCGGGCCGGTGCTCGGGCGGCTCGCCCAGGCGGCGCCCGGGGTGCGGGTGCATCTCGTCGGGCACAGTTTCGGCGCCCGGCTGGTGTCGTTCGCGCTGCGCGGCCTGCCCAAGGAGGTGCGCACGGTGAAGTCGGTGACGCTGCTCCAAGGAGCCTTCTCCCACTACGCGTTCGCGGACAGCCTGCCCCACGACACGGGCGCCGGGGGCGCGTTGCGGGGTCGGCAGAGCCGTATCGACGGTCCCCTGGTGTGCTGCTACTCCCGGCACGACGGGGCGCTCAGCACGTTCTATCCGCTGGCCTCGCGCATGGCGGGCGAGAGCCAGGGCATGCTCGACGCCGACCGGTCGTTCGCGGGGTTCAGCGTGGCGAAGGCGCTGGGTCCCAAGTGGGGTGCGATGGGCCACGACGGCGTCCAGGCGGTGCCGGGCACGGTCAAGCTGACCCTCGCCGAGGCGCTCAAGCCTGCGAAGCTGCCGGTGAGCGGGTGCGTGAACGTCGACGCGGCGGAAGTGGTCAAGAACGGTGGGACCCCGACGGGGGCCCACAGCGACATCTGCCACGCGGAGTTGGCGCGGGTGGTGCTGGCGGCGGGCCGTATCAAGTGAATGGCGCATCAAGTGAATGCGACCCGCCGCCGGCACCGGAACAGCTGCTACCGGTGTGACGTGAACTCGACGACCTGCTGGTAGGTCGGCCGGTTCTGCCAGCTGATGTTGTAGTGCTTGATGCCTCCCAGGGTGCGCTGGACGATCGAGTCGGCGCACCACTGGTTGCCCGCCGCGCAGAGGTCGTCGCCGGGGTAGACCTGGGCGGCCGTCATACCCGCCGCGGTCTTCAGGGTGCTGATCAGGATGTCCCGGCAGCCGGTGAGCGTGCCGCCGCCGCAGTACTTCTGCGCGAGGCCGCCCTGCACCGAGTCACCGAGAACCGCCCGGATGTCCTTGTCGACATAGCTCCACCAGCCGTACTGGAAGGAGCTGCCCGCGTGTGCGCCGGTCGGGCCGTGTGCGGCCGAAGGTGCCTCGTCGACAGGGAGGTTGGTGGTGATGGCGGTGTAGAGGTCGGTGCCGAGGCCCGGTTCGAACTCGGCCTGTACGAGGAGCGGCCACCATGCGTCCAGGATGCGGATCGCGTCGGCGTTGGCGTACGCCTTCGAACCGGCGGACGTCTCCGTGCGTTTGGCGCCCGCCGTCACCCATGCCGACAGCTTGGTGACGGCTGCCGCGGCCGTGGAGTCGGTGACCGTCGAGCTGTTGATGACCCGCAGCAGCTTCGGCAGCACGTCCTCGGCACGCAGATCGGCGAGCGCGGCGTCGGCCATCGCCTTCACCAGCTGGGCCCGGGTCACTCCGCCCGCCGTGACGAGTTTCTTGACCCGGTCCTCCAGGAGGTTGCCGCGGTGGACGGAGCCGTTGCCCCAGGGGGCGGTGGTGTAGTCCTTGGCCTGTTTGTTGTTCCAGGAGATGTAGTAGTCCTGGTCGATCGAGTTGGGGTGCGCGGACGCCGGTGTGTAGGTGGCGGTGTTCGTGGTCGGGTTCCAGCCCTGCCACTCGTACGCCGACTGCGCCCAGACCGGGAACTCGGCGTCGACGCCGCTCGCGCGCACCGGGTTGTCGCCGCTGTTGTAGTACGCGGTGTGCGTGGAGTCGGCGTAGAACCAGTTGAAGGTGAAGTTGATGTGCTGCACCGCCGACTGGAAGGTCGCCGGGCCCTTCACGTAGTCGGGGTCGTTGAGCATCTGGAAGCCGATGATCGAGTCGGCCTCGTGCATGTAGGAGGAGCGCAGGGTGGTGTAGGCGACCTTCTTCCTGCCGACCGTCGCCCGATGGCTCACCGGGCCGTACTTCGTCCGGTAGACCTGCATGCGGTAGGAGCCGGCGGCCGTGTCGTCGGCCGTGGTGGGCTTCCAGGCGTTGGTCTGCTCAAGCTTCTCCATCGCCGTGCAGGTGCCGTGGTAGAGGTAGTGGACGTCGTCCTGGCACAGCTCGACCGCGTACGAGTCGATGATGTCCTGCCCGGAGGTCGTCGCGCTCCACGCGTAGTCCTGGCCGCGGCCGAGTTCGACGTACATGCTCAGCCCCGCGAAGGAGGCGCCGCGCGCGCTGAGGCCCGGGCCCTGGATCTCCTGGAGCATGAGCAGCTGGGGTGCGAAGTAGCCGGTCTGCGGGCCGAAGACGGCGACCGGGTGGCCGCTGGCGGTCTTCGCCCCGCTGACCACCAGGGCGTTGGACATTCCGCGCTTGGCGGAGGTGAGGGCGGTGGCCGTCGCCGTGGTGGAGGCGGTCGTCGCGGTCGTGGTGGCGGCGCTGCCCGTACGGTCGTACACCAGCGGTTCCGTGACGACCGTGCCGGCGTCGGGCAGGGCCTCGCCCTGCGGGTCGGCGGGCGGGGTGGCGTACGGGAAGCTCTCGCCGTTGTGGACGGTGAGGACGGCCTCGGGGTCGTTGCGCTCGCGGAAGGACTCCCAGACCTTGGTGCCCTCGACGACGCCGTACTGGGACTGGGCGGCCATGAGGGAGATCGCGTTGTTGACCTCGCCGCCGCCGCCGGAGCCGAAGAGCGCGCCGATCACGGAGGCCAGTGCGACCAGGTCGGTGGTCTTGAAGTGCTGGATGGTGCCCGCGTTGGTGACGGAGTCCTTCCAGCCGGTCAGGACGTACTCGCCGGGGAAGTAGCGTCCGCTGTCGGAGGCGTCGATGTACGCGTTGATGCCGGCGACGTAGGCGTTGACGTCGGCGAGGGCCTGCTGGCCGCGGGCGCCGTTGGTGGCGACCGCGTTGTCTATCTGGGCCTGGAGGTCGGCCTCGGTGTACGGGGCGTGGCGCCAGAACTCCTGTTCAAGGCCCTGGTTGGAGGGGTCGCCGCCCGCAAAGGGCGTGAGCTGGCCGCGTCCGACGTGCCGGAAGACGTCCATCAGCCAGAGGCGGTCCTGGGCGGCGGCGTACCCGGCGCCGAACTCGGTGCCGTAACGGGTGGTGCCTGTGATGTGTGGCACACCCGTCTTCTTGTCGCGGACGATCGTCACGTCGGTGCGGCCGGCCGGGGCCAGGGTCGAGGCGACCTGGTCGGCGGCGACCCCGAACGAGGCGTCGTTGAAGAAGTTGTTGATGGTGGCGTTGGTGAGCCCGGAGTAGCCCGTGGCCAGGTTGGCATAGGGCCCGAGCTGGTCTTCCGCGTGCTCGGGCTGGGTGCCGAAGGCCTGGTTGAGGATGATCTGGGCGAGGGTCGCGTTGCCGTTCTGGCCGGGCGGCAGGATGTCGGAGCACTGGGCTCCGCAGTAGTCGTTGGCCGCGGCGGCGTGGGCCTCGGTCGCCGGGGAGACCGGGGAAAGCGGCGACAAAAGACCGGCAATGAGCGTGCATACAGCTGCGGTCTTCAGGAACCCGAAGACTCCGCGGGGAGTTCTCAGTCTGTCGAAGGACCTCGATGACCTGAAGGACCTGAAGGTCCCGAAGGTTCTGTCGACGGTGGTGCCTGGGGTGCGCCGTGACATGGCAGCTCCTCCGGACGGGGGTGGCCGACTCCGGACGGGGTGGGCCGGACGTTACCGCCTGGTATCCCCGGGTTCGAAGATGAACATGCGTCACGTTTGAACAACGTGGCACAGCAAATGCGTTGGAGGAGTGCGGGGGCACTTCGGGGGCGCTGGGCGCGACGTTGGTCCGGCGCGGTGTTCAACAGGTGTTCTACAGGCGGCCGACAGCTGCGGGAGGTAACCGTGAGGGGTGGTCCGGCGGACGGTTTAGGGCCGTTGACGTCGGTCCCATGGGGGCCGACGAACGGCTTATGGCCGTCATCGGAAAACGGATGGAGCCGAATCGCTTGTCGATACGTCTATTCGGTGACGTCCGTTCGACGACGCCGAAGTGACCGAAGTACAGGTGCAGGTGTGACGGAGGTGCAAGGCGATGGCCGGTTTCCGGAGTCTGGCGAGACAGGTGCGGGATCCGCGGAGCGATCTGGCACTGCGGCGTTACTCGCTCCGCAAGTGCCTTGAGAGGTTCGCCCCTTACGGGCACAGGGCGACCTGGGACCATCTGTGCTCCCGGGCCGGGTTCGGTCCGGAGGACCGGTCCCCCGATCCAGCGCGGCTCGTGGCCGCACTGGACGAGCTGGAGGAAGCGCGCTCGGTCTGGCTGGCCTACGAGGTGGAGTTCGCGAAGCGCCGCAAGAAGGAGAAGTTCGACGGGCTGCGCCGGCCCGGAAGCGTGGACGACTGGCATCGGCTGACCTGGGGTGGGTTCGGGGTGGCCTGGTGCGACGATCCGGGGGTGCACCCCCATGAATCGCTGGCCGAGGTGCTGCGACGGCTGATCGCCGCCCTGGAGCGCGAACCGGGCTCGGTGTGCCCGGTGTGCGTCGGGGAGCGCCTCACCTGGAAGTACGACCTGGCCCATGAGCCGTCGTCGGGTCCCGTCTGCACGGAGTGCGGCATCGTGGTGCCGCGGCCCGTACTGACCCCCGAGGCCCTGGCGGAGTCCAGGCGCGGACGGCTGCTGCTTGCGTCGGCCTGAGCACGACGGGGGTGCGCCGGGGATGCCGCACCCCCAACTGAACCGTCCCGGCAGTGTCTGCCACCTGACGGAGACGCGCCCCTGTCTTTAGGGGCGCGAGGCTGTATCGATATGCGGCTCCGCCGCGCGGGCGCGACAAGCCCCCACCGGACCCGCAGCCAACAACGGTCAATCCGGCGGGTCCGACACACGAGGGCTGGACGGAGTACGAGCACCCGACTTGGCACCACCCCTCTCCACCATCAGCCGCGACCCCGCCCGGGTCTCACCGAAGACATCATCGGGGTTGGACAGCACACACCCCTCCAGCGACAGACAGCCACAGCCGATGCAGTCGGTGAGGTGATCCCGCAGCCGGTTCAACTGCTTGATGCGCTCGTCCAGTTCGGAACGCCAGTTCTCGGACAGGCGGGCCCAGTCCTCCCGGGTGGGCGTGCGTTTCTCGGGGAGTTCGGCGAGCGCCTCGCGGATCGTGGCGAGCGGGATGCCGACGCGCTGCGCGGCCCTGACGAAGGCGACCCTGCGCAGCGCGTCCCGGCTGTAGCGGCGCTGGTTGCCCGAGGTGCGGCGGCTGCTGATGAGGCCCTTGGACTCGTAGAAGTGCAGGGCGGAGACGGCGGCGCCGCTGCGGGCGGCGAGCTGGCCGACCGTGAGTTCATGGATCTTCTCGGGAATCTGGGGCACTCCCCGAACCCTACCCAAGGCGGCTTGCCGCGGTCCGTTGACAGGGAAACCGCGGGCGACCATGCTAAGCAGTTGCTTAGACAAGTGGCGAGGAGGCCGGGACATGGCAGAGCCGAGGATCTTCACGGGCGCGGACGACCTGAAGGCGGCGGTCGGTGAGCAGTTGGGGTACACCGACTGGCTGGAGATCGACCAGAAGCGCATCGACCTGTTCGCGGACGCCACCGGCGACCACCAGTGGATCCACGTCGACCCGGAGAAGGCGGCCACCGGCCCCTTCGGGACCACCATCGCGCACGGCTATCTGACCCTCTCGCTGCTGCCGCTCTTCGGGCCACAGCTGATCAAGGTCGAGAACGTGAAGATGGGCGTCAACTACGGGACGAACAAGGTGCGTTTCCCCGCACCCGTCCCGGTCGGCTCCCGGCTGCGCGCCACCGCCACGGTCAACGGCGTCGAGGACGTCCCCGGGGGCGTCCAGGTCACCGTCGGCTTCAGCGTGGAGCGCGAGGGCGGCGACAAGCCGGTGTGCGTGGCGGAGTCCGTGTCGCGCTACTACCTCTAGGACCGCTTCCCGGCCGGGACCCGCCAGGACCCGCCAGGACCCGCTAGGACCCGCTAGGACCCGCTTCCCGCCGGGACCGGCTCGGCTCCCACCATCCGCAGCACGAGGTCGGCGTAGAGCGCGCCGACCTCGTCGGGCGTACGCGAACCGTTGACGTTGAACCAGCGGGCCACGTCGATGCACAGCGACAGCACGGCGAGCGTCGTGCCCGGTACGTCGGGCACGTCGAACTCGCCCGCCTCCACCCCGTCCTCGATGATCCCGCGCACCTCGGCGTCGGCCTGGCGGCGCAGCGCGACGATCTCGGCGCGGGCCTCGGGGCCGAGCGAGTCCAGTTCGTACTGCACGACCCGTGCGGTGGTGCGCCCCCCGGCGTGCCAGCGGACGAAGGAGCTGACGGCCTCGGCCAGCCGCTCGGTCGAGGTGCCCTCGGTCCGGGCCGCCGTACGCAGGATGTCGACGGCCTTCTCGTGGCCGATCCTGCTGATCCGGTGCAGCAGCTCTTCCTTGGTCTTGTAGTGGATGTAGAGCGCGGCCGGGCTCATGCCCGCGCGGCCCGCGATGTCACGGGTCGTCGTCGCGTGGTAGCCACGCTCGGCGAAGGCCTCCACCGCGGCGACGAGCAGCCGCCGGGCCGCGTCGGGGGTCACCTCACCCCACGGCGGCGCCTCGCCGCCGGCCGTCTCCTCCGCCGTACTCATCGCCCGTTCGCCCCTTCCACCGACAGTGACCCCCCACTGTACCGCCGTGGGTGAGCGAGCGCTTAGCGTGCCCGATCGGGGCGGCACTCAGTGCCCGGACTCCTGGCGGTCGCGGATGACCTTGGCGAGAGTGAAGGCGGAGGTCACCAGATAGAGGACGGCGATACCGAGGAAGCCGCGCACCCAGGCGTCGGCGTTCAGCCGGAAGATGCCGATGGCCGTCGCCCCCATGGCGATGGCGAAGGACGCGACGGCCTGACCGTAGAAGGCCCCCGTGTTCTGCTGCTTGACGGGTCTCTCGTTCATGTTCATGTTCATGGGGACAAGGGTCGGCGGACGTGGCCCGCGCCACATCCGCCGAAATACTCAGACGGATACTCATACGAGGCGGGACTCAGAAGGCCGATACGCCCGTCAGCGCGCGCCCGATCAGCAGTTTCTGGATCTGGCTCGTGCCCTCGTAGAGGGTCATCACGCGGGCGTCGCGCAGGAGTTTGCCCGCCGGGTACTCGTCGATGTAGCCGTAGCCGCCGAAGACCTGGAGGGCGTTGTTGGCGGCGCGGACGGCGGCCTCGGAGGCGAAGAGCTTGGCCTTGGAGGACTCGGTGGCGAAGGGCAGGCCGCGGTCGATCAGGTCGGCGACGCGCCAGGTCAGCAGCCGGGCCGCGTCGACGTCCACGGCGATGTCGCTGATCAGCTCCTGCACCAGCTGGTGCCGGGCGATCGGCCCGCCGAACTGCTCACGCTCCCCCGCGTACCGCACGGCCGCGTCCAGAGCGGCCTGGGCTATCCCGACGCACCCGGCGGCGACCGACATCCGCCCCTTCGCGAGCGCCGACATGGCCACGGAGAAACCCTTGCCCTCGGGGCCCAGCATCGCCGAGGCGGGCACGCGCACGTCCTCGAAGACCAGTTCGGCGGTGGCCTGGCCGCGCAGGCCGAGCTTGCCGTGGAGGGTGCGGCGGGTCAGTCCGGGGCTGTCGGCCGGCACGAGGAAGGCGGAGACGCCCTTGTGGCCGGGGGCGTCGGTGGACCGGGCGAAGAGGAGCACGACATCTGCCCAAGTGCCGTTCGTGATGAACATCTTGGTGCCGTTGACGACATAGTCGTCGCCGTCGCGCACGGCCCGTGTGGTGAGGTTGCCCGCGTCGGACCCGGTGCCCGGCTCGGTCAGACTGAAGCAGCCGACGTACGCGCCGGAGGTGAGCCCGGGCAGCCAGCGGCGCTTCTGCTCCTCGCTCCCCCAGGCCGCGATCGTCTTGGCGACCAGCCCCAGTGACACGGAGACGATCCCGCGCACGGACGAGTCGCCGCGCCCCAGCTCCTCCGTGACCAGGCAGTACGTGAGGTGGTCGCCGCCGGAGCCGCCGTACTGCTCGTCGACGGTCAGCCCCAGGAAGCCGACCTGGCCCAGCTTCTTCACGATCGACCGGTCGACGCTCTCGGCGCGGTCCCACTCGACGACATTGGGGGTGATCTCACGCTCGACGAAGTCCCGGGCGAGGCGCTGGACGGCCTCCTGCTCCTCGCTGAGCCCCAGATTCACCACGACCTCACCCTCCACCGGACCCATTAAATTAGCACTGCTAGTTTCCATGACCCGGCCCTACTATGTGCGCCATGGCCCGACCGCGCAAGCCCCTCCTCAGCATCGACCTGATCGTCGAGACGGCACGGGCGCTGGTGGACGCGGAGGGCCTGGCGGCCGTCTCCACCCGTCGGCTCGCCGCCGAACTGGGGGTCAGCGGGCCGTCCCTCTACAACCACTTCCGGACGAAGGACCAGATCCTGGAGGCGGTCGCGGACTCGGTGAGCGTGCTGGTCGACCTGTCGATGTTCGAGGACGGCCGCGACTGGCGTACCGCGCTGCACGACTGGGCCGTCTCCTACCGGGCCGCGCTGCGCGACCACCCGAACATCGTCCCGGTCATGGCCCGCGGCCCCGGCCGCCGCCCGGCGGGCCTGCGCCTCGCCGACGCCGTGTACGGCGGGATGGTCGGCGCGGGCTGGCCGCCCGCGCAGGCGACGTCGATCGGCGCGCTGATGCGGTACTTCGTCATGGGCTCCGCGCTCGGCTCGTTCGCCGGGGGCTTCGTGAACGACGAGAGCGCGTACGACCCGGCCGACTATCCCCACCTCGGCCAGGCGCACCTCCTCGCCGAACAACAGGAGAAGATCGACGAACGAGCCTTCGAAACCGGCCTGACAGCACTGCTGGACGGACTGGCACAACAGTACGAGCGCCTGAACCGACCCTCCTGAGCAGGTCGAGCGCCCTAAAGGGGCGCGAGGAACTGCGCGACCAGCCACAACGGCGCCGCGGCCGACCAACGACACCACCCCATCACGGCACCAACAGCGGAGCGCTCCCTCTTCGGTGGGCGCCGAAGTGTCCGTGC
Organism: Streptomyces sp. NPDC000878; assembly: GCF_053599695.1. Lineage (NCBI taxonomy): Bacteria > Bacillati > Actinomycetota > Actinomycetes > Kitasatosporales > Streptomycetaceae > Streptomyces > Streptomyces sp. NPDC000878. The sequence goes on along the minus strand of NZ_JBSFMT010000088.1, from coordinate 1,858 downwards.
ATCATGCTGGGCTCATGACCATGACGGCTGCGAGGAGCACGAGAAAGCCGGGCCGGGCGTCCGGGCTCGCCGCGCTGGCCGGGCTGCTGGCGGACGAGACGCGGGCCGGTTTTCTGCTCGCGCTGCTGGACGGGCGCGCGTGGACCGCCGGGGAGCTGGCGCGGTACGCCGGGGTCGCCCCGTCGACGGCCAGCGAGCACCTGGGGAAGCTCGTCGCCGGTGGGCTGCTCGCCGAGGAACGTCAGGGACGGCACCGTTACGTACGGCTGGCCGACGCCCGCGTGGCCCAGCTGGTGGAGGACCTGGCCGCCCAGGTCGGTCCCTCCTCGGCCCAACGCCCGCGCACGCTGCGGGAGTCCGGCGCCGGGTCCGCGATGGCACGAGGGCGCACCTGCTACGACCACCTCGCCGGACGGCTCGGCATCGCCCTCACCGACGCCCTGACCGTACGGGGGCTGCTGCGCCAGGACACCGGGTTCGCGCTCACGGACGCCGGGCTGCGGTGGTTCGCCGACGCGGGCATCGACCTCGACCGCACCGGCCGCCGCCCCCTCACCCGCGCCTGCCTCGACTGGACCGAACGCCGCGCCCACCTCGCGGGTACGGCGGGCGCGGCCCTGTGCCGGCACACGCTGGACGCCCGCTGGTGCGAACGCATCGGCTCGGAACGGGCGGTCAGGGTGACGGAGGAGGGGGAACGCCGTTTCGCGGAGCTGCTCGGCATCGAGGCGAGGTCGCTGCGCTGAGCCGCCGTACAGCAGTGCAGTCGTGCCGTTGTGCAGTCGTGCCGTCGTGCGGGCATGCGTCCGAAAATCGCGAGCCTCGTCGCCCTCCTCTCCCTAGCCTCTGGAGCATGATGACCTTCTCCCCGCCGTCCCGTCGGGCCCCTCGTGCGGAGGTGCTCGCCGCTGTCGCGGCCTGTGTGACCGTGGTGCTGTGGGCCTCCGCGTTCGTCTCGATCCGCAGTGCGGGGGCCTCGTACTCGCCGGGTGCGCTGGCGCTCGGGCGGATGCTCGCGGGGTTCGTGACGCTGGGAGCGATCTGTCTCGTACGGCGGGAGGGGCTGCCGCCCCGGTCGGCCTGGCGGGGGATCGCGATCTCCGGGGTGCTGTGGTTCGGGGTCTACATGGTCGTCCTCAACTGGGGCGAGCAGCAGGTGGACGCGGGGACGGCCGCCCTGGTCGTGAACGTCGGCCCGATCCTCATAGCCCTGCTCGGCACCCGGCTCCTCGGCGACCCGATGCCGCCCCGGCTGCTCGCGGGCATGGCGGTGTCGTTCGCGGGCGCGGTGACCGTCGGGCTGTCGATGTCGGGCGGGGGCGGTACCTCGGTGCTCGGGGTGGCGCTGTGTCTGCTCGCGGCGGCCACGTGGGCCACCGGGGTCGTCGCGCAGAAGCCCGCCCTCGGCCGGGCGAGCGCCCTCCAGGTGACGACGTTCGGCTGTCTGGTCGGGGCCCTGACCTGCCTGCCGTTCGCCGGGCAACTGGTCGGCGAGGCCGTCGACGCGCCGCTCTCGGCCACCCTCAACATGATCTACTTGGGCGTCTTCCCGACCGCGCTGGCCTTCACCACCTGGGCCTACGCCCTCGCCCGTACGACGGCCAGCCGCATGGGGGCGACCACGTACGCGGTCCCCGCCCTGGTCGTACTGATGTCCTGGCTGACCCTGGGCGAGGTACCGGGGTTGCTCACCCTGGCGGGCGGGGGGTTGTGTCTGGCAGGGGTGGCGGTGTCACGGTCGCGGGCAAAGGCGCGGGTGCCCGCGGCGGCTGCGGAGGTGCTGGGGGCTACGCCCCCAGACCCCCGATCGCGCTGAACGCGCTCGTCCTCAATCGCCGGACGGGCTGGTTTGTCAGCC
>NZ_JBSFMT010000087.1:0-38222 GCF_053599695.1 Streptomyces sp. NPDC000878 | reverse complement strand
GCCGCGGCGTACGGCAAGATCTTCGCCTCGGCCAGGGAGCGGATCGCGTCGCGGAGCATGTCGTGCTCCTCGGACGGGCGGTACAGGTCGAAATCGCGGCCCATGGGCACACCCTTCGCGACGATCAACAGGAATGGCACTCAGTACCCCATAATAAGGGTACTCAGTGCCACTTTCAATGCCGTGACGCCTGAGAGCGGGTGTTATGTTCCACATCATGAGCGAGGAGCGGGGCAGGCACCCTGACGCCGGCGGGGCCGCAAAGCCCGCGATGCGGGAGTCCCTCATCGCGGCGGCATTCCAGCTGTTCCTGGAGCGCGGATTCGAGCAGACCACGATCGACGACATCGTCACGCTCGCGGGGGTGGGCCGCAGGTCCTTCTTCCGCTACTTCCCTTCCAAAGAGGACGTGGTCTTCCCCGACCACGAGCGCTGCCTGACAGACATGACCGAGTTCCTCCAGCAGCAGAGCCCTGATGGCGATCCCGTGGCGCACGTCTGCGACGCCGCCCGACTCGTACTGCGCATGTATGCCGAGAACCCTGCCTTCTCCGTGCAGCGTTACCGCCTGACGAAGAAAGTGCCCGGCCTCCGCGCCCACGAACTGTCCGTGGTGTGGCGGTACGAGCGCACCCTCGCCGAGCATCTCCGTGCCCGATACGCCGCCCGGCCGGACGGAACGCTGCGCGCCGACGTCATCGCGGCGTCCGTGGTCGCCGCCCACAACCACGCTCTGCGCTCATGGCTCCGCTCCGGCGGCCGAGGTGACGCCATCAGCGACGTCGACCACGCGCTCGACCATGTGCGCGACACCTGGAGCGAGGACCCGGCAGGACGCGGAGTCGACGGCCAGGACGAGGAAGACGTGATCGTGCTCATCTCCAGGCGCAAGGCGCCGATGTGGCGGGTCATCCGGGGAATCGAGGCCGCGCTCGACGAGGCGTGACGGCACTGAGTACCCCTTAACGGGGAATTCAGTACCCTGCTAGCTCAATAAGACTACTTCCGCCCTCGTCGCGACTCCACGAGCAGTTCGATTGCCTCCCCCGCCAGGGCGATATCGGCATCCAGCCGGGCGCGGTCGCCGTATCCGTGCCATTGCAGACAAAGACCATCAAGATGCGAGGCCACCATTCGGGCCAGCGGCTCCACGAGTTCCGCGTCATCGTCGTCCTCCAGAGCCTTACGCAGCACGTCGGCGAACCGGTCGATGAAGAGATCGTAGGCCCGGGTGGCCAACCCCGGATGCGTGTCCTCCTGCCGCAGCGCCCACATGTACAGGTCGAACTGCGCACGCGCGTAGCCGTCGTTCTCCAAGTACCAGTCCATCGTGGTGACCAGGAGAGACGCCGCAGTCCCCCCCAGGCCGGAGCTCTCCTTGCTCGCGCCGATCCGTTCGAGCAATTGATCTGAAGCGTGTTCAAAAACGGCGAAAAACAGCTGCTCCTTGGTATGGAAAACGTAATGCAGAGTAGCCAGAGGCGCTTGGGCCGCGTCGGCGATACGACGAGTCGTCGCACCGCGCACTCCACGCTCCCCAATCACCCGCACCGTTGCCTCGATGTAGTCCTGTCGGCGCTGATCCATGGGAACCCGAGCCATCCGAGGACCTCCCTGATCTTTTGTCTGAGTCATATGAACGAGTCGCTACGTAGTCTAGACGTCTACCGTCCGCGACGAGCAGAACCATGTCCGGATCAGGCAGGCGACCTCCACGTCCTCCGGCCGGGCGAGGACTCGATCCTTTGACTTGATCACTTGACCATAACCTCGAGTGCTGAATACGGTGATGACCGCTGTCTCTTGCCGCTGCTGCCAGGAGGACGTTCATGAACGCCGTCTCCCACACTCCGTTGACGCCGCTGTCCTTCCTGGACAGGACGGCCCGCGTATGGCCCGACAAGCCGGGAGTCGTCTACGGGAGCAGGAGCCTGAGCTACGGCGAACTCGCCACCGAGGCGACCCGCGTAGCCCAAGCCCTTCGCGCGAGCGGTGTGCAGGACGGCGACCGAGTCGCCTACCTCATGCCGAACCTGCCCGAGATGCTCGTCGCGCACTTCGCGGTACCGCTGGCCCGAGCCGTGCTTGTCGCCGTCAACACCAGGCTCTCCGCCGAGGAGATCGCCTACATCCTCGACCACTCCGGCGCGAAGGTACTGGTCACTGACTCGGCGTTCCTCTCCACGGTCGCCTCCGCCGTCCAGGACCTCACGACGGTCACCGAGGTCATCGTGTTCGAGGACACCGAGGCGGGGGTGGGCACGGAGGCTGTTGCGAGCGCGGCTGTCGGATCACGGCTGGTGAGCTACGCCGACTTCACGGCCCGTGGTTCCGGCGACCCCATGGACTGGTCGGTCGAGGACGAACTCGCGCCGATCTCCATCAACTACACCTCGGGAACGACCGGCCGCCCCAAGGGGGTCGTCTACACCCACCGGGGCGCCTACCTGAACTCCTTCGGGGAGATCGTCCACTCCTCCCACCACCAGGACAGCGTCTATCTGTGGACGCTGCCCATGTTCCACTGCAACGGCTGGTGTACGCCGTGGGCGGTCACCGGTATCGGCGGGACCCACGTGTGTCTGCGCGAGGTGCGGGGCGACGCGATCTGGCAGCAGATCCGCAAGCACCGGGTCACCCATCTCAACGGCGCACCGACGGTGGTCACCACGATCCTCAACGCCGTGGAGGCGGGTCCCCTCGACTACCGGCTCGTGATCACCACCGCGGGCGCACCGCCGAGCCCCACGACGATCCTGCAGATGGAGCGGATGGGCTTCGGGATCGTGCATGTGTACGGACTGACCGAGACCTACGGCCCGTACTCCGTCTGCCAGACCCAGCCGCAGTGGTCGGCTCTCGCACCGGAGGAGAGGGCTGCGGCCCAGGCCCGCCAGGGCGTCGGAATGATCCAGACCGAAGGCCTGCGCGTCGTGGACGAGCGCATGGTGGATGTGCCGGCCGACGGCAGCACGATGGGCGAGATCGTGATGCGCGGCAACAACCTCATGGTCGGCTACCACCTCGACCCGGAAGGCACGGCCAAGGCCTTCCGCGGCGGGTGGTTCCACAGCGGCGACCTCGGCGTCATGCACCCCGACGGCTACGTGGAGTTGCGCGACCGTGCCAAGGACGTGGTGATCTCCGGCGGCGAGAACATCTCCACCATCGAGGTGGAACAGGCCCTGATGAGCCACGAGGCGGTCCTCGAGGTCGCCGTGGTCGGAGTACCGGACGAGAAGTGGGGCGAGCGGCCGAAGGCGTTCGTCGTACTCAAGGCGGGCCTGCGGGCCACCGAGGCAGAGCTGATCGAGCACGTGCGAACGAAGATCGCCCGCTACAAGGCTCCACGGAACGTCGACCTCGTGACCGAACTGCCGAAGACCTCGACCGGGAAGATCCAGAAGTTCGCCCTGCGCGAGCCGGAGTGGGCCGGCCACACTCATCGCGTGCACGGCTGATCCGGAGGAGCCGGTGATCATGTGGTTGTCGAGACCCATGAGAACCGAGCGAGACCGTGCCTGCCTCTGCACCATCGCCCATGCCCCGCAGGCGGTTCTGGGTGTTCTCGCCTTCCCGGCCGGCGCCGCACACGGCCACGGCTCGGCGCCTGCTCCAGCGTGTGAGGACGACTCCAAGGTCCCCGCCGGCAACCTGTCCCGCATCATGGCCAGCCCGCGCAACCTCGCCATCAGCGCCTTCCGCCAGAACGGCGAGCCCGACATCGCCGGACAGATCCGTTGCCTCGACCGGTTGACCGGTCGAGGCAACAGTGATGAACGGACGTACCAGGACGCGTGCATGAGGCTCGCCGAATGGTGATCTCGAACAGACTTCCAGCCAACCAAAGAGCCACGCCCGATACCGTCTCCGGCTCGTTTCACGGTCTTCCCGCCCATCAAGGATGTGAGCACGGACACGGTGGGCGCTGGTTCACCCTCACCCCTCCTGACCAGGCCACCAGACTCTGCGTTTAACAGGAAACCTGATATTACCGATGGGTCGGGATGTTTGACCCTGGCGGCCTGTGCGCCCCCTGAGAAGACTCACCGTGCGGCACGCGATCGCCGGTGATCAAGCCGCACACACATCGCCCGGACAGCTGTCGGGAAGCGGGAACCCACCCGTGAGACCCCCTCCGTCCGGGCGAATTTGACGACCCGTCATGGATCTGCCCACGAAGGAGTCCATCGCATGACTTCGGAGCTGACCACAGTCGCCGAGCCTGTCGGCGGCCATCGCCACAAACGCCGTTCCCGCTGGCTCAGCGGGAAGTTCCTGGCCTTCTTCCTCGCCATCGCGACCGTCCTCGGAGGCGTGACCCTGCTGACGACCGAGTCGCAGCAGAAGGCGAGCGCCGCCGTGGACGACGGCAACGGCTTCACCTTCCCCGGCCGTCTGGACGAGATGGTCGCGTTCTGGGCCACCAAGGCCTGGCCGACGAACAAGGCCACGTCCTCGGAACAGGACCAGAACGGCAACACCGCCTTCATGTATCGCGGCGGCAACTACGGCGACCGGGACGGCCAGCTCACGGCGTACATCCAGGCCAACTTCCCCAACGCGCTGACGCCGACCTTCAACGAGTACGACATCGACTTCCGGCCCACCCGGAGGACGCAGCGCAACGCCGACCGAATCGTTCGTGACTCGACCAACGGTTTCATCTTCTTCACCGACGACCACTACGCCAACTTCCACCTCTACGCCTACCAGAACCTCCCTGACGTGGACGACGCCCAGCCGGCGATGCCCGACAACACCTTCACGGTCGACAACTCCCTCACTCCGGTGGCGGAGGAGACCGCCGGCGACCCGCCCGCGGGCGGCGATCGCGGCGGCACACCGGACCCGCTCGTCTTCACGCCCGTCGAGGACCCGGACTTCGAGGTACAGAACAATGATCCGCTGGAACAGGCCGACGAGAGGGGTGACCTGATCTACACGCAGATCGGCGCCTTCCTGCTCGGCGCCCTGCTGCTGATCGGCAGCGGGTGAGAATCGGGACCGGGACCGAGCGCTGATCGCACGCGCCCGGCGACAACGCGCCGAACAACGGGGTGCTCCGCGGTACCTTCCTCCGCGGAGCACCCCGTCAGCCCTGGGCCCGTAGCCCCCTTGAGCCATCACCGAGGACGCGTCATGCACTGGCTGGAACCGACCCTGGACGAACCACCGGGAGGAGCCCTTCCCCTGGTGATCCGCGGCGCCGACTGCCGTACGAGGGCGGAGCTCTTCTCCGAATGGGCCCGGGCCCTGGATTTCCCCAGGTACTTCGGGCACAACTGGAACGCCTTCCACGACTGCCTCTCGGAGAAGGCGCTGTGGCACTCCGACCCCGACGGGCCGCCCCCCACACGGCCTCTGACGCTCCTGGTCGAGAACGCCGCCCAGCTCCTCGCGGACGCGCCTCCCTCGGAACTCCAGCTCCTGTTCCAAACCCTCGCCGAAACCGCCGCAGTCGCCGACGACGACGAGGACGCCGGCGTGTACCCGGACGGCTTCAGGATCCACGTGCTGCTGCACGACACCCCCGACCAGCTCCGTGCCCTCGCCCAGCGCGTCCAGGCCACGGGCCTGCGTCTCTCGAACCCCCTGGACCAAGCCACCTGAGCTTGAGCTCGGGCGCCGAACTCGCGTTCCCGGGTTTCCGGCAACGCCAGCAGGCACAGCAGGCAGAGGCCGCCCGCGCAGAAGCCGAGGACCAGCGGGGATTCCCAGTGGCTGTTCAGCCAGGTGGCGACCGACGGAGCGAAGTCGCCACCGACTGCTCGAAGCCCACGTGGCCAATAACCCGGCCGTCGCTCTGCTCGGCGGCGAAACGCTCTTCGGTCAGGCCGACCGGACTTGGTCAGGACGGCGCCGTAGCGCGCCGCGCCGGCCGTACGCCGGATCCATACCGGGCCGGACCGCGCAGATCCCGCCCATGCCGGAAACGATCAGGACGACCTCGTAATGGCCGCCCGCGTCGAGCCGGCCGGAAACTAGAACGCCGCCGCGGCCTGGGCGGAGGACGGGTCGTCCTCAAGCACGTAGTGCGGGTCGGTCATCACACCGTTGACCTCGATCCAGCCCATGAACGGCGGGCTCGCCTCGTAGCCGAGGAGGCGCTGGACACGGTCGGGCAACTGCTTGACGACGTCGAGGGGAACAGAGAGGTACTGGTTCTCCTCCTGCCGGAGGTAGGCCAGGTCGAGGGTCAGGGTCAGCCCGGTCCGGGAGATGTCGGTGTTGTTGGTGCCGCCTGCGTGGTAGGTCGCTCCCAGCCAGATCAGCGCGGATCCCGCCGTCATCTCGGTCGGGACCGTCTCCTCCTGGCGGGGGCCGCGCTCGTCGTCCCACAGGTGGCTGCCGGGGATCACCAGGGTCCCGCCGTTGTCAGCGGTGAAGTCGGTGACGGCCAGCATGATCTGCACCCGGGCCTGGCGACCGCCCGCCGGGTGGCGCCACTGCCAGACCGCGTCATCCCGGTGCAGCGGCTGAGAGCCCTCGCCGGGGTGGATGTCGATGAGCTGCGTCACGCCGATCTGGATGTTCGGAACCAGCTCCGCGCGCTCATCGCCGAACCACACCGGGGTCGGGATCTGGAGGTAGCGCTCCGCGGCACCGTAGAACAGCGGGTGGGTGATGAGGTCAGCCATGCGAGGACTGTGCTTGAACAGGGCCGCGAGTCGACGCGTCTTGGCTCCGGCGAAGTCGTCCTGCCCCCAGCCGACCCGCTCCAGTTCCGGCAGGAGGTCGGCCTTGATCGCGGCGAGGAGCTCGCTGTCGATGAAGTCCTTCACGATCACACCGCCGTCGCGCGCGATCACGTCGCACACGTCATCCACGGTCGTGGTCGGTTCGAGTGTGGTGAGACCCATGGTGTTGCCCTCACAAGTTCAACGATGTTGTTCGCCCGGGCCCAGTGCGGCGACGTGGAGGGCGAGAGAGGTCGACGGCGCAGCGCGCACTACATACGGATCAAATGACCAAGTCATCTGATCCGATCGTGGCCTGAGGATGAACGGATGTCAACAGCCCATGGGCACGCATCCCGCACTCCGCCAGCCGGCCACGTCCGTGGTGGGCGCCCGGCCGCCACGACCCCGGCTCCGCGCGGCCTGGAGTCCATCGCGGGGAGCCCCAGGTGGAGCACACGCCGCCGGCCCGGGCCCCGTCTCCGCGACACGAGGTCGGCGCGTCGTCGGATGCCGAGGCAAGGGACGAGAGGCTGCCGATCACTTCGCGGCGGCGACCGGCTCCACGAGATGGCGGCCGACCGGGAGCCCGGGCATGAATGTCATCAGCACGGTCGCGATCTGCTCCGGGTCCGCCGTGGGCGGCACATGTCCCCCGTCGCGCCGGCGCCGGGCCAGCTCGACCAGGCTGTCGCGCGTGCTCAGGCAGAAAGACCGGGTTGCGTCCTTCGAGTTCGGGACCTCTCAGTGCCTCGCCCCACGCCGGGATCGTGATGCGGCTCGGATCGTACGACTGTCCCTCGCCCCGGTCGCGGGCGACGGGGTCGTCCTTGCTGCGAAAACAGCGGTAGGCGGCGCTGGAGTACATGCCGGTCGCGGCGATGACGCCATCCGTCTGCTTGGCGTGGAAACCGTTGCGGGAGAAGCAACTCCAGGCGCTGGTGAGGATGAGGATGTGGCGCCGCCGTTCTTACCGGCGCGCCTCGCTCAGACAGGGCATGACCCCGCCCTGAACGCGAACGGTGGTTCCGTCACAGGAGAGCGGCGGAAGCCTGTCGATCATCGAGCAGCCGCGCGGTGCAGAGCAGGACCAGGCGGTCGGCATCCGTGGTGCCGGGCTCGGCGGTGCCGACGAGCAGGGACTGGCCTGGCGCGTCCTGGACCTCGAAGGTCTGGTAGGAGAGGGTCAGCTTCCCCGCCGCAGGGTGGTGAAAGGTCTTGGTCCTGCTGCCGAGCCGGTTGACATCCTGGTGTCCCCAGAGTTCCGCGAACTCGGCACTCTCGGCGCGGAGTTCATCGATCAGGGCCGCGAGCCGGGGATCGTGGCGCTCATGGCCGTACGCGAGCCGCAGCGCGGCGACGGTGTCACGCGCCACACTGCCCCAGTCCGCGAACAGAGTGCGTGCCGCGGGGTCGCAGAAGAGGGATCGGGCCATGTGGCGCGGGTCTGCGAGAGGGGAAAGCAGTGCGGCGGCCGGCGCGTTCGATGCGAGAACGTCCAGACGGCGGTTGACCACGTAGGCGACGGCCGCCGGGAAGCCGTCCATCAGTCGCTGTAGTTCAGGTGCCACCCTCTCGCGGTCGAGGTCGGGGGCTTCCTGTTTCGGTACCAGTCCGGCCAGGCGGTAGGCGTGCCAGCAGGCGTCGGAGTCCAGGCGCAGGGCGTGCGCGAGGGCGTCGATGACCTGGCCGGAGGGGTGTCGTTCGCGGCCCTGTTCCAGACGGGCGTAGTAGTCGGCGCTGACCCCGGCCAGCACGGCGACCTCCTCGCGCCGCAGCCCGCTGACGCGGCGGCCCGTGGAGCGGGGAAGTCCCACGTCCTGCGGGCCGAGGCGGGAGCGACGCACCCGCAGGAATTCCCCCAGTTCGTTGGCGCTCATACCTGGATCGTACGCCGCCGCTTCCTAGGAGTACGGCACCCAGGAAACCCCTTCCTGCCACTTGCGCGGGATCGAGCACATACGGCCGCGTCGATATCCTGGTCAACAACGCTGGCGTGATGCCCCTCTCCCGCCTGGACGCACTGCGCACTGCGCACTGCGCACCGACGAGTGGGACCGCATGATCGACGTCAACCTACGCGGAGTCCTGCACGGCATCGCCGCCGTCCGCGCGCTGTCGGAGGCCTGCGCCAGGAGAGCCGGGACCTGCGGGTCACCGTGATCAGCCCCGGCCTGACCCGAAGCGAACTGACCGACACCATCAACGACCAGGACACCAAGGACGCGGTCACCGGCCAAATGGGCATCGCCATCCCCGCCGCCGCGATCGGCGAAGCGATCCACTACGCCATCACCCAGCCCGCCGATGTCGACGTGAACGAACTCGTCATCCGCCCCACCGCCCGAGGATGAGCCGTACGCCATGTCAAGGTCGCGCGGCACTCTCGTCCTGGCTCGCTACGAGGCCCCGTTCCTTCAAGGCCGTCAGCACCCGTTCGCTGATCTGCTCGGCGGAGCCGACGGCCTGGATCGTCAACAGCCTGGCTGCGTAGTGGGCAAGGAGCGGGGCGGTCTGGTTGCGGTAGATCTGTTGCCGGTTCCGGATGACCTCCTCGGTGTCGTCCGCGCGGCCGCGGCTCAACAGCCTGCTCACCACGACGTCTTCGGGGGCGGTGAACTCCAGAACGGCGTCGATCCCGCCATCCGTGTCGGGAAGCATGGCCCCAAGTTCCTCCGCCTGCCGCACAGTTCGCGGGAAGCCGTCGAGAAGGAAGCCCCGTTGAGCGTCCGGTTCCGCCAGCCGCCTGCGGATCATCTCGCCCGTGATGTGATCGGGGACCAGTTCACCCGTGTCGAGATACCGCTGGGCGTCCTGCCCCAGTGCTGTCCGACGGCTGACGTGTTCGCGGAACAGATCGCCGGTGGAGATGTGAGGGATACCGAAATCCTTGCGGAGGATGGCCGCCTGGGTGCCCTTGCCTGCACCAGGAGGGCCGATGAGCACAAGTCGCATCTGCGTACGGGTACCTTCCGATCAAGCCGCATCCATGACATGCCGGTACGGCGTCGCTCATGCCCAGTGGGGCGGGTTCCATCATCAACAGGCCCGGCCTGTAAGTGTCTACTCGGTCCCGCTCATCGTCGCCTCCCCCGTGAACCGATAGTCACCGGGCTTGAACCGCTTCGTCTGCCACCAGTAGGAGACTGTCGTACCCGGCCACAGCGTGTCGATGCGGCCGTCCGCCGACTGGTACCAGCTGCGGCAACCGCCGGATACCCAGACGGTCTTCTTCATCGACCGCTGAGTCTTGCCGTAGGCGCTCGCCTGAACCTCCGGGCGCAGTTCGAGAGCCCCTCTCCCCTTCCCGCGCGCGTGCTTGATCGCGCCGACGATGTAGCGGGTCTGAGCCTCGATCATGAACACCATCGAGTTGTGCCCGAGTGCGGTGTTCGGGCCCAGCATCATGAAGAAGTTCGGGAACGCCGAGGTCGCGATGCCGAGCTTCGTGGCGGCGCCGTCCCTCCAGGCGTCCGAGATCTCGACACCGTCCCGCCCGAACACCTTCATCGGGGCGAGGAAGTCGGTGGCGGCGAAGCCGGTGCCGAAGACGATCGTGTCGACCCGGCGCGGTGAGCCGTCCGCCGCGACGACCGCGTCCGTCGTGATCTCGCGCAGGCCGGTCGTGACCAGTTCGACATTGCCGCGCTGAAGCGCGGGAAACCAGTCGTCCGAAACGAGGCGGCGCTTGCACCCGGGGGCGTAGTCGGGCGTCAGCGCGGCCCGCATCGTCTCATCGGGTACGGACTCCTTGAGGAAGTCCAGTGCTCGCTGCCGGTAGCGCTCGACGACCTTGGGATGTCCGAGGAACCCCCGGGCCAGCGTCTCGAACTCCCAGTACGTCGCCCAGCGCCGCAGCCGCTGCACGAGGGGCAACCGACCGTAGAGCCGGCGCCGGCTCGCGGGGATCTCCGCATCGCCGCGAGGCGTCACCCAGTGCGGTGACCGCTGGAACACGTAGAGCTGCTCGGCCTGTTCGGCCAGGTGGGGAACGAACTGAACCGCACTCGCACCTGTGCCGATCACCGCGACATGGCGTCCGGTGAAGTCGTGGTCGTGGTCCCACTGGGCGGAGTGGAACGTCTTTCCGTCGAAGGTCTCCAGGCCGGAGATCTCGGGCACCACCGGCTTGCTCAGCACTCCGGTAGCGTTCACGACGAACCTGCCCCGGATCGACTCACCCGCCGCGGTGACCACGGTCCAGGTACCGGTCGTGTCGTCGAAGCGCATCTCCTCCACCTCGACCCCGAACCTGAGGTGCGGGCCCAGTTCGTAGACGTCCACCACTTGCCGCAGGTAGGCGTGGAGTTCGTCCCAGGACGGGAAGTGCCGTGTCCAGTCCGGGTTCTGGCGGAAGGAGTAGGAGTACAGCACGCTCGGTACGTCACAGGCGGCGCCCGGGTAGGTGTTGTCCCGCCAGGTGCCGCCGACGTCCGCGTCCTTCTCCAGAATGACGAAATCGTCGATCCCGGCTTCCTTGAGCTTGATGGCGGCGCAGAGCCCGGAGAAGCCCGAGCCCACGATGACGACCGTGGAATGGTCGCCTTGGAGATGAGTCATGACCGTCCTCTGTCGACTGAGGGCCAGGGATGGTGTCCTCCGAGCCGCGGCTTCCGGTGGGACCGACGGCGAGGACTTCTGATCAAATGACCTGATCGTACGATCAGGATGCGTGCCGCACTTCCGCGTGTCAATGCCCGGAGAACACCGGGAGCAGCGGCGGTCGGCCCCGGCCTAGCCGCCGAGCGCGTCGCGCAGCGCCGCGAGCAGTCCCGCGACGCGCGGATCCGGGCCGCCGGTCATCTCCGTCTTCAGCAGGTTCTGCACATACCCGAAGCCGACCCGGGCATCACGGTCGGCGAACCCGAGTGCCCCACCGACACCCTCGTGCCCGAAGGAACTCCCGGACAGCATCGGCAGCCCCGCGGCGGGCAGCATGAACCCGCTGCCGAACCTCGCGTCCAGTCCGGTCACCCGGTCTCGCCCAGCGCTTCGCTCGGCGGTCGCGGCCGTGACCATGTCCTCGCCCAGCAGCCTCAGCCCGTCCACTTCACCGACACAGGAGGCATAGAGCCGAGCCACGGAGCGGGCATTGGTGATGCCGTTCGCGGCCGGAAGCGATGCCCGGCGGACGCTCGGGGTGTTCCACTCGTCGGCATCGGGCGTCCTCAGCACACCGTTGACGGTCATCGCCCGGGTCAGCAGCGACGACAGGCCCCCCGGTACTCTCCGGTCGCCGCCGATCGCTCGCCTCAGCTCCGGATCGGGAATCCTCTCCGCGAGCGAGGGGTCGGGCGAGGCCGCGGGGCGCCCGGACAGCGGGTCGTCGACCAGAGCGGCGACTCGGTGCTCCACACCGTCGGGCAGACCGATGAAGAAGTCGAGACCCAGCGGACCGGCGATCTCGCCGGCGAACAGGTCCTGGACGATCCGGCCGGTGGCACGTCGAACCACCTCGTCGAGAAGCCAGCCGTACGTCAGGGCGTGGTAGCCGAAGTCGGTGCCCGGCACCCAGAGAGGTTCCTGCTCGGCGAGTGCTCGCGCCGCGACGCCGTACGCGAGGATCTCCGCACGAGTGAACCGGCCGTCGAGAACCGGCAGTCCGGCCTGATGAGCGAGGATCATCCGGACCGTGACACCGTCCTTCCCCTGGCTCGCGAAGGCCGGCCAGTAGCGGGCGACGGGGGCGTCCAGGTCGAGCTCCCCCCGGCCGGCCAGCAGACAGCAGAGGATCGCCGTGGCACCTTTCGTCACGGAGTACGCCAGCCCGACCGTGTCCGCGCGCCACCGCTGCCCGGTGACGACATCGGCGAGCCCGCCCCACAGGTCGACCTTCAGCTCACCGTCGACATAGACCGCGCAGGACGCCCCCACCTCGCCGCACTGCGCAAAGTTCCGGTCGAACGCCTCCCGGAGCGGCTCGAAGCCCGGTGCGACGAACCCCTCCGAGGACGTGGTCTGCGGCTGAATCGACATGACGCTCCTTGCGGCGACTCGGGCGCCCACCGGTCCGGGACGCGGGCCGAAGCCTGCACAGCCGACACCTGCCGCACCGACGGACACGGGATGCACAGACCCCTTGCGGGGCGGCGAACGCCATCGTAATCTAATGACCTGATCAGATGACCAACTAGTGGTCCACTGTGGAACGGCCTCACCAGGCTGTCAACCCACCCCCGGAAGCAGACCCGCACTCTCCATTCCGGTCCCCAGAATTCGTGGATTTTCTCGAAAACCTTGACAGGCCGCTTCAGTAGCCCATTACTAGGCCGACAAGATTCGCCAATGCCTCAGTCGGGGGGCGGGGCCATCACCAGAGAGTGTGCACATGAGTTCTGTGTCAGCGGCGAATGAGCCGAAAACTCCCACAGCATCGTCACCCCAGGAACCACAGCTCCGAGGAAATCTCGGCACCGCTCATCTGCTCTTCACGGTGCTCGCCTTCAATGCCCCGCTCGCGATCGTCGTCGGGTTTCTCCCGGTGGTCATCGGCTACGGAAATGGCCTCGGCGCGCCCATGGCGTTCGTCGCCGCAGGCGCGATCATCGCCCTCTTCGCCGCCGGATTCACCGCCATGGCCCGGCACTTGCCGAATCCGGGAGGCTTCTACGCCTACATCACCGCAGGCCTCGGCCGGGTCGCGGGCCTGGGATCCTCGTTCGTCGCGTTGCTCGGCTACTACTTCATGGTCATCGGCAGCTACGCGTACGGCGGCCTCGTACTGGAATCGCTCGTGCACGACACCTATCACGGACCCGATATCAAGTGGTGGGTGTGGGGTCTCTTCCTGCTCGCGATCGTCGGAACGCTGGGCTATCTCAAGCTCGACCTCTCAGCAAAGATTCTTTCCGCGCTTCTGGTGTGTGAGATCGTCGTCGTCCTCGTGTATGACGCCTGTGTCGTGTTCCAGGGAGGCGCTTCAGGTCTCGGCACTTCTTCATTCACCCCGCACGCCATATTCTCCGGCTCGATCGGCATCGCCCTTCTTTACGGCATCACCTGCTTCGGCGGATTCGAGGCGACCACCATCTTCCGCGACGAGGTACGGAATCCCGACCGCACGATTCCGCGAGCGACGTATCTCGTCATCGGCCTCGTCACCGTCCTGTACGCGGGCGGCGCTTGGGTGATGATCCAGGCCGTGGGCACCGACAAGGTCGTGGCCGCCGCGGCCACCGACCCCACCGGGTCGTTCATCTCGAGCCTGGAGACATACAGCGGACGCGTCACCGTGGACATCGTGACCGTGCTGCTGAACACGAGCATCTTCGCCGCACTGTTGTCGGGCCACAACATCACGTCGCGCTACATGTACAACCTCAGCGCGGACCGCATCCTGCACCGTTCCCTCAGCCGCGTGCACGGCCGGCACGGCTCCCCGCACCGCGCGTCCCTCACCATGACCGTCCTGTCGCTGCTCGGGCTGGCCCCCTTCGTCGCCCTCGGGACGGACCCCTCCAAGCTGTACGCCGTACTCGTCGGCATCTTCGGCTACGCGCTCATCGTCCTGCTCCTGGTCACCGGGATCGCCGTTCCCATCTACCTCAGGCGGAACCGGGTGGCCGGCGCGAATCCATGGAACTCGGTCATCGCTCCCGTCCTCGCGCTCGCCGGCCTCGCCGTCTCCGTGGTCCTGGCGACCCAGAACTTCAACCTGCTGATCAGCGGCTCTCAGACACTCGCCAACACGATGTTCGCGGTGGTGTACGGAACCTTCGCGGCGGGCGTCGTCCTGGCGCTCGTCTACCGGAAGACCAAGCCCGAGGTGTACGCCCGCATCGGCCGACAGTAGGAGTGGACAAGAACGGTACGTGTGCCGACGGCAGCGGCACACGTACCGTCATGCGTCGGCGGTCGCCGCACCGCCCGGCGACCGGCCGGTGAGCATCCGAATCGCGTAGTCGGCGTAGGTGTACGCGATCCGCTCGGCGCCATGCGGTCCATCCGGACGGAACCATGCCGAGACCCCCATGCCCATGTCGAGAATCGCGTACGAGGCGAGCCGGGGTTCCGCGACCGTGAAGTCACCTTCGGCACACCCCCGTTCGATGACGGTGCGCAGTCCCCGCTCATAGGTCTGGCGCAGCCGCAGCACCTGGTCGCGGTAGGGCTGCTCCAGGTTCCCGATCTCACGGTTGCCGACGAACGCCTGTTCACGATGTGCCGCGTGATAGCGGACATGCGCCTCGACGATCCGCCGCAGTTGCAGGGACACGTCACCGCCGGCGTCGAGCGCCGCCTGCTGGTCGGCGATCAGCGCCCGCATCGTCTCGACCATGATCTCCCCGAGCAGCACCTGCTTCGAGGTCACATGGCGGTACAGGCTCGGACCGCGGATGCCGATCGCCGCGCCGATGTCGGACATCGTCGTCGCACGGTAGCCACGTTCGGCGAACAGTCGCAGCGCCGCCGCGGAGATCGTCCGCGCGTCGACGGTCTGCTGCCTCTGCGGCAGGTCGGCATTCCGTCCCGCCCAGCGCGACCCGTCTTCGTCATGAAGCGCCTCATCCATGAGGTGAGGGTATCTGCTACTGATCGTTAGCAGCAGCGATGTGGCTTATGACTCATGACCCTTGACAGCTCTCTGATCAAACGATCAGGATCTGAGCTAATGTCCATTAGCTCAGAAGGAGCGGCATGACAGTCCGGCGTACCGCGCTCGTCACCGGCGCATCTCGCGGAATCGGCAGAGCCATCGCGGAGCGGCTCGCGGAAGAGGGATTCGACCTCACCCTGTCCGCTCGCGCTGACGGGCCGCTCAAGGACACCGCCGACCAACTGCGCACCCATGGCGGCCGGGTGGAGACCGCATCCGCGGACATGGCGGACCCGGAGCAGGTCGAGGCCCTGGCCGACACTCATCTCCAACTGCACGGACGCATCGACGTCCTGGTGCTGGCCGCCGGTATGGGAACAGGCGGCGAGCTGGCCGCCTACCCCCTCACCAAGCTCGACACCATGATGGCGGTGAACCTCAGGAGCAACTTCCAGCTCACCCAGCGACTCCTGCCCGCCCTCCGCACGGCCGGATCCGCGCCGTCCGGACCGGGGGCGAAGATCATCGCCATCGCTTCGATCACGGGAATCGTGAGCGAGCCGGGCCTGGCGGCGTACGGCGCCACCAAGGCGGCCCTGATCTCCCTCTGTGAATCGATCACGACCGCCGAGGGCGCCCGGGGTGTGAGCGCGACGGCGCTGTCACCCGGGTACGTCGACACCGACATGGCGGCCTGGGTGCACGACCGCGTCGACCCCGCCACGATGATCCAGGTCTCGGACATCGCGGAACTCACCGTGGCGCTGTGCCGCCTGTCGCGCTATGCCGCGGTGCCCAACATCGTGGTCACCCGGCCCGGAGAGACGCTGTGGCGCGCATGACCGCCGCCGGGGAAACCGGGGCCGGATTCGGCCCGGGCAACGACATGACGAGCCGGACGGAGTCACCGTAGATGTCCTTCGATTTCTCACCCGCACCCAGAGTCGTGGAGTGGCGCGACAGGATCGCCGAGTTCGTGACGGACGTGGTCGTCCCTCGCGAGCAGGAGGCGTTCGCGAACGGCCTGAGCGACGGTCTGCGCCAAGAGCTGCAACAGGCGGCGAAGGCCGCCGGGATCTGGGCGCCACAGGCACCGGCCGACCTCGGCGGAGGCGGCTTCCGCTTCGACGAGGCGGCCGTCCTCCTGGAAGAGGCCGGCACCAGTCTGCTCGGCCCGCTCGCCCTCAACTGCGCGGCCCCGGACGAGGGCAACATCCACCTGCTCAACGTGGTGGCCACACCCGCTCAGCGGGAGAAGTACCTCGTCCCGCTCGTCAACGGTGACATCCGCTCCTGCTTCGCGATGACCGAGCCCCCGCCCGGAGCGGGCTCCGACCCGTCAGCCGTACGCACCCTGGCTACCAAGGTCGCCGGTGGCTGGAGCATCTCGGGTGAGAAGCATCTGATCACGGGAGCCGAAGGCGCCGCTTTCACGATCGTGATGGCGCGCGACGGCGAGAGCGGCGGGGCCACCATGCTGCTGGTCGACACCGACACCCCCGGTTTCGCGGTGAAGGAGCACGCCCGCACCATCGACTCGACCATGGTCGGCGGACACTGTCGGGTGCTGTTCGAGGACGTGTTCGTGCCGGACGACGCCGTGCTCGGCGAGCCCGGGCTGGGCTTCCGGTATGTGCAGGTCAGGCTGGCTCCCGCCCGTCTCACCCACTGCATGCGGTGGCTCGGTGCCGCCCGGCGCGCGCACGAGATCGCGCTCTCCCGTGCGGTCGGCCGGGAGTTGTTCGGGCAGCGGCTCGCCGACCTCGGGATGGCGCAGCAGATGATCGCCGACAACGAGATCGACCTGGTCGCGGCCCGGGCCCTGTTGTGGCAGGCCTGCTGGGAGGTGGCCGAGGGCGGCAGGGGCACCGAGTCTTCGTCGCGCGCGAAGGTGTTCATCAGCGAGGCCGTCGGACGCGTCGTCGACCGCTCGGTGCAGCTCGCCGGCGGACTGGGCACCAGCGAGGACCTGGTCATCGGCCGTATCTACGCCGATATCCGCGCCTTCCGTATCTACGACGGAGCCTCGGAGGCGCACCGAATGTCGATCGCCAGGCGGGCCGCGCGCCGTGTCGGCGGTACCGCCGAACACGAAAGCGGGGTCCGGTCATGAGCACCGATCTGCCCGGCCTGCCGGCCGCGAACATCGAGAAGTGGCTTCAGGAAACGCTGCCGGACCTGCTGGACGGCGGCCCATGGCAGGCCGAGCTGATTTCCGGCGGGCTGTCGAACATCACCTACCGGCTGCGCCTCCCCCACGGAACCGTCATCCTCCGACGGCCGCCGCTCGGTCAAGTGCTCCCCAGCGCGCACGACATGAAGCGTGAGTACCGCGTCCAGACCGCGCTCGCGGGGACCGATGTGCCCGTCCCCCGGACGCTTGCGCTCTGCACGGACCCCGAGGTCCTCGGCTGTCCCTTCTACGTCATGGCCGAGGTGCCCGGGGCGGTCCTGCGCACAGCGGAGGACTCCGCCGGGCTCAGCCCCGAGGCACGCTCGGCGCTGACCGACGGTCTGGTGAACACCCTCGCGGGCCTGCACAGCATCGACCCTTCGAGCGTCGGCCTGGCGGACTTCGGACGGCCACACGGCTACTGCGCACGCCAGATCTCCCGGTGGGGCCAGCAGTGGCGCCGCTCGCACACGCGTGAACTCCCGGACATGGACGTACTCCTGAACCGACTCTCCGACCATGTGCCGGAGAGCTCCGGCGCCTCGATCGTGCACGGCGACTACCGCCTCGACAACACCATCGTCGACCTGGACGGCACGCCCCGCATCGTCGGCGTCCTCGACTGGGAACTCTCCACGCTGGGCGACCCGTTGGCCGATCTGGCCATGACGCTGACCTACTGGCACGACCACGACGACGCGGACCGCGAGCTGATTCCCGTCGCGGTGGGTGTCACCACGCAGCAGGGCTTCCCCGCCAGTTACGAAGTGGCCGAGAAGTACGAATGGTTGACCGGCCGGGACCTGAGCCTCCTGCCGTTCTACATGGCCTTCAGCGCGATGAAACTCGCCGTGATTCTCGAGGGCGTACACGCCCGGTACATCGGCGGCCAGACCGTGAGCGACGGCTACGAAGGCGCCGGGGCGGCGGTCCCGGTCCTGGTATCGAAGGCCCTCCGCGAACTGCGCGTGCTCGGGCGGGCGTAGGCAGCGGTACGGCCACGGGGCGGGAGCGTGCCGGTTGCCGCGGCGCAGGTCGGCGACGCCCTGGAAGAGGCCACAGTCCACAAGTACGCGGGCGTGGTCGCTCTCGACAAGGAACTTGCTCCCCGTGACCGTGCCCACGGCGCCGAGCAACGTGAGCAGCGCCGGGCGCGGCCGTGCGATCGACGGAGCCTCTGCATGGGAGGTGGCCATGGTCATGGCGTGGATCTCCTCGATGTCCGGTCTCCGTGGGATCTGGGCCGGTCGACCCTGGCGTCCCTGCCCGTCCTGGTGGTGCGGTGGAGGTGGCGGGAAGGACCCGGCAGAGGCGCGGAGGAGCAGCCGAGGAAGCCGCGCACCGCGCAATCAGGATCCGCGAGAAGCGGGTGGCGTCCTTCCCGCCCCGTCGTGTCCGGGCCCTGCCCGCACCGCTCCGTGTGCCGCTCCCAGGGCTCGGTGCGGCCGACCAGGGCTGTACTGGCCGCCGCCGGTCATCCTTTGCCTCCGCTGAGATTCCGCCACTGCGGGCCGACGCGCTTCCACTCCGCGTCCCACTCCACCAGGCGTCGGCGCAGCAGGCCCTTGCGTACCAGCCATCCGCCGGCGAGCACCGCGGAGCCGGTGCCGGACGCAACGAGCAGCCCGGTGCCGACCACTTCCAGCTTCGCCTCCGTCGCCGTGGGCGGCTCGGCGACCAGAGCACCGGTGCTGTCGGCCCACGCCGTCACGCGGGTGCCCGCCGTGGCCTCGGGTTCGACCTTCGTCCGTGCCGTGTGCGTGACGCCGTCGACGGTCGTCCAGCGGACCTGGGCCCACACCTTGCCGTCGTCGAATCCGGTCGTGGTCGGCGGAATCCTCGAAGCGTCCTCGGCGAGCACGACGGTGACGGTGTGCACGGCCGCCCGACGCTCGGTCAGGCCCTGGTCGGCACCCTCCGCAGCCGTCTGACCGGCGAAGGCCGCGCCCAGGAGGGCCAGAGTCCACGTAGCGAACACGATCCTGGCTTCGACGACGTCACTGTGGCGTCGTAGGGCATTGTGCCGCCATCGCCACAACCGCACTCGTGTCACCTTCGCCCGATGTGTCCTGGCCATGGACTCGACACCTCCTCCAGTGCCGTCACGGTCACAGCACGGTGCCGGGACCGCCGGCCCATCCGGACCGGGCGTTGTCGGGGAGAGACGGATCGAGGTCCGAGTCGCGGAGTGGGCCGCACAGTGCGCAGTCGACGTCCACGACGCCTTCCACCGCCCGCACCAGCCTCGTCACGACAGGGACGAGGGACGTCCCGGACCCGGCCGGTGAGCGTCACGACCCCGTCGTGCACCTCCACCCGGGTCGGCTCGACCGACGCGGTGAAGAAGCGCGCCACGATGTCCCGGCGCACTTCATCGGCGATCTCCGCGTCGTCCCGCAGGAACACCTTGAGCAGGTCGGTGCGGCTGACGACGCCCTGCAGCACGCCGTCGCCGTCGACGACCGGCAGCCGCTTGAGGTTGTGCCGCGCCATGATGCGTGCGGCCCGGGCCACGGTGGCGTCGGCGTACACGGTGACGGCTGGGGCAGTCATCAGCTGTTCGGCGGCCACCGCGTCGGCCTTGGCCAGGTCGGGGCGGCCTCGCGAGCGCGCGTACCGGTCCGGGTCGCCGTCCCGGAACATCTCCTTGGGGAGGAGATCGGCCTCGGACACCACGCCGACGACCCGGCGTTCTCCGTCCAGGACGGGGAGGGCGCTGACCTTCCAGCGCCGCATGGTCCTGGCGATGTCCTTGAAGGCGGCCCCCGCACGCAGGGCGACCACGGTGCGTGTCATCACGTCACTCACGAGGTAGGGCATGGCGTCCTCCAGGTGTTCGTGCCGTCCCGCGTCACCCTCCAGCCTCCGCCGCCGCCCCGGAGAGGGCATGGGCCCAATGGCCCTGTCCAGGGGCCCGAAGTCCTCTGTTCACCCTCGCGGGCGGAGAGCCGCTTCGGGCCCGGGCCGCCGTATGCCTCGGCCCTTACGGCTTCCGCGCCGGCACCCGCCATATCAGCGCGGTACCGCCGCCCTCGGGCGTCCCCAGTTCCAGTCTGCCGCCCAGTTGCTCGGCGCGCTCCGCCACGTTGCGCAGCCCGCTACGTCGGCCGTCGGCGGGGATGCCCACCCCGTTGTCGGTGACCGACAGCCGTACCTCGCGACCGTCCGTGGCCAGGAGTACGTCGGCGCGGCTCGCCCGGGCGTGCCGGGCGATGTTGGTCAGGGCCTCGGAAAGCACCGCCACCACGTGGTCGGCGATGTCCTTCGGCACGTCGGTGTCCAGCAGGCCCTCCATCCGGACACTGGGGGCGAAGCCGAGGACCGGGGCGGCCTCCCCGACGACCCGTACGGCACGAGCCCGCAGGCCGGCCTCTCCCGGACCCCCGCGGGTGCGCAGGCCGAAGATCGTCGACCTGATGATCTTGATGGTCTCGTCGAGGTCGTCGACCGCGCGCACCACGCGCTCCGCGGCCTCCTCGTGCTCGATGAAGCGGCCGGCGCTCTGCAACGTCATGCCGGTGGCGAACAGCCGCTGGATGGCCAGATCGTGCAGGTCGCGTGCGATGCGGTCCCGATCCATGAGCACCGCGACCGCCTCGGCGTCCTGGCGGCGTTCGGCCAGCTCCATCGCGACGGCGGCCTGTGCGGCGAAGGACTGCAAGGTCTCGGTCTCCGTCGCCGAGAACACCGGCTGACCGGCCTTTCGCGCCAGCAGGACCACGCCTCGTGGCCCCGCGTCTCCCGTGCCGATGGGCACTGCCACTGCGGGGCCGAGTCCGCCGAATCTCGGCGGCTCCAGGGAGATGCGTTCGTCGTGGGTGACGTCCGCGCTGGTGACCGGGGCGGCGCCGGAGAACGCCAGCCCCATCAGGCTCTTGTCCATGGCCAGTACGAGGCCCCGGTGTGCCTGGGCGTCCATCCCGACGGCGATCTCCACGGCGAGTGACTTGGTGTCCTCCATGGGCAGCGCGACCGCCGCCAGGGCGGATCCGGTGATCTCGCCGGCCCGTTCGGCGATCAGGGCGAGGACCTCGACGCTCTCGCCGCCGGACATCAGGCTGTGGGTGACCTCCGCGTTCGCCCGCAGCCAGCGTTCCCGCAGCCGGGACTCCTCGTACAGCCGGGCGTTGTCGATCGCGACGCCGGCCGCCACGGCGAGCGTCAGCGTGACCGACACGTCATCCTCGTCGAACTGGGCGCCGCCCCGCTTCTCGGTCAGGTACAGGTTGCCGAAGACCTGGTCGCGTACCCGGATCGGAACACCGAGGAAGGTGTTCATCGGCGGGTGGTGCGCCGGGAAGCCGTACGAGGCGGCGTGCTCGGAGATCTTCGCCAGGCGCAGCGGCTCCGGGTGGTGGATCAGCTCGCCCAGAATGCCGTGGCCCTCCGGATACGGGCCGATCCGCGCGATCTGCTCCTCGCCGACCCCCACGGTGTGGAAGGCGGACAGGCGCCTGCCGTCCGGTCCGATCACGCCGAGCGCCGCGTACTCCGCGTCGACCAGAACCGCGGCAGCCTCCACGATGCGGCGCAGGGCCTGCTCCAGATCCAGCTCCCGGCCGACCGACATCACCGCCTCCAGCAGGCTGTGCACCCTGTCCCGGGTGCCACGGGCCGCGTCCAGCCGCGACTGCAGCTCCTCCAACAGCTCGTCCAGCCGCAACTGAGGCAGCCGCACGCGAGCCTCCTCGGGGGTTTCCACCCTGCGTTCCTCCACGTCACCTCAGCGCACGGACGCCCATGGCCCGGCCATGTGTCACGGTAGTGGTCGGCCACGGGGTGCGGCAGCGAATCGAGCCGAGCACCCAGGCCCCCGTTCCGCGCTTCTGGTTCGTTCGACAGCGTGCTCGGCCTGCACTGCTGCCCCTGTGCGTCGCGTCCCACGACGGACCGCCTCGCAGCTGCCTGGGCCGACCGGCCCCAAGAAGGGGACCGACAGCACCTGCCCCTTCCGGTCCCGGCGGCCGGACGCTGGAGAGGTACCCAGCCCGCAGCCCACCGGAGGAGACCGGCGTCATGGTCCGTTACGTGTACGACTTCCACGAGGGCGGCCGTGACCTGGCCGACCTGCTCGGCGGCAAGGGCGCGAACCTGGCCGAGATGACCCGGCTGGGCCTGCCGGTCCCACCGGGCTTCACCGTCACCACCGAGGCCTGCCGGGCCTTCTTCACCGACGGCACCGAGCCGGAGACTCTGGCGGGCGAGATCTCCGCCCACCTCGCCGCCCTGGAGCAGACCGCGGGACGGCTGCTGGGGCAGCCCGACGACCCGTTGCTGCTGTCCGTGCGCTCCGGGGCGCGGTTCTCCATGCCCGGCATGATGGAGACGATCCTCGACATCGGCCTGGGCGACGACTCCGTGCTGGGTCTGGCGAAGGTCTCCGGGAACGAACGGTTCGCCTGGGATTCCTACCGTCGTCTCGTGCAGATGTTCGGCAGCACGGTGATGGGTGTCGACAGCTCGCTGTTCGAGGACGCCATCGCCGGCCTCAAGCGAGAGCGGGGGGCGACGAACGACCTGGGCCTGAACGCGGCGGACCTGGCCGGGCTGGTCGGGACGTACAAGGAACTGATCCGCCGGGAGACCGGTGAGGACTTCCCCCAGTCCCCGGCCGAGCAGCTGCGCCGGGCGGTCCTGGCCGTCTTCGAGTCCTGGCGGGGCGAACGCGCCCGGCTGTACCGCCGCCGCGAGCACATCCCGGACGACCTGGGCACCGCCGTGAATGTGCAGACCATGGTCTTCGGCAACCTCGGGGCCGACTCCGGCAGCGGCGTCGCCTTCACCCGCGACCCGGCCACGGGACGGCCCGGCCTGTACGGCGACTACCTGGTCGACGCCCAGGGTGAGGACGTCGTCGCCGGCATCCGCAACACCGTTGCGCTGACCGCCCTGGAGGAACTGGACCCGGTCTCGTACGGGCAACTGCGCGGTCACATGGGCACGCTGGAGACGCACTACCGGGATCTGTGCGACATCGAGTTCACCATCGAGCAGGGCCGGCTGTGGATGCTGCAGACCCGGGTCGGCAAGCGCACCGCCGAGGCGGCGTTCGCCATCGCCGCGGAACTGGCCGACGAGAAGCTGATCACCCCAGACGAGGGCCTGGCACGGGTCGGCGGGGACGGCCTCGCCCGGCTGATGTTCCCCCGGTTCGACGCCTCGGCCGTCGGCGAGGCGCTCGCGCACGGACTGCCCGCCTCGCCGGGTGCGGCCGTGGGCGCGGCGGTGTTCGACTCCGCCGAAGCGGTCCGCCGGGCCGCCACGGGCGAGAAGGTCGTCCTCGTACGCCAGGAGACCACCCCCGACGACCTGCCGGGCATGATCGCCGCCCAGGCGGTCCTCACCAGCCGCGGCGGCAAGACCAGCCACGCGGCCGTGGTTGCGCGTGGCATGGGCACGGTGTGCGTGTGCGGTGCCGAGGAACTCACCGTCGACACGGCGGCGCGTCGCTTCACCGTGGGTGACACGGTCGTGGACGAGGGCACGGTCATCTCCGTCGACGGGTCCGAGGGCGCCGTGTACCTGGGCACCGCTCCGCTGGTGGACTCCGCGGTGATGCGGTACTTCGAGACGGGCGAGAAGTCGGCCGGGCTGGTCGAGGCCGTGGCCCGTGCCATGGAACGGGCCGACGGCGCCCGGCGGCTGGAGGTGCGGGCCAACGCCGACACCCCCGAGGACGCCGCCCGCGCCCGGCGGTTCGGCGCGCAGGGCGTCGGGCTGTGCCGCACCGAGCACATGTTCCTGGGAGAGCGCCGCAAGCTGGTCGAGGCGATGATCCTGGCCCACGACGGGGCCGAGCGGGAGAAGGCGCTGAGCGCGCTGCTGCCGCTCCAGCGGCGGGACTTCATCGGCATCCTGGAGGCGATGGACGGTCTGCCGGTCACGATCCGGCTCATCGACCCGCCCCTGCACGAGTTCCTGCCCGACCGCACCGGACTCGCCGTGCGCGTCGCCGCCGTCGAGGCCCGTGGTGAGCGGCCCGACCCGCACGACACCGAACTCCTCGCAGCGGTCAGCCGTATGCACGAGGAGAACCCGATGCTCGGGCTGCGCGGTGTCCGCCTGGGCCTGGTCGTCCCGGGGCTGGTGGCCATGCAGGTGCGGGCGATCGCCGAGGCGGTCGTGGCACGCACCCGGGCCGGGGGCTCCCCCAAGGCCGAGATCATGGTGCCACTGGTCGGTGCCGTCGAGGAGCTGCGCATCGAGCGGGCCGAGGTGGAGCGCGTTCTGGCCGAGGTCTCCGAGGAGTCCGGCATTCCCGTGCGCTGCCCGGTCGGCACCATGATCGAGCTGCCCCGCGCCGCGCTCACCGCCGGCAAGATCGCCGAGGAGGCGGAGTTCTTCTCCTTCGGCACCAACGACCTCACCCAGACCACCTGGGGCTTCTCCCGCGACGACGTGGAGGCGGCGTTCTTCTCCGCCTACCTCGACAAGGGCATCTTCGCCACCTCGCCCTTCGAGACCCTCGACCGTGACGGTGTGGGCCGGCTGGTGCGGATCGCGGTCGACGAGGGCCGCGCCGCACGCCCCGACCTGAAGATCGGCGTCTGCGGCGAACACGGCGGGGACCCCGACTCCGTCCACTTCTTCCACGCGGCCGGCCTGGACTACGTCTCCTGCTCGCCGTTCCGGGTCCCGGTCGCGAGGCTGGAGGCCGGACGGGCCGCGCTTCCCGAGTCGGGAACAAGCGACAGCAGGTGACGGGGAGGTGGGACACATGATCCGCATCGTCGGTGAGGTGATGACCCATGAGGTCGTCGAGGCCCGCCGGGACACTTCGTTCAAGGACGTTCTGCGGTTGCTGGACCGGCACCGGATCAGTGGGCTGCCCGTGGTGGACGAGGACGACAAGGTCGTCGGAGTGATCTCGGAGACCGATCTGATCCACCGTCAGGCGGCCCGGTCCTCGCAGGCCCACAGCGTCACGGCGCAGGAGCTGATGTCCACGCCCGCGATCACCGTGCACCCGGAACAGCGGATCGCGGACGCCGCGCGTGTGATGGAGCGTCACGGCGTCGAGCGCCTTCCGGTCGTGGACGAGGAGGACCGGCTGATCGGCATCGCCACCCGGCGCGACCTGCTGCGTGTCTTCCTGCGCACGGACGACGAGGTCCGCCGGGAGATCCGCGACGAGGTGCTGCCGCACGCCCTCGGCCGGCCGTACCACGGTGTGGCCGTCTCGGTTCGCGACGGGATGGCGACGCTGGAAGGGGCGTTGGAGCACATCGGAGACCTTCCGCTCGTGATCGGGCTGACGTTTCGGGTGGACGGTGTGGTGGGCGTCGTCAACAGGCTGACCGTCCGTATCGCCTCGGGGCCGGTCGGCCCCGCGAAGGGACCAACAGGTCCTGGGGCTGACCACCGCTGACGAGAGACGCTGCTGGTGGGAACGGCACCCGTCCCACCCCCGCAGTACCGCTCTCCGCGCCGCCACCCGTGCGGCGCCCCCAACGACCGACGGAGGCTCACCCCCATGACCCGCCACGACGACCGCAGCGCGACCACCGAACCCACCGCCGCGCCGTCCGACATCTCCATCGCGGTGGACCGCCTGGTGACAAACGGGCTCAAGGCACTCGCCGACTACGAGGCGCTCGATCAGGAACAGGTCGACCACATCGTGAAGAAGGCTTCGGTCGCCGCCCTGGACCAGCACACCGAACTCGCGCGGCTCGCGGTGGAGGAGACCGGGCGAGGCGTCTTCGAGGACAAGGCCGCCAAGAACATGTTCGCCTGCGAGTACGTCACGCACAGCATGGGCCCGATGAAGACCGTCGGCGTCATCGCCCGCGACGACATCGACGACATGACCGAGGTGGCCGAGCCGGTCGGCGTGGTGTGTGCGGTCACCCCGGTCACCAACCCGACGTCCACCACCGTCTTCAAGGCGCTGATGGCACTGAAGACCCGCAACCCGGTCGTGTTCGCCTTCCATCCCTCCGCCCAGCGCTGCAGCGCGCAGGCAGCCCGCACCGTGCGCGACGCGGCGGTCGCCGCGGGTGCGCCGGAGCACTGCGTGCAGTGGATCGAGACCCCGTCCGTCGAGGCGACCGGTGCCCTGATGCGGCACCCGGGCGTCTCACTGATCCTCGCCACCGGCGGCAACGCCATGGTCAAGGCCGCGTACTCGGCCGGCAAGCCCGCCCTGGGCGTCGGCGCCGGCAACGTGCCTGCCTACGTCCACCAGAGCGCGGACGTACGCCGGGCCGTCAACGACCTGGTGCTGTCCAAGTCGTTCGACAACGGCATGATCTGCGCCTCCGAACAGGCCGTCATCCTGGACGAGCAGATCTACGACGCGGTCCTCGCCGAGTTCCGCACCCTGCATTCCCACCTGGCCACCGCCGAGGAGAAGGCGAAGCTGGAGGCGTTCCTGTTCCCGGCCGGCACCGCGGGCGCGGGCTGCGAGCCCAAGGTCAACTCCGCGGCCGTCGGACAGAGTCCGGCATGGATCGCCGAGCGGGCCGGTTTCTCCGTACCGCAGGACACGTCGCTCATCCTCGTCGAGGCCGAACGGGTCGGCCCGGACGAGCCGTTGACCCGCGAGAAGCTCTGCCCGGTCCTCGCCGTCCTGCGCGCCGGCTCCGAACAACAGGGCTTCGACCTGGCCGCCGACATGGTCGCCTTCCACGGCCAGGGGCACACCGCCGTCATCCACACCCAGGACTCCGCCCTCGCGGAGGCGTACGGACGGCGCATGAAGACCGTACGGATCATCGTCAACGCCCCGTCCTCGCAAGGCGCGATCGGCGGCATCTACAACAGCCTGCTGCCGTCTCTGACCCTGGGCTGCGGCTCCTGGGGCAGCACGTCGGTGTCCAACAACGTCTCCGCCGCCCAACTGCTGAACGTCAAGCGGGTCTCGGTGCGCCGCAACAACCTGCAGTGGTTCAAGGTCCCGCCGAAGATCTACTTCGAGCCGCAGTCCATCCGCTACCTCACCTCGATGCCGGACATCCACCGCGTCACCGTCGTCACCGACGCGACCATGACCCGCCTCGGCCTCGTCGACCGGGTCGAGCGCGTACTGCGCCGGCGCCGGGAGCCGGTCACCGTCCAGGTCATCGACAACGTCGAACCCGAGCCGAGCATCGACTCCGTCCGGCGCGGCGCCCGTCTCATGGGCGACTTCCGCCCCGACACGATCATCGCTCTCGGCGGCGGCTCTCCCATGGACGCGGCCAAGGTGATGTGGCTGCTGTACGAGCAGCAGGCCGAAGGCAAGGACGTCGACTTCGCCGACATGCGGCACAAGTTCTCCGACATCCGCAAGCGGGCCTTCCGCTTCCCCGTCCTCGGCAGGCTGGCCCGCCTGGTGTGCATCCCCACCACCTCCGGCACCGGCGCCGAGGTCACCCCGTTCGCCGTCATCTCCGACCCCGCCACCGGCAAGAAGTACCCGCTGGCCGACTACGCGCTCACCCCCAGCGTGGCCATCATCGACCCGCTCCTCACCGCCGATCTGCCCCCGGCTCTCGCGGCCGACAGCGGCTTCGACGCCCTCACCCACGCCATCG
Source organism: Streptomyces sp. NPDC000878 (assembly GCF_053599695.1). Classification (NCBI taxonomy): domain Bacteria; kingdom Bacillati; phylum Actinomycetota; class Actinomycetes; order Kitasatosporales; family Streptomycetaceae; genus Streptomyces; species Streptomyces sp. NPDC000878. The sequence goes on along the minus strand of NZ_JBSFMT010000087.1, from coordinate 10,316 downwards.
AGGCGTACGTGTCCGTCTACGCCAACGACTTCACCGACGGCCTGGCACTGCACGCGATCCGGATGATCTTCGACAACGTCGAGGCCGCGGTCAACGACCGCGCGGCCCGGCCGCAGGCTCAGGAGAAGATGCACAACGCCGGGACCATCGCGGGCATGGCGTTCGGCAACGCCTTCCTCGGCATCGTCCACGCCATGTCCCACACCCTCGGCGCCACCTTCCACGTCGCACACGGCCGCACCAACGCCGTGCTCCTGCCGCACGTCATCCGCTACAACGGCACCGTCCCCACCAAGCTCACCGGCTGGCCCAAGTACGAGAGCTACCGCGCCCCCGAACGCTTCCAGGACATCGCCCGCACCCTCGGTCTGCCCGCCGCCACCCCGGCCGAGGGCGTCGAGTCACTCGCCTCGGCCGTGGAGCGGCTCCGCGACACCGTGGGCATCGAACCGACCTTCCGGGCTCTCGGCGTCGACGAGCGCGCCTTCCTCGACGCCCTGCCCCGACAGGCCCTCAACGCCTACGAGGACCAGTGCGCGCCCGCCAACCCGCGGATGCCGATGCTCGACGACATGCGGGAGCTGATGCGTACGGCCTTTTACGGCCATGGCGCGGCGACCGGCACCACCGTGCCCACGAACTGAGCCGAACCGACCGAGCCCCTTCCCTCTCCCCCACCCCGCCCTCCCAGGAGCTTTCATGCTGTCCGCGGAATCCGCCGCCCTCGTACGGGCCACTCTGCCCGCCGTGGCCGGAGCGCTCGACGAGATCACCACCCGCTTCTACGCCTCGATGTTCCACGACCGGCCGGAACTGCTCGACGGAATGTTCAACCGCGGCAACCAGGCCAGCGGCGTCCAGCGCCGGGCACTGGCCGGTTCGATCGCCGGGTTCGCCGGCGCGCTGCTGGAGAACCCCGAGGCGCGGCCGGACGCCCTGCTGTCCCGGATCGCCCACAAGCACGCCGCCGTCGGCGTCACCGACGACCAGTACACGATCGTCCACAAGTACCTGTTCGGCGCGATCGCCGAGGTTCTCGGCGACGCGGTCACCCCGGAGGTGTCGGCCGCCTGGGACGAGGTCTACTGGCTGATGGCCGGGGCCCTGATCAGCCGGGAGGCCCTCCTCTACCAGGACGCGGGCGTCCAGCCCGGTGGGATCTGGCGGCCCTGGACGGTCGTCGAGCGCCGTACCGAGACCCCCGACGTCGTGTCCTTCGTGCTCAGCCCGGCGGACGGCGGACACGCACCGCGGGCCCGCGCGGGCCAGTACGTGAGCGTCCGTGTGCGCATGGCCGACGGCGTGCACCAGCTGCGCCAGTACAGCCTGTCCTCGGCCCCGGGCGGAGACCTGCGGCGGATCACCGTGAAGCGGGTGACAGCGGACGCCGACGGGCCGGACGGCGAGGTCTCCACCCTGCTGCACGACCACGTCGGTGAGGGGGACGAACTGCTGCTGTCCGCGCCGTTCGGCGATGTCTTCCTCGACGACCCGGTGGATGCGACCACCCCGGTCGTGCTGGTCTCGGCCGGCATCGGCTGCACCCCCATGACCGGCATACTTGCCCGCCTCGCCGCCCTCCGTTCCATCCGCCCGGTACTGGTCCTGCACGCCGACCGCTCCCCCGCCGACCACGCCCTGCGGACCGAGACGCACGACCTCGTCGGGCAACTGCGGGGAGCCCGGGCCGTCTTCTGGTACGAGCGCCCCGGACCGGAGGAACCCGACGCCCACACAGGTCTGATGGACCTGAGCGGAACGCGACTCCCCGCCAACGCCACGGTGTTCCTGTGCGGCCCGCTGCCCTTCATGCGGGAGGTACGCGGACAGCTGCTCGGCGCCGGGGTTCCCGCGCGACGCATCCACTACGAGGTCTTCGGCCCGGACCTGTGGCTGCCCGACATCACGGCCTGAACCGCACCACATCTTCTGACGCCCCGACGGAAGGACCCCCATGACCACCGACAACACCCAGGAGACTCCCATGGTTCGGCTGCGCGCCGACGGCGCCGTGGACGAGGAGACCCTGGCATACGCCCGTACGAAGATCGATGCCGTCGTCGGCAGGCCTGGCCTGCCGGCCGTCACCGGCGAGGTGCACATCGTGCGAACGACCGCCCACCACGCCGGCCACCCGTGGTCGGCCACTGCCGACCTGCGCATCGGCAGCCGACAGGTGGTGGCGAACGCCGAGGAGGCGACGGGCACGGAGGTCGTCGACCGGCTCCAGGACCGGCTGCGCCGCCAGACCGACAAGGCCGCACATGTCTGGGACGACAAGCACCGGACGACAGCGCCTCCATGGCGCAGTGGAACCCCGGAAGCCCCCCGCACCGCGTGATTCCGCAGTGGCGAAGCGACGAGAGTGGCCCGGTCGGTGACAACCCGTCGACCGGGCCACCAGGCCCAGGCCGCGGTGGGCCGTCCGGCCCCGTGAAGCGACCAACGGCCCACTGACGCACGACCTGGCGGCAGGAAATCGTGGGAGGCACGGTTCCCGATCGACCGGCGAGCACGAGGAGTTGTGTGATGGCGAAGGCATATCTGGTGGGCAGCGGAATCGCGGCACTGGCCGCGGCGACGTTCCTGATCCGCGACGGCGGCTTCAAGGGTTCCGACATCCACCTCTTCGAGGAACAGCGGACCCTCGGCGGCAGCCTCGACGCGGGCGGCACGCCGGACACCGGCTACACCATGCGCGGCGGGCGCATGTTCGAGGCCGAGTTCCGCTGCACGTACGACCTGCTGTCCGGCATCCCCACTCTCGACGACCCCGCCGTCTCCGTGACCGAGGAGATCCTGGCCGGACACGAGGACTTCGCCTGGGACGACATCGCCCGGCTCGTCGACGGGGACGGCAAGATCGTCGACACGACCACGATGGGGTTCTCCGAACGCGACCGGCTGGAACTGGTCCGCTGCCTGGCCACCCCTGAAGGGCACCTGGACGGCAAGAGGATCACCGACTGCTTCGGCGAGCACTTCTTCACGACCAACTTCTGGTTCATGTGGTGCACCACGTTCGCCTTCCAGCCCTGGCACAGCGCCATCGAGTTCCGCCGCTACCTCAGGCGCTTCATCCACCTGTTCTCCGAGTTCGCCTCCATGTCGGGCATCCACCGGACCCGCTACAACCAGTACGACTCCATCGTCCTGCCCCTGACCGCCTGGCTCCGCGAGCACGGCGTCACCGTCCACACCGGCTGCCACGTCACCGACCTGGGCTTCGCCCCGGGCGCCGGACACGGCACGGTCGAGACCATCTATCTGAACCAGGGCGGTTTCGACAAGGAGATCACCGTCGCGCCCGAGGACCTGGTCCTCGTCACCAACGGCTCCATGACCGACGCCTCCAGCCTCGGCTCGCACACCTCCGCGCCTCCGCCGGCCCCGCACAGCTCGGACGCCTGGCTGCTGTGGCACCGACTGGCCCGTGGCCGCGACGACTTCGGCGACCCCGCCGTCTTCGACAAGCACGTCAAGGACTCCCGGTGGGAGTCGTTCACGGTCACCACAAGGGACCCCGCCTTCCTGGAGGCGCTCACGGAGTTCAGTGGCCGCGAGACCGGCAAGGGCGGATTGATGACCTTCACCGAATCCAACTGGCTGCTCACCGTCGTCGCCAACCGCCAACCCGTCTACCGCGACCAGCCCGAGGGAGTCTCCGTCTGGTGGGGCTACGGCCTGTTCCCCGGCCGCGCGGGCAACCACACGCCCAAACCGATGACGATGTGCACCGGCCGCGAGATCCTCGAAGAGGTCCTGCACCACCTTCCCTTCGACGAGCCGACAGCGGCCCGGATCCTGGAGACCTCCACCGTCGTGCCCTGCGTGATGCCGTACATCACCAGCCAGTTCCTGGCCCGCCGCCGCGACGACCGTCCCCGAGTGGTACCGGAAGGGTCGGCCAACCTCGCCTTCATCGGGCAGTTCGCCGAGGTACCCGACGACGTCGTCTTCACCGTCGAGTACTCCGTGCGCACCGCCTGGACAGCGGTGACGCAGCTCCTGAAGCTGGACAGGCGACCGCCCCAGGTCTACAAGGGCCACCACGACCCCCACGTACTGGCCGCCGCCCTGGAAACGATGCACCGCCGGTAGGCCACCCACGACACGGGGCCGTCCGGCCCACGGTGGGGACCATCGGCACCTGGGGGAACAGCGTGGCCCGAGAGACACTGGATCCAGGAGCGGCACCGATCCCCCGCGGTGCCGCTCCGTGACCGACCCGACGATACGGAAACCCGCCATGGCCGACGACGCCTCGCCGAATGCCTCAGAGACGCGCAGGAGCGTCGAGTTGGACGGCGTCGAGGCGCTGCGGCTCCTGGGAAGCGTGTCTCTTGGGCGGATCGTCTTCACCCGGCTCGCGCTGCCGACCATCCGCCCGGTCAACCACGTCCTGGTCGACGGCGACATCGTGATCCGCACCCACGGTGACGCCACGCTGACCCGGTACGCCCAGCAGAACGGGGGTGAGGGGGCCGTCGTCGCCTACGAGGCCGACGACATCGACCCCGACACCCACATCGGCTGGAGCGTCGTCGTCACGGGCTATGCACGGCTGGTCACCGACGCGCGGGAACTGGCCCGCTATCGGGCTTTGTTACGTCCGTGGGCGTCGCAGAGGATGGATCACGCCGTCCGCATCAGCCCGGATCTGGTCACCGGGGTTCGCCTCACAGCCAACGATCCGACCGCGTCGGCCTGAACGCCGTCAGTCGTGCGGGACCACGGCGACCGGTGCGACCGCGTGCCGCAGGACGGCGTGTGCCACCGGGCCGATGTGCAGGCCGAGCGGGCCCTCCCGGCCACGGCGTCCCACGACGACCAGCGACGCGTCACGCGAGGCGTCGACCAGGTGCGCACCTGCGTCGCCGATCACGGCCTCAGCCGTCACTTCGATCCCCGGGTACTTGTCCTGCCAAGGGCGGAGCACGTCGGCCGGCCTCTGCCGTGCGTCAGCGGCGGGTTCGCCGCCATGGACCACGTGCAGTCCGGTGGCCCGTCTGGACGCGGCGTCGAACGCGAACTCCAGAACACGGCCGTCGGGGGCGCGCAGATCCAGTCCCAGCAGGACATCGCGGTACGGCGTCGTGTCACCGGACCCGCCGAAAGCCGACGTCCGACGTTCCTGCCCGCCTTCCTCATCGGCGCGGACCAGCACGACCGGCTGCTCCGCCCGAGCCACCACGGCCATCGCCACGGAGCCCAGCAGGGCCCCCGCCACTGTGCCGGGGCCCCTCGATCCGAGCACCAGGAGTTCGGCTTCCCTCGCGACGGCGACCAGCACCGGCACCGGCCGGCCGGCGACCTGCTCGGCACTCACCCGTACCCCGGAGTGGCGATGGGCCAGCCGGGCCTTCGTCTCGGTCAGCAGGTGCGCGGTCCGGTCCGCTTCCGGCGGGGGAACCGGATGGCCGGCGAACGGCACGTAGTCGTGGGGTTGTTGCTCCCCCGCGTGCACGACTCGGAGAGGGATCCCGTACATCGCGGCCTCACGCGCGGCCCACTCGGCCGCGGCCAGACTTTCGTACGAACCGTCAAGACCGACGGCAACGGCACGGGGCATGAGCGGGCCTCCTTCTGAAATGTGTGTGACGGCCTGGCGGCGGGCCGGTCATCCGTGGGGGACGACGACCACGGCACAGTGCGCCCGGTGCAGCAGTGTGTGGGCGACCGGGCCCAGGCGCGGGCCGAGCACGTTCGTACCGCGGCGGGCGCCGATGACGACCACTGCGGCCTCCCGGGTCGCGGCCAGCAGCTCGTCCGCGGGAGCGGCGCGGACCGTGTGGGTCTCGACCGTCACGTCCGGATGCTGGTCCTGCAGACGGGTGAGGGCGTAACGGGGTACGGCCTCCTCGGCCCGGGCCTCCCTGGACAGCCGTTCCTGCCCCGGACTGCGGGCCGGCACGAGCGAGGGAAGTTCGGGGGTGACGTGCCGATGGCTCCAGGAATGCAGAACACGGAGGTTCGCACCGCGCCGCTCGGCCTCCTGGAAGGCGTACGCCGCCGCAGCCGCATCCGTGTCGTCCGCCAGGCCGAGCAGCACGTCCCGCCCATCGTCGTACGGGCGGTCCCCACGGACGACCAGGAGCGGTCCTTGCGTGAGCGCGGCCAGCCTCAGGCTCACCGAACCGAACGCCAGGCCGGTCAACGTGCCCATGCCGCGTGTTCCCACGACGGTGACCGCCGCGTCCGCGCTCTCGCGCACCAACGCCGGCACCGCGCCGCCCTCCGCCGCGACGGTCTCGACGAGCAGTTCCGGATGCCGTGCGTGGATGCGCGACACGGCGTAACGCAGGACCGGTGCGGCCTCGTCACGGTCGGGGACCGCGTACAGCACGCGCAGTCCGGTGCCGTGTCGTACCGCCTCGGCCTCGGCCCAGTCCAAGGCCCGTACGGAATTCAGCGAGCCGTCCACTCCGACGACTGTGTGATGCGTGGTCATGGCCGTACCCGTCCCTTCTTCGAGTGACCGTTCGGCGGAAGCGACGCTCGACGAACGCACCGGCCTCCTCGAACGATGCTCCTCGTGGGCCGGCACCTCGGGCAGGAGCCGGGAGACCCGGAGAAACGCCGAACGGCCCTTGTTCCAAGGGCCGTTCGGTCCGGGACGAGGCAGAGTGATGGGGGCCTCAAAGACGTGGTGCCTGAGGTTCAAGAAGGAAGGTGTACGCCGTACAAGGTGCGTCCGCCGACGAGTTCACGTCCGGTGACCAGCTCCGGGGCGATGCGCACGAAGACCTCCTGCGGCGCCGGCACCCAGGAACGCGGCCCGGTCCGCAGCAGCCGTGCGTGCTCGCCGGGGTCGGTCACGAGGGTGGCCGGCCCCATGACCACGACGCTCCAGCCGGAGTGTGCGGTGGCGTAGACGACGTCGGCCTCGAAGGCGACCACGGCTCCTTCGATCGCGCTCACCAGTTCCGACGAGGCCGACGTGCGCACCAGCACCGCACCGTCGCGGTCGAGGCAGAAGTTGACCGGCAGGACGGCGGGCAACGCCTGCCGTGTGTACACGATGCGCCCCACAGGCACCCCGGCCAGCAGGCCCAGGCACTCCTGCCGGTCGAGTTCGCGGAATCCGTCGTTGGCGTCCATCTGCCTTCTCGTCTCTCACCTGGTCATCGCGGTACTGGCACTGTCCATCGTCGAATGGCGCAGGCGTCCCCAGCCAGGGGCCATCGGTCCCGGCTTCCGGAGAAGGACCCTGTTCAGACCACGATGCGTCGTCCCGTGACGGCATACGGTTCGATGCGCACCCACACGTCGCGCCGACCCCCGGCCCATGGCTCGCTGTATGCCCGCTCCGCGAGCCGACGCTCTTCACCCGTGTCCGTCACGGTGCGCGCGTACCCGCGCGCCAGCACGCTCCAGCCCTGGCTGAAGGCGTCGTCGATCCGGTCGACCTCGAAGGCGACCGGGCCGCCGGAGGCGAGCGACGGCGTCGCCCCGGGGGCGGTTCTGAAGACGATCGTGTCATCGACGACGCTGTAGTTGACCGGGACGATCATCGGCCCGAGCGCTGTGGTCACCCCGAGCCTTCCGACGCCGTGCGTCGACAGCAGTTCAGCGCACTCGGCCGGGCTCAGCTCGGTGAATTCGGGGGCGTACCCGGCCCGTCCAGGACCGGGTGGCATATCGGCATCACCGCCGGTGAGCGCCGAGACCGTGGTCTGCAGTGCTGTCGCCAGCGTGAGCAGTGCGCCTCGACCGGGCGTGGCATCGGGGTGCTGTTCCAGGTGCGTCACATAGCTGGCGGCCATGCCCGCCCGAGCGGCCGTCTCCTCTCGTGTCAGCCCGAGTTGAACGCGGCGTGCGGCGAGCCGACGGCCCAGGTCACCCGAGGGCGAGCCCTGCGTCCCGTTCGCCTGTGTCTGTTCGGGCATGGCCCGTCACGTCCTTTCGTCAGGTCGCCCGGACGGCGACCTCCTCGTGCGACGGCCCGCCGAGCACCACCTTGAGGGCGCCGGTGTCGGCGGCGCGGGCGAAGACGTCGTACGCCTCCTCCATGCGCTCCAGCGGGAAGGTGTGGGTGACCAGCTGTGCCGTGGGCAGCCGGCCGGCGGCGGCCATGCGCAGCAGCGTGGGCGTGGAGTGGGTGTCCACGAGTCCGGTGGTGATGGTCACGTTCTTGATCCACAGGTCTTCCAGGTGCAGCGTGGCGGGCTTGCCGTGGACTCCGACGTTGGCCACGTGACCGCCGGGCCGCACCATGCGCGTGCACAGTTCGAAGCTCTCCGGCACGCCCACCGCCTCGATGACGACGTCCGCGCCGAGCCCGTCGGTGAGGTCGGCGATCAGCTGTTCGGGGTCCTCGCGGGCGTCGGCCACGGCGTCGGCGCCCAGCCGCTTGGCGGCCTCCAGCCGGGGCGCGGCGAGGTCGACGGCGACGATCCGCTCGGGCGAGAACAGGCGCGCCGTGGCGATCGCCGCGAGTCCGATGGGACCGGCTCCGACGACGGCGACGGTGTCGCCCGGACGTACCTTGCCGTTGAGGACGCCCACTTCGTAGGCGGTCGGGAAGATGTCCGCGAGCAGGACGGCGTCCTTGCTCTCGACCGCGCCGGGCAGGGCGTGCACGGACAGGTCGGCGTAGGGGACGCGAACGTACTCGGCCTGGGTGCCGTCGATCAGGTGGCCGAGGATCCAGCCCCCACCGCCCCGGCACTGGCCGTAGCTGCTCTCGCGGCAGTAGCGGCAGCGTCCGCAGGCGCTGATGCAGGAGACCAGCACACGGTCGCCCGGACGTACGGTCCGCACGTCGCCGCCGACCTCGACGATCTCGCCGACGGCCTCGTGTCCGAGGACCGTGCCCGGTCGTACCTCGGGGACGTCGCCCTTGAGGATGTGCAGGTCCGTGCCGCAGATGGTGACGGCACCGACCCTCACAATGGCGTCGGTGGGTTCCTTGACGGCCGGATCCGGGACCTCCTCCCAGGCGGACTGCCCGGGGCCGTGGAAGACGAAGCCTTTCATGACGCTCCTCCCCATCCATTTCGAGTACTGAGAATGCCCCACGCATCCAGCTTGTCCGGTAATCGCCTGCTCCGCTTGGGCCGTCCGGCCCCATCGCCCGCCGGACGGCCCCGGCCTTCGGTTCGACGGCGCGGAGAGGGCCGACCGACCCGTCCGAACAGGGACCGAACAGCCCTTCCACGCGCCCCGACGGCCCCGCTTTTCTCTCCTCATGGCCGCTAACCACACGAGGTCCACACCATTCGGCTCTCACTACACATCCGGTGGCACGACAGTCCTCGCCCTGCAGGGCGAGATCGACATCCTGACGGTGCCCGCGCTCACGGCACGCCTGGACGCGCTGACCGCCGACCGGTCCCCTGACCTGGTGCTCGATCTTCGTACCGTGTCCTTCATCGACTGCGCCGGGCTGGGCGTGCTGTGCCGGGCGCGGAATCGCGCGCGGGCTCGGCGCGGCCGGCTGCGGCTGGTCACGGACAGCGCCCGGCTCCTGCGGATCCTCCGCTGCACGGGCCTGTCCGACGCCTTCGACGTTCGACCCCGGTGGCCCGAGGATCCGACCGATACACCGGCCGTACGGCCCGTGTCCGCTTCGGCCCGCTGAGCCGGCACGATGACGGGTCGTGGACCCGGCGGCGGCCCTCGGCCGCATGATGGCAGGCAGGTCGGGGCGTCGGGGCCGAGCGCCGGGCGCGTGGGCCGACGGGCCCTCACAGAAGAGTTCTCCCGTGTGTCCTTGGTCCGGGCCGGCCCGGATACACGGCCTGCGGGACCGTTGGGCCCCTGCCCCGACGCGAAGGCGTACGCCAGGCTGGGCGGCGAAGCGGCTCGTCCCACCGCCCGGAAAGGCCGACCGCGATGGACCCAGTGGTCCTTGCCGGTACCGACCCGTCGGCGCGCAGCCGCTCCGCGGTCGACTGGGCGGAACGGGAGGCGCGGCTGCACGGTCTGCCGATGCGTGTGTTCCGTCCGCTGGTGCTCGTTCCGGACGGACACGCGTCCGCACACGGCGCCGGGAAGGTCCTTCTCGGCATGGACGCCCGAGATCCTTCCGACGCCACCATCAGCTTCGCCTCGACAGCGCCCGGGTACGGGATGCGCTCCTGCACCACGCCGAGAGCGCCGCACTGATCGTGGTGGGACGCGAGCCCGGTACGGAGTGGGGCGAGGTCGTGCGCGCTCTCCTGCACGAAGCTGCCTGCGCCGTTGCCGTGCTGCCGGCCCGGACGGCGCCGTGAGGTTGGGTAGCGGCCCGCTTCGAGCCGGAGGATGGCCACCGTCTCCGCGGCGATCCGTTCCCAGTCGCCCAAGCGCTCACGGGCCCCCGCGTCCAGGAG